>CAILNN010000312.1 GCA_903835555.1 uncultured Verrucomicrobiota bacterium
CATGACGCTCATTTGGAAGGCGAAGGATGTGATTTTGACGAGTGTCTTTCAAACGTGGGAACAGGGGACATCGGATCGTCAATCCCCTCGACTTCCCTGATTCAGACTTCAATTTGTCGTTAGGGCTTGTTTTCAAAATGCATTTGCCTATCTGCTGGCCAAAACAGGCGGGGGGCTTCGTTGCTCCTCGGTCGCGTATTTCGTCGCAATATGCTCTCTCGTCGCGCCTCGCCCCCGCCTGTTTTGGCTGGCGCATCTAGACAAAGCCATTTTGAAAACAAGCCCAAGGGCGTAATTTATGAATGTGCGAACGGTGATTTATCCCGGCAGCTTTGATCCAGTCACCCGGGGGCATTTGGATGTCATTGAGCGAGCTTCCCGGATATTTGATCAGGTGGTGGTAGCGGTCGCGGACAATAGCGGCAAGAAGCCGCTCTTTTCGCAAGCCGAGCGACACCAGTTGGTCGAGGTAGCAGTCCGGGGACTATCGAATGTCGAAACCGCATGCTTCAATGGGCTATTGGTCGATTTTGTGGTGCAGCGAAACGCTTGCGCGGTGGTGCGGGGGTTGAGGGCGATTAGTGACTTCGAGTTTGAGTTTCAATTGGCGCTAATGAACCGGCGATTGAATGAACGGGTTGAGACGCTGTTTCTGACGCCGCGCGAAACCTACACCTTTGTTAGTTCGCGGCTGGTGAAGGAAATCGCACGATTGGGAGGGGATGTTTCGCAGTTTGTCCTGCCCCACGTCGTCGAGGCGTTGGCGGCCAAACGCCTTGGAAATCCGGCGAATTTGGTTGAATTGGTCGCGCCGGTCGTTGCGCCTGCACCTGCGGCGTCGCATAGTTAACCATGGGATTGAGAGTCAATCTGCGTTTGTTACGCGAGCGTGGCGAGCGGTTGGTGGGGGAGCTTGCTTCCGAGGAGTGGGCCTCGGGCTATCAGGACGAACTGGTCGTTCCCATTTCCCCGCTGCGATATGATCTCGAAGCTGAACTTCAGGGGGAGAACCTATTTCTCAAGGGTCCACTGTCGGTCAGATTGAATTGCACCTGTGGTCGTTGCCTGAAAACCTACGTTGAGACAGTGACCGTTTCAGACTTTGCGGCATTTATCCCATTGAGTGGCGAGGATTCCCTGCCATCCGAAGGTGATATTGCCGACTTGACAGCGTTGTTACGAGAAGACATGTATCTAGCCTTGCCCGCCAATCCGGTGTGCAAACCGGAGTGTCGCGGGCTTGCCCGAAAGGCCGATTTCCAAGACTCGCGTCTTGGGTCAGGGTCCAGCGGTACTTCGTCGCCGTGGTCGGCCTTGGACCAACTGAGCCTTTAGGTTGATCGATCAATTCGTTCGACCTAAGTTTTTGGTTTAAGGTGATTGCGGGAGAAATGAACCTGATCCGTTAGCCACAATTTTAACTTTTCGACGAACTTTTTATGGGCGTACCTAAACGAAAGCCATCACACAGCCGCCAGCGGATGCGCCGGGCGTACAATTCGGTGCTGCATCTCCCTCAGATGACCACCTGTCCCCAGTGCGCGGCACCCTACATCACCCATCGGGTGTGCCCAGCCTGCGGCTACTACAACGGACGTCAGGTGATCACAGTCAATACCTTGGCTTAAAGCGAGTTGAGAGAGCGCCGGTTTTCCGCATACACGGACCGGCGCTCCTTCGTCTACATGCGCCTTGCCGTCGATGTGATGGGAGGCGACCGGGGACCGGAGGAACTGCTTCACGGAATCAAGCTTGGCCTTGCCGCCGAGTCCGGGTTGTCGGCCCTTTGGATCGTTGGTCGCATTGAGGAGTTGCGTGCATCCGCAGCCCGCATTGGCCTTTTGGATGGTCGAATTCATTTCCATCCGGCCACGGAAGTATTAACGATGGACGACGATCCCGCGATTGCCATCCGGCGAAAAAAGGACTCTTCCCTCTTGCGAGCGATCGAACTGGTTCGAGAGGGACAGGCCGATGCGGTGATTTCATCGGGTAACACCGGAGCAATGATTGCGGGGGCCACCTTTCGATTGGGCCGGTTGGAGGGCGTCAAGCGTCCGACATTGGCGTGTGTCATGCCAACACGGACCGGGGCGTTCGTCTTGGTTGATGGCGGTGCCAATCCGGAATGCACACCAGAATTGTTGCTACAATTTGCCGTTATGGGCTCGGTCTATTCCCATGCGATGCTTGGGGTGGAACGCCCACGGGTGGGCGTGATCAGCAATGGAACGGAACCGGGCAAGGGCACGGAGCTGACGCGGATGGCCGTCGAACTCATTGGGCGGACCGCACTGAACAGCCAAGGATATTGCGAAGGCTATGATCTATTTACCGGCGGGGTGGATGTCGCCGTGTGTGACGGATTCGTCGGTAATGTGGTTCTAAAAACCTCGGAAGGTTTGGGAAAGACGATGGGAGCCTTGTTGAAGGCCGAGTTGAAATCCAATCTGATCCGACGACTGGGTGCACTCTTGGCCATGGGCGGTTTACGACAAATCCGCCATCGACTCAACCCAGATACCTACGGTGGGGCCCCTCTGTTGGGTTTGCAGGGAAACGTCTTCAAGATTCACGGTTCGGCAAACCGCTTTGCCCTGAAGAACGCAATCCGGCAAAGCGTCCGTGCCGTTCACCAGCAGTTAAATGCGACCATTATTCGGGAGTTGGCTCAAGCGGCGGCCAGGCTTTCAACGACTGCCGCCATTTCGCAGCCATGACTCGCAGTGATCGTTCCGCAACATCTCAACCCGTCGACCCCGTTCCGGGACCGGGAATAGTCCCTGCGTTCACCAATCCACGAACGGGTCGTCCGGCATTGCGGACGGTATCGGTGGTGGGTCTCGGTTCCTATGTCCCTCCGCAGATACTGACCAATGCCGATCTGGCACGAATGGTCGATACCAGCGATGACTGGATCACGAGTCGTACCGGCATTCGCGAGCGCCGCTTGGCGAGCCCCAACGAAGCCACTTCGGATTTGGCCTGCGAAGCGGCGAGGCGGGCACTTTCTTCGGCCGGGTTAAGGCCGCAAGACGTTGACTTGATTATCGTGGCGACGATCACCCCGGACATGCCATTTCCCAGCACGGCCTGTCTGGTCCAGGAAAAATTGGGAGCCAATCGCGCTGCAGCCTTCGATGTGCAGGCAGCGTGCAGCGGCTACGTGTACGCACTGGATATCGCGAGTCATTTTATTTCATCGCACACCTACGAAACGGTGCTGATCATTGGGGCGGAAAAGATGTCAGCGTTCATCGATTGGACCGACCGCAACACCTGTGTTTTGTTTGGAGACGGGGCGGGCGCAGCCGTTCTTCAGCACCGTCCCCATTCCCACGGACTGATCACCACCTGCCTGGGTGCCAATGGCGGAGATGCCCGGCTGCTGGAATTACCGGCTGGTGGCAGTGCGCGCCCGGCATCTCCCGACACGCTGTCTCAGCGGCTGCATTTCTTGCGGATGGACGGAAAAGAAACCTTTCGAAAAGCGGTGACGGCAATGGTTTCCGCCGGCCAGGAAGCTCTCGCGCGAGCCCACCTGACAATTGCAGACATTCGGTGCATCATTCCACACCAAGCCAATCATCGGATTATGTCGGCGGTCGCTGAGCGGCTGGGTGCTACGCCGGAACAGGTGTTTACGAATGTGGAACGGTACGGCAATACGAGCGCCGCTAGTGTGGGAATCGGCCTGGACGAAGCTGTTCGGGAAGGGCGCATTCAAACCGGTGACTATGTCCTGCTGGTGGTCTTTGGAGCTGGGCTGACCTGGGGCTCGGCTCTCATCCATTGGTAGCGAACGTGCTTGATCCAAACTATTTTACCGCTGAAAACCCCTGCTCAACGGCAAGAAAACTGCTAAGCTGACGGCGCAAACGACGTTATGGATAATATGGAACTGCTCCGCGGAATATTAAAGGCCGCGGTCGATGGAGGTGCCTCGGATGTGCACATGAAGGTTGGCTATCCGATCATTTTCCGCATTTCTCGGCAATTGGTGGCCATTGAAGCGCCAATCCCCACTGAAGCCTGGATCAACGATATTCTCCTGCATGTGGTCCCACCGCACGCCCGCAAGCGGCTGGAGGAGGACCGGGAAGTCGATTTCAGTTATTACAGTCCAGGTGTGGGTCGGTTCCGGACGAACGTATTTCAACAGAAAGGCAACTTTGCTTTTGCCATGCGGTATGTGAAGACCCAGGTGCCGAGTTTTGAGGACCTTGGGCTGCTGCCGATTTTGAAGGACATTGCCTCCTCAAGCCGCGGAATCGTCCTGGTGGCAGGAACGACTGGTTCGGGCAAGTCGACGACGCTGGCGGCGATGATTGAACACATCAACGCGAATTTTAAGAAGCACGTCATCACTTTGGAGGACCCGATTGAATTTGTTTTTGAAGACAATCAATCGGTCATCGAGCAGCGAGAGATCGGCCTCGATACCCAGGATTTTGCCAGGGGCTTGAAACACGTTCTACGCCAGGATCCGGACATTATCATGGTCGGGGAAATGCGGGACTCGGTCAGCTTTACCGCTGCCATGCAGGCGGCGGATACTGGCCACCTGGTGTTGTCGACTTTGCACACGCAAAACGCGGCTCAATCAGTGGGTCGTATCTTGGACTTTTTCCGTCCCGAGGAACGGGAGCAGGTTCGCCGGCAGTTGGCCGGAACCCTCAAAGCGGTGATTTGCCAACGGATGGTCGGCACTGCCGTGGGAGGCGTCACGCCATCGCTGGAAATCATGATCAACACGCCGACTGTGCGGAAGATGCTGGAAGAAAACCGGTTGGAGAAGTTGGGTGCCGCTATCGAAACGGGGCGTGATGACGGGATGCAGAATTTCAATCAAGCCCTGTACGATTTGGTCAAGCAGCGCAAGATCACCGAGGCGGAGGCGTTGGCGAAAGCGAGCAACCCGCAGGCGCTGGACATGATGTTCAAGGGGATATTCCTCGACGAAGGTCGCCGCATCATCTCCTAAAGGAGACCTAGCTCTTTGAACAACTTCATGCTTGGAATCCGATTTCGTAGGTGAGATACCTCACCTATGGCGTTGTCACCATATCGTAACCCAATCGCCATTCTCTAGGAAGATGGTATGGCTAGGTACTCACCCATCATGGCAAAAGTACTGGTCGTGGACGATGAGCCCGACGCCGTTGAATTGGTGAGCTTCAACCTCAAGGCTGCTGGTTATGAGGTCGTCACAGCTGATGACGGCAACGAGGCGATCAAGCGTGCCCGCCAACATTCTCCCGACTTAGTCCTTCTGGACGTCATGCTACCGGAGGTGGATGGCTTGGAGGTGTGCAAACTTCTACGGCGGGACCCGGTGACATCGGGCGTGCCCATTATCATGCTGACCGCCAAGGCGGCAGAGATTGACCGGGTGCTTGGATTGGAATTGGGTGCCGACGATTACATGACCAAGCCGTTCAGCCCACGTGAACTGGTTTTGCGGGTCAAGAATTTGCTCAAGCGTCGACAGGCAGCCGATGAAAAGCTGGAGAACCTGAGCATTGGAGATCTGTCGATCGACATCCCCCGCCACCAGGTCACTGTGGCCAAGAAGCGAATTGATCTGACCGCCACCGAATTCAAGCTACTAACCACCCTGGCGACCCGCCGGGGCCGTGTTCAATCGCGAGAGCAATTGCTGCGCGATGTGTGGGAGTACGACAACATCATCGACACCCGCACAGTGGATACCCACATGCGACGGCTTCGGGAGAAGCTTGGGAGCGCCTGCCGCTATTTAGACACTGTTCGTGGGGTCGGTTATCGATTCGTCGAAAATTGAAGGCGAGCGCCGACTCCTCCGGTATTCGGCCTTCCGCGATTGGCATTGCCAATGAATGACCGACAGAGCAACAGACCGACACATCCGACACACTCATGGACTATACGGGACTTTTGTTGTGTGGATTAGGCGCTGCGGCGGGTGGAGGAGTTGCCTATTGGCAATGGCAGCGAGCTGACCGTTCCGCCGATCAGCTCCGACAATCACAGCATGAACTTTCGGAACTTCGCGCTGCTCGCCACCGAGAATTAGTGGAGGAACAGGCCAAGCAATTAACAGTTTTTAATAGCATGGTTGAGGGGCTCCTCATCCTGGACGAGGATGGGCGCATTCAATTCGCCAATCCGACCCTTGGGCAATTGTTTTCGCTCAGTGGTGAGATTCGGGGAAAAACTTTGCTAGAGGCCCTTCGATTGCATGAATTACAGGGGGTAGCGGAGCGGGCGATGCGCGAAGGTCGGGTCACCGGATTCGAGTTAGTGCTCCCGGGAAGTTCTGGACGAGTTCTGCAAATCAACGCGGCCAGCCTGCGGGAGCCAGACCGCCTTCATGCCGGCTCGGTTATGGTGTTTCACGATCTGACCCGGCTGAAGCAGCTTGAAAACCTGCGCAAAGAGTTCGTGGCCAATGTCAGTCATGAGCTCCGCACCCCGCTATCCCTGATCAAGGGTTATGCAGAGACATTGCTGGATGGAGCCAAGGACGACCCCGCGATTGCCAGCCGATTTCTTCACACGATCGAAAAGCACACCGATCGACTCACCTTTTTGATTGAGGATTTGTTGTCCATTTCCAGTCTGGAGTCAGGCCAGGTGGTTCTCAACATGCAGCGAATTGATTTGCATGATGAATGTGCCCAGGCCATCAGCGATTTGACCGCCCGCGCGACGGACCGTGAGGTGACATTGCTCAATGAAGTGGACCCTGCCATCCGCGTACGAGCAGATGGCGATCGACTGCAGCAGGTCTTGTACAACTTAGTGGACAATGCCATCAAGTATGGGCGGGCTGGGGGCACCGTTCGACTGGGAGCCCGCCAACTCAACGCACGGACGATCGAAGGCTGGGTGATGGACGATGGTCCCGGGATTCCGGCAGATGCGATTGATCGTGTCTTTGAGCGTTTTTACCGTGTGGATCGAGCGCGGTCACGGGAGCAGGGAGGCACGGGCCTGGGTCTGAGCATCGTGAAACACATCATCCAGGTGCATGGCGGTGACGTTCGTCTGGTGAGTGAACCTGGAAAGGGTGCCCACTTTTTCTACACGTTGCCGGTGGCAAATCCGGAAAGCATGACGAGCACGACAAAGAGTGGGTAGGGCAAGTATCGGTTCCCGCGCTTTTTAGGGCGCGGCTTCGTTGAAACCTGGTTAGCGGCCAGAACCAAAGAATGTTCGTTACCCATCGTCCGCAGCACCAACGGCGCGACCGAATAGGTATGGATCGTTTTTCGCTCATCGGTACGAACCGACGTTTCGCGATATCCCAAAAGTATCTACTCGCGGTAAACCTCCCGTTTGCCCGCGTCAAATACCAAATACTGAGGCCCGGTACCGTCACCGCGTCGCATATCGTATTTCGAGGTTTCGATACCACCGTTTATCCAGGCCGAGAATTTCGTCCCGTGCGCAGGGTGTTTATGCCGTGCGGAGACCCAACCGTCGGAGTACCAATCAACGCGGTTCGCTTGAGGGTAAACTTGGAATAGATTCTTGGCGCGGATGGTGAATTTCTCAAGGTAGGTCATATGCTTCATCACACACACCGACCGTTCTTTCGCAACTGGAGGGGATTCTCGCCAAGTATCCGGGCCAATTCCTCGAAAAAGTGTATTTGACGTAACGAAAATAAGTTTATTTCAGACCCGACCAGTTCCCGGTGTCTAAAAAATTGTGTCAGATCCCCGTCAACCCTTATAAGAAATCCATTTTAGCACGACCACCGAAACGAAACATTTGTGGCACGCAAAGGCGCTAAGACGCCACGGAAGAAGGATGCAAATCGTTGTCTCTGCATTCTTTTTGGCGTCCTAGCGACTTGGCGAGCTCCACACAAAGCCTCTCGGGACCAAGGCCATGGTGCAGTCCTTTTGATTCGTCAGCTTCATTTTCAACCACTTACGAAGAATATTTCCTCCAGTTGCGAAAGTCGGGCTAACCTTCGGTGGGTTCGGAATCCGCAGCGGTGGCTAACCTAGGAATTCATGGCGATCATTTCGCAGAGGTGCTTGTCATCGGACCGGATGCGGATGGCCAGAGTTCGACCAAGGGCCAGCAAAACCGGGGTGGCGATATCGGGATGGAGTCGGCAGAGTTCGCGGAAGCTGTTGCCCTCAATCTTGAATAGAGTGACCGGGTTATCCGAGATCGCATCGGTGATCCGCGGACCGCGATCGAAAAGGGATATCTGCCCAAATTGACCGCCGGACTCCTGGATGCCGATCAGGATTTCTCGTTCATTGGCAAAAATGCGCTGACGGACCTGACCTTCGATGACCAGATAGAGGGAATCGCCGGACGAACCTTGCTTCATGATCGTGGCAAAAGCAGGGAAATGGACCAGCGAGCCAAATTGGATAACGACCGAGAGTTGATCTTCCGAAAGTTCGGATAAAACACGGACCCGGCGGAGCATCGCTGGGCGAACCTCTGCGGAAGCAGCGGCAGTCAAGTTGGACTCCGGAACGAAAAAAAGTTCTCGAAGTCCCGGAAGGTCACCGGCTTGCAGCCAGCGTCGGGCGTGTTCGCAGAAAATCCAAGAGGCGGAGTGAATCCGCTCATCTCGGACCCAGGAACGAAGTGCGTCCAAAGCCACTGGACCATAGATCATGTCATCCAGAGCCCAGACCCGGTATTCAGGGCGGGGAATTTCCATAGGGATTAACCCCATGGGACGCCTCCAAATGAAAAAGCCAAGGAAAAATGCAATATTTTTGCCCATTGGCGGCCGGCCTAGAATAGGGCAACTTCTTTGCCGAACCGATGACCGTCACGTTGTTCATCCCTTGTTTCATCGACGCGCTTTATCCGCGAGTCGGCATCAGTATGGTGCGATTGCTGGAGCAATTGGGCCATCGGGTAGAATGCCCGGACGACATTGCCTGCTGCGGACAGCCGGCGTTTAACTCCGGTTGCTGGCCGGAGGCTCGCGCGGTGGCGGAGCCGGTGCTCACGGGGCTGCGGAACTCCGAGGTGGTGGTCGTCGCATCGGGTTCGTGCGGGGCGATGCTGAAAAAGTTTTACCCTGACTTGTTTGCCGGAACCGACCGGTTTACCGAAGCAGGAGTGCTCTCTGGAAAGGTCTGGGAATTTTCGGACTTTTTGGTTCGCGGCCTGGGCGTGACCGATGTCGGGGCCAAGTTCGCGGCAAAAGTGACCTTTCATGATGGATGTCACGGTTTGCGTGAGCTGGGAATCAAGAGCTCCCCGAGGAAGCTTTTGGAACGAGTGCAGAGTTTGGAATTGATCGAAATGGCGGATAATGAGACCTGCTGTGGGTTTGGCGGGACATTTTCGGCCAAATATCCGATGATTTCAACCGCCATGGGGGAAGTTAAGTGTGCGTCGGCCCAAGCCACGGGAGCGGATTACATTGTCTCGAATGACTCCAGTTGCCTGATGCATCTTCAGGGCCTGCTGACGGTACGCCAGCAGCCGATCAAGACCATTCACCTCGCGGAAATCCTCGCCTCCCGATGACAGCCGCCCATCAATTCCTGGAACAAGCGCGCAAGGTCACCCGTGACCTGCGGCATCGCGGGCTAATCCAAACAGCCCTGCGCAAGTATGAGGTCAAGCGCGACGAAAAAAAGCGGGCTTTTCCAGATTGGGAGTCGGCGCGACAAGCGGCGGCAGAGGTGAAGTGGGATGCAATTAATCATCTTGATACGTATCTGGAAGATTTTGTGGCCCGATTGGAATCCCGGGGAACCCGGGTGCACTGGGCATCGACAGCAGCGGAAGCGCGGGATGCCATTCTCGGGGTGGTTCGGGAGCGAAAAGCGAAAGCGATTATCAAATCGAAGGCGATGACCGCTGAGGAAATTCACCTCAATGACGCCTTGGAGAAAGAGGGATACGCGGTGGTGGAGTCCGATTTGGGCGAGTATATTGTCCAACTGCGCCACGAACCGCCGTATCATATTGTCTTTCCGGCGATGCATCTGACCCGGGATGAGATCAGCGACTTGTTTCATCGGGAACTCGGCAGCGCCCAGACGCGCGAACCTGAGGAGTTAACCATGATCGCGAGGCGCGTCATGCGGCAGAAGTACATCACCGCCGATGTGGGGATCACCGGGGCCAACTTTGCGGTGGCCGAAACCGGAATGATATCGATCACGGAAAACGAGGGTAATGCGCGGCTCACGGCGGCGCTGCCGAAGACGATGATCACCCTGCTGGGGATTGAGAAAGTCATTCCGGCACTGGAAGATTTGGCTCTGTTTCTCCCCATGCTGGCCACGGCTGGAGCGGGGCAAACCTTGACCGGATACAACACGATGTACAGCGGTCCCCGCCAAGCTGGGGAGGCGGATGGACCGGAAGAATGGCACGTGGTGCTGCTGGACAATCGGAGGACGGAATTGCTGGCTGATCCAGAACAACGAGATGCGCTGCACTGCATTCGTTGCGGGGCCTGTCTGAACGTGTGTCCAATTTTTAAGAATGTGGGAGGCCACACCTATGGGACGGCCTATTCCGGTCCGATTGGCAGCGTGATCACGCCGCACTTGCGGGGACTCAAGGACTGGAAGCACTTGTCGGGGGCCTCATCGCTGTGCGGGGCCTGTACGGAAGCTTGTCCGGTAAAAATTGACCTTCACCATCACCTACTGCAAAACCGACGGAATGCGGTGGTGGAGGATGCGCCGATTTTGGAGCGTCTCGCCTATCAGCTATTTGCGATGGTGGTCAATCACCCGACGCTTTGGCAATTCGCCAAGGAACTGGGACGAACCTTCCAACCGCTTCATCGATGGGTATTGCGGAGCAAATTGGACCCAGCGCGGGCATGGACCGCGACCCGGGACATTCCGCCGATGGCGGAGATGAGTTTCAAGGAATGGTGGAGGACCCGCCGATGAGCGCACGCGAACAAATCCTGGGCCGCATCCGCGAAGCCCTGCGGAAACCAGCACCATTTCCGGGTCACGGCCATGGCGGCAACGACGAGCATCCTGGCCACGAACACGCGGCCACCCCTGCCCTACTGGATCGGGGCGGCATTGCTCAACCGATTATCCCTTTGCGCCCCTCGGTAGCGGCCCGCCCATGGCTGCCGCCCGGTGGGGTGACACATCAGGAGCAGTGGGAACGTTTTTGCATTGCATCGACCGAACTTAAGACAACGGTTTTTGAATTTGGGAGCATCGAGGAAGCCCATGCCAAGCTGCGCGAAATGGCGATTGCACAGGCGTGGACCGGCGTGGCCTCGCATCATGGCCCGCTGACGGATGCAGCCGTGACGGCTTTGGCACTTCCGACTTTGTTTACTGACGGTGGGTACCCCGTGAATGATTTGGAAAAATGCTCCGTTGGCATCACCGAATGCGATGCGTTGGTGGCGCAAACGGGAAGCATCCTGGTGACCAGCCGGAGCACGGGTGGACGAGCTTTGAGCGTGCTGCCGCCACATCATCTGGTTCTCGCCCGACGCGGCCAACTGGTTCCCGATCTGGGGACAGCACTGGAGCAATCCAAGAGGCGGTACGCACCAGACTGGCCTAGCATGATCTCGTTTATCACGGGTCCCAGCCGTACGGGCGATATCGAGCGAATCCTGGTCCTCGGTGCCCATGGACCCAAGCAACTGACGGTTTTTTTACTTCCTTAGCATCGATTCAACACCGATTGACCATGTCCACTCCGACTTATCAGTATGTTCACAACCTTTGGCAGGATGATGCCGCCGTCGCGCTTGATCCTGTCGGGCGCCTGATCTACCGCTCCAACCAATTGGGCAGCGATCAGCGCATCACCAACACGGGAGGCGGCAATACCTCCTCAAAGATTGACGCGACGGACCCGCTGACGGGCAAGTCCGTAACCGTGCTTTGGGTCAAGGGTTCGGGCGGTGATCTTCGGACGAGCCTGCGAGAGAATTTTTCCTCTCTTTATCAATCCCGACTGTTGGAATTGCAGGAGATGTATCTGGCACGTCCGGACAAGGGGCTTAAGTCGACCGCCGAAGACGACATGGTGTCGATGTTACCCCATTGCACCTTCAATTTGAATCCACGCGCGGCCTCGATCGACACGCCGTTGCACAGTTTTATTCCGGCGCGTCACGTGGACCACATGCATCCGAATGCGATTATTTCGATTGCTGCTTCGGAACGGTGCGAAGCGCTCACGCAGGAACTATTTGGCGGCAAGATGGCTTACGTGCCGTGGATGCGACCGGGGTTTGAGCTGGGGCTGGCGATGCAGGACATTGTCCACAAACAACCGGAAGCCACGGCTATCATGATGGGCCAGCATGGTTTCATTTCCTGGCACGATGATGACCAGGCCTGTTACCACCGCACTCTGGGCTACATTGAGCAGGCGGCCGCCCACATCGAGAAACAATACGCAGCCAAAGGGGGCGATGCCGCAGCTTTTGGCGGGCCGTTGCACGCCGCACTGCCAGAAGCGCATCGGCGATTCGTGTTCGGACGTCTACTGCCGTGGTTGCGAGGTCAACTCAGCCAGAACAAGCGTCAGATTGCCACGATCCAGGATGACGAGAAAATCCTTCGTTTTGTCAATTCAAAGGATGCGCCCCGGTTATCAGAACTGGGGACTTCGTGCCCCGACCATTTCCTGCGGACCAAAATCAAGCCGCTTTACCTGGCAACAACGGGTGACGAACTACCCTGTGCAAACGCCACCGAGGCCGACTTGCTTGGCCTGGTGGAACGATTGAAGAAGCGCCTGACCGACGGCATTGCCGCTTATCGCCGGGATTACGCCGATTATTATCAGCGTTGTAAACGCTCAAATTCGCCAGCGATGCGGGACCCGAGTCCGACCGTTATTTTGTTGCCCGGGCTGGGCATGGTTGCATGGGGCAAAGACAAATCGGAATCGCGGGTCACAGCAGAGTTTTATAACTGCGCCGTGGAAGTGATGCGTGGTTCGGAAGCCATCGATCGGTATATCGCCCTGCCCCAACAGGAAGCTTTTGACATTGAGTACTGGTTGCTGGAGGAGGCCAAGTTAAAGCGGATGCCGGCAGAAAAGGAGTTGGCCCGCCAAGTCATCGTGGTCATCGGAGCGGGAAGCGGGATCGGCAAGGAGGTTGCGCATCGTCTGGCCAAGGAAGGTGCCCATATCGTTTGTGTGGACGTTAAAGCCGAGAGCGCGGAGGCCACCGCTCGGGAATTAATCGCAAAATACGGAGTGGGCATTGGTGTGGCGGGCAGCGGCATTTCCAACTGTGGAATTGCCATCGGACTGGCCTGCGATATCACCAATCGCGCCAGTATCCGGGCCTTGATCGATCAAGTGGCTTTGGCTTATGGCGGCTTTGACAGCATTGTGGTGACGGCAGGGGTCTTCTGGCCCAGCGACACAACTGGCCACATCCCAGACGACAAATGGGAATTCACCTTCCGTGTGAACGTAACCGGTTCCTATCTGGTGGGTGATGAAGCCGCCCGGACTTGGAAGGAACAAGGACTTACCGGGGCGCTTGTGCTCACCACCAGTGCCAATGCGGTCGTCGCCAAGAAGGGAAGCGTAGCTTATGATTGTTCCAAGGCGGCGGCCAATCATTTGGTCCGGGAGCTGGCGATGGAATTGTCGCCGTTGGTGCGTGTCAACGGAGTTGCCCCCGCTACGGTGGTACAGGGTAGCGCCATGTTTCCGCGCGACCGTGTGATTGGGTCGCTCGCCAAATACAACATTCCCTATACGGAGACTGAAGAGGATGACGTTTTGCGCGGCAAGCTGGCCCGCTTCTATGCCGACCGGACATTGACCCGGTCTCCAATCACCCCGGCAGACCAGGCAGAAGCGTTCTTCTTGCTGGTGAGCCAACGCTTGAGCAAGACGACCGGCCAAGTCATTACGGTGGATGGCGGTCTGCATGAGGCGTTCCTTCGGTAGCCATGGGCGTAGATGGGACCCGCCTTTAGGACGGGGCGGGTCCACGTGAGTGAGAGTCTGGAGTCGAACGTAATCGAGAGAAACATGGATATCCACGCCCGTCTCACCACAGCGTCTATCGGCCACTTTCCGACGCAGCGATCCACTTGAATTTCTTTCCAATCTATGCCCATTTACGAGTACGCCTGTCCGACCTGTCGGCGGATATTCAGCTTCTTATCACCCCGGGTAAACCCGGACAAGATACCGACCTGCCCGAAATGCGGTGGCCAAAATCTTCAGCGGGAGATGAGTCGATTTGCCATGCTCAAAAGCACACCGGAGCAAGCGGCCAGCGGACCGGAGGACATGGTTGGCGAGGGTGGTCCGAACTTTGACGATCCACGGGTGGCGCGCACGATGGCGGAGATTGAGAGTGAAATGGACCATCTGGATGAGAACAATCCCCGTCACATGGCCCACATGTTGCGAAAAATGAAGGAGATTATGCCGCCAGGAGCAGCGACGCCGGAGATGGAGGTAGCGCTGAAGCGGCTGGAGGCTGGTGAAGACCCGGAAAAGATCGAGGAAGACATGGGCGACGTCTTCGGAAGTTTGACGGGAGAAGGCGATGAGGATTCCGAAGGCGGCGGTGGTGGGGCTTACTCGCGGGACGACGGGCTATACGGGTATTAGGGGTGGGAAAATCGAGGTATTAACGAGGCGGGGGTGCCATGGCTTCGCGGCGGGCTTTGAATTCTGAGCCGGGGTTCCAGACGGGCCATTCGGGCTGATTGGCTACGGTCCAGCCGACTTGGTACAGAAGTCCCAAGTCTTCGATGGCACCGGAAAGGTCCCAGTCGGGTTTCACCTCGTCGGAGACTTTGTGGTAGTCGTGATCGGTGAATTCATCGGTCTTGAGCTGCCCCCAATTGGTCGGGCGTCCCAGATAGTCGAGCGCCGACTTCATGTAGAGGGCGGGAACACCTACTTTGGCAAATTCGAAGTGATCGCTGCGGTAGAAGGTCCCTTTCTCCGGCATCGGTTCGGACACGACCTCACGACCCTGTTGTTTTGCGAAGCGAACCACCTCATCATCCAAGGTCGAGTTTCCCAGGCCGACCACGGCGACGCTGTGGGTGCGTCCCCAGGTGTTCAGGCCGTCCATGTTCAAATTAGCGAGGGTCTGACGTAATGGATGGGTGGGATGAGTGGCGTAGTATTTGGCTCCCAACAGGCCCTGTTCCTCCCCGGTTACGGATAGAAATAGAATGGAACGTGCCGGCGGAGGCCCAGCCTTGAACGCTTGCGCCAAGCCGAGGAGACCGGCTGATCCGGTGGCATTGTCTTCGGCACCATTGAAGATTTGATCGCCGGTCAGTTTCGGGTCGCGTCCGAGATGGTCCCAGTGGGCGGTCACGACCAGCCATTCGTCGCGACGGGCGGGGTCGGAACCGGGAAGCACTCCGGCCACATTGCGAGAACGGACATGTCGCACCTGGTTGGTGACGGCGAAATCGACGGTACTGCCCAAGTTGAGCGGGTGAAACTTGCGGTCGATGGCCATCGCTTTGGCCAGTTCGTAAGTCAAACCAGCGGAGCCAAACAACGCCCGGGCACGGTCCTGACTAATCCACGAGGCGACCCGCACCTGGGGTCCGGGAGCGTCTTCCAGATCGAATCGTTCCCGGCTCCAGGAATTGATTACGACAAACCATGGGTATCCGGCGGGACCTGTCTCATGGACGATGATGGCGGCGGCAGCCCCTTTGGCGGCGGCGATTTCGTACTTGTAGGTCCATCTCCCGTAATAGGTCATGGCTTTCCCCTTGAACATCTTCGGGTCGAGCTTGCTGGGATCGACGGGGTCCGGGATGGGGGGATCGCCAACCAGCATGACCAGGGTCTTGCCCCGGACGTTGACGCCTTTGTAGTCGTCCCAATCGTATTCCGGTGCGACCACGCCGTAGCCGACAAAAACCAAATCACTGTTGGTGACGGCGACGGTCGGTTCGGTCAAGGGGGACCAGGCGACGAAATCCTGGGGATAGTTCAACGGCTGGAACGATCCCTTGTGATTGAACGCCGCTTGGGTGGTGGACGAGACGCCGACCATGGGAACGGGGTCGAAGTAGGTGCCATCGGAACCGCCGGGTTCGAGGTCCAAGGCTTTAAATTGGTCGGCCATCCAATGGACGGTCTTTTCCTCACCGGGAGTTCCAGGAGCGCGGCCTTCAAAGTCGTCGGAGGCCAAGACTTTGACCCGTTCCAGAAGGGTATTGGTGTTGAGGACAGCGAGACCGGGGGTCCAATCGACGGCGGTCGCTGTGTTTAGGAGCAAGCAGGAGACGACGGTAAGCCAGCCGAAGCGGAACATGGGTGAGTGGTACACCTCGGGTCGGGACATGGCAATATTGAGCCTCCATTTCCCAGCGGGCGTCTGACGGGAGTCGACGGTTACCGAACGAGGCCGCTGAGTTTTTGTGCACGAGAACAACGCTGGTAACAGCGGGGCGACGCTCTGCGGGGCCGCTTTTTGGAGTCCCACTTCGACCGGACGGTAAACGACCTTTGCGAACGGGCAGCGGTAGTTATGGGAACGGGCGCGGGCGTGAAGGGGCACAGCCCCAGATCAAGTAAATTTCGTCCGATGTTGCTTTGCGTCAATTGTTTACGGGTGCATTGCGCGGGAAGACTGCTCTGCCTGGCACCGAAGCGTGCCTAGTGGGCAGATTCTAAGCCTTTCACTAATCATCCGAGGTCCCTACACTTGTCGCAACCATGGGAAGAAGAAAAGGCCATCCAAGTGCCTACCCCACCAAAGCACTTGTTTGACGGACTTCCATTTCATCATCATGGGCAATAATAGCGTTTCGCAACGGGACGCTATCACTCAGATACCGAATTTTTCCAAGGCTTCATTTCTCGCTAAAATTCCAGTACGTTCTCCAAGTTCTGCATTGCTATGTACATACCACCGCCGACCTTCCTTAAATAGCTAGGCATTGCATGGAGGTCTTCCGCAATTCCATCAACTCGTTCCAACTTACCCGGAAAGCCAACTAACCAAAAACGGCAATCGTCCCGGATTCCAATGTGGCGATAGCGTCAAGAACCGTTGAGATATACTCGTGCATGCCAACCGGATAAACCCTCACTTTGACCACATCATCCTTCAGGCCTATTAGCTTGCCAATCTATGGTTTGCACAAGATTTTTTGGGCTAATTCCCAATCCGGCGCAGAGTGAACGAATTACGGAACCAGTCATATCCTTGCCATCTGTATCTTCAACGGCAACAACTTTATCTCCACGTTTAAAATATCTTAAGACACTGGTCTCACCGCCGTCAATTGAGATTCCTACACCTTCAATCAACGAGACCTCGTGACCCGCTTCAAGAAGGGCCACGAGGCTTTCAAAGCTCATGCTTGGAATTTCGTTCACGCAGCAACACAATCTTCGAGCATTTCACGGTCTACAATTCGGCTTCGCGCCTCAGCCCGTGGATAGTCTCCCGGACCAATTTCGAATGAGGATGGGATATTGTCTGGAGACAAGCCGACAGCAAATTGTTCTCCAAATCGCTGGCCATCCTTAAACGCCCTGAAGAATTTGCTCGGAGCTGGAGCAAGCCTATCGAGATTGGGTCTACCGTCTAATTCAAGACCCAAGATACAATTGCTCACCACTGCCCGCTCAATTCTAGCCTGCAGTTTCTCTATAGACGTTGCTTGAACGCAGATGTCATGTTCAAGGCACTGGGCGACCCAAACCTCGTCATTACCTGCGCGCTCGCGAAATACCAAGACACTTAATTGTGGACTCTCAAACGTAGGCCTGTGACCTGCGTTTGAAATACGATTGACTGGCATGGTGCTACCTTTCTCTTCTAGCCTTTTCATTGTACGGCACGGGAGACCCGCACGCCGTCCATTGACAACTTACAGCAATCTTGCGGAGCAAGATTGCTGTAAATTCACGATAGAGTCTGGTCGCAACAACTGTCAAACATAACCGCGGCTCCGTTGAAACAATTCCCAGTTCTCGGTAAGGGAGATCCCTCCCGGCTACGGAAGGTACACGAAAACCCGCCCCTAAAACAGATCCCCGTTCCGGTTTGTAGTATTGAACGGTACCCCTTGAAAACGTCACCAGGGTCACGACGCAACAGAACAGGTTCAACTCCATACGTCGTTCATCCGGCATGCGTTACCACCGAATCCCGCCTGGAGAAAGTTTGGTGGGGCTTCTTGTTGCCAGTTTCGCGAGGCTCCAAGTGAACAGTCGTCACACCATCCCTCGGCCAAGTAAAATTGAGGCCCTTTCGCAGACTCGTGACATTGTTGTAAGAGTCAACGACCACCACATTGTTGATCAAGAGTACCCCCTCGACATTCACCGAGAGCTTGCCTCATCTATCGACGCCGCATCGAGAGCCTATTTTCAAGAGAATCGCCGCTTTCTCACACCGGGCAATATCCGCGTAAAGCAAGACTCAGACCGAGGTTTCAATGTTGAAGTAGACTGCGCCGTATCGGGACGACTGGACCGGGTTGCAACTACCGTCCCCAAAAAAGTAACATTGTGGGTGACTCAATCCCCGCTTTTGTAAACTTCATAAACGGTTGCAATTTCAGACCGCTTTCACTCCCGCCGAAAAATACGGTGCCGCTCGGGATCCTGTGAAGGATAATGTACGGGGTAGCCACGGTTCGGGCTACTGTGCGGATGAGACTTCCGCGTTCCCAAAGGGGTGTGGCTCGAACCGTCTCCGGTTCAGCAAAGAATTGCCCTACCTATCTTATTTTAAATCAACAGGTTACGATTGAACAGTTTGGAGAGAAAGGAACGTTGCTGTTGCGATGCCCACGAAGCTACGAAAGGTCGATGTCGTCGCTCCGATGGACGCGCACAGCACGATGTTGGTTGTCGTGGTAGCGATCCTTGGCGATAGTGCACAAGAAACCTCGCCATGAAACTGAACCGCCTCCGAATTGCGATATTGCTAAGCGCAGCGGCGTTGCTGGTGGCGGCGGTGGTCGTTCAGCAACGCACTCAGGCGCAACATCGTCGGTATGTGGATCAGTGGGTACATGAGCGGAGCCGCGTAAATCGGCAAGCCACTCCAGAACAGAACAACGAGCGGATTCGAGACGCTCTACTGAAGGAAGAAACGACGGTAATTCCACTCCTCTTGGAGGACCTGCGGCGGGCGGATTCGTACACGGAATTCATTTGGCGATGGGTACAATCGAATGGACTGGGTCGCTACGTTCCGTGGCTGCGGGCGAACAATCATGCGGACACCTATCGAATCCAGGCGACCTTGTCCCTCCGCCTGTTAGGAACCAATGGATTGCCTGCTTTGCCCACCCTTTGGGAAAACTTTGACCACATTACATTTAGAAGTGGCGATGCGGAGCTAACCGAGACGGCGCTCACGCTGGCGATGTTGGCGGGACAACGTTCTGAAACGGTATCGCGGCTGGGGCGATTAACCAACCATGGCAATCCCAAAATCCAGCTTGAGGGATGGGTCCTGACTGCAGCTTTGAATCCGTCCAACTCGATTGCCCGCGAAGAGGTTCGTCGACGGCTGATGCCGGCCGAGGAGACACCCATCCCGGCGTTTACCACCAGTTATATTCTGGGCGAATTAGGCCCTCCGGGGGCATCGCTGGCTCCCATGGTGCGCCTGGCTGTGGCCAAGACGTATCTCAGTTGGCCGGTTCCCGGTCTTGCGCGGGCGGCCCACTCGTTATGGAGGGCCGACGGCAATCCGGACCTGGCGCTTCAGGTGGTTCATCGCGTGTGGCAGGAGTTCATCCAACAATTGCAACCGGGCGAGCAACCGTCTGACGCAGGAACTATCACAGGCAATTCACGGAGTACCTTTTATCAGATTGCGACGGTTTTGGGCAGTATTCCGGAAGTAGCGAAGGAGATGAGACCGTTGTTGATGTCGATGCCAACACGAGACCCAGAGCGAGATGTGGCGCTCAGGTGTTTGGAACCGGTGGGAAGTTTGGGGCATTAGCCGGGGTTACGTCGAGTGGGTCCGTTTCGTTTCGACCCTCACCCTTACGCACGGAGCGGGGTCAGGAGTCCTGAGCCTGGGGCTTTTTAATTATAATGGAGTGTCCGGTCGGTCTTGGGGTCGTCGAATGGGATTTCATCAACCGTGACTTGGCCCGGATTGGTATCGACGCCGATACGCCCGATGGGATGACGTCCGCCTTTGAAGTAATTGGAGCAGGAGAAACGGACGCAGGGCAACTGACCGGCGGGGTCTAGAATTGCCAGGGCAAGATAATAAACGCCTTTGGGCAAGGTATCCGGAAGCCGAAATTCACCGGTTGCCTTCGTGGTTTCAGGGACGACTTGATAGGTCCCATGCACTGCATCCCAGTTATCGCCGGGCAGCCATTGGCGGATGTCTAGGTTTGGAAAAACGGACGACCACACGGCCTGCTTGCTCGCCGTATTCAAGAGCGAGACTTCAACGGGCCAGTTTTGATAGATCGGGGTTGACCCGAGATTCCTTACCGAGAAGTCGACCTGAAAGGGTCGACTCCGATCGATGCGAGCGGGAAATTTGACCTCATTCAGGACAAACCGATAGCCGAATGCGTGTTGAACGGCTTCTGCTCCGGCATGGACCGGTGGCAAGTTCGGCGAGTAGTTGGCAATCCATCCGAGGTGGTTGGCATGTAACCGGCGGATGGTATTGATCAGGTGGGTGCGATGTCCGAGGTCGGACAGAGAATCATCGGGATTCTTTCCCGGCTGAATGGCGACGTTTCCCCAATTGTAGGCGACCTCCCCGCCGATGGGGGCAATTTTCCAGCGTGGACTGATGGCCTCGATGGCCGCCCCATGGTTGGCCATTTGGTCAGCATGGGCAAAGGAGTCCCAGTAGATGCCGAAGCGATAATCCTTAAAATCCCACGGATGCCGCACCATCACGGGTTTCCGCGTGAATGCCTGGGTAAACGCATCCCCCAACAGCCGTTGCATCTCTGCGGAGACCTCGGGGCTATGATGTTCGCCCCACTTGCCGATGATGCCCATTTGCACAAAGGCGACCCGGGAGTCGGAGTCCCAGCATTCGCCGAGTCGCCCAATCAGGCGGATGAGTCGGTCCTTGAATTCCGAACTGGAGTAATCGCCGGGGCGAAGATCGGATGGCCAATATCTCTCGGTATCTGCCGACCAATGCAAATAAACGCGGGGGATGATCTTGATGTTCGCCTCCGGGACGCCCTTCCACCAGTCGCTACAAAAGGCACGGATGCGGTCGATTCCGTCCGAGCGCGTGTTCTCGATTTCGTTCCACCGGATATAGTGGCGGGCGAGAGTGGCAAATTCGTGGGCAAAGGCACCGGCACCCAAATCCGGGCGAAATCCCATCAACGGATTTTTGAGGGCGTAAAAGTAAATCGGAGGACGAACGACAACGCGGGTATCGGTGTTTTCGGAAGGCAAGCCAATCGATTGGGCAGGGTGGACAGACCCGGCGAGAGGATAAAGCGCGGCAGTCGCGGTACGGGCAAGAAATTGGCGTCGCGATAATGGGTGCATGGAGATATAGAATTCAGGGGATCATTTCTGGTTATCGAATTGCAGTTTAAGTAGCCGGGCGAGGGAAAACTTGCGAGGTTGCCGTGATTCGGACCGCGGGGAAGGTCTGGAGACCTGCAGTACGGCGGGCTGGAAAGCCTGCGCTACGTCGAGTTGGGCCACGTCACTGCCATCCTCGCTATCACGCAAGGAGCGAGGTCGGGACGCCCGACAGTTTTAATGGTTGCGGATCGGGATGAGTACCGCAGGTGCGCCGGTTACTACAACTCGTTCGGTCGTGACAAAAACTCTGTGGTATTTCCGGAACAGGATACTCGACCACTCAGGCTCCCGTCCCGTTTACGGCGTTTTCCAAAAGCGCCAGAGGGCTGGCGCAGCCCCAGACCTGGCGGACATTCGGTTGCTCCAGTACTCAAGAACCGCTGGGGCGGCCCCAGCGGTGCCAAATCCATGCCCCGCCGACCAATCCAAGAAAGGCGGCTGCCATGACATCGGAGAGTCGATGAGCGAGAAGGTAAATTCGGGAGGCGGCCACGATGGTGGTGATAGCCAAGGCCATGAATCCCCAGCGACGACGTGCCAGCAGCAAGACACCGGCGGCTCCGGCTACCGTGGACGTATGGCCAGAGGGAAATGCAGCGTAATCATGGCGACCAAAGGTCCAATGTCCGTTGTACCGGGGTCCGTACCAGCCTTGTTCAATCGCGGCGCTTGGCCGGGCGCGTCCAATGGTGCTTCGCAGCAGCGTGCCCGATGCCCCGCAAAGTGCGGCGCCGACAAAAGCGGTTCCGACCCAACGCCGATAATCGCGTGGCCCCCAACGGCGAACGGCAAAGTAGACACCACCCAAGAAAGCCAGCACCGGTGGCCAATCCAGAAGACGGCTGACCAGTTCAGCCAGGAAGTGAAGTGTCGAAGACGGATTCGCGCGGACCCAGCGGATGACATCCTCGTCGAAATAGAAAGCCGTTCCCAAGGCGGGAATCCCCAAGAGGAGCATGAAGCGAAGCATTCGACTCGGTGATTTCGGTGGTTTGCCGCCGAGAGGCGATGAGTCTTGGAGCTCCGGTAACGGAGTCAATGGTGGCTGAACGGCCATAAGCCAACGATGGAATGAGAAAGGACGGTGGACCAGCAACAACTGCTTGGTTCATTCTATTGGTCATGGACCAAGGTCGCCGCCCCAATCGCCGTGAATTCTTGAAAATGGCCCCATTGATGGGTTTCGTAGGGTGGGCCGGTTGTGGAACCGGGCTGCCCTACGGCGGCATCATCGATACGCATACCCATTTTTACGATCCCAAGCGTCCAGGAGGGGTGCCCTGGCCGCCTGCCGACGACTCGGTGCTGAATCGCACGGTCCTGCCCGAGGAATACCGCCGATTGTCTCAACCTCTTGGGGTTCGCGGGACCATCGTGGTAGAAGCCAGTTCGTGGGTTGCGGATAACCAATGGGTCCTCGATTTGATCGATGGCAATCCGTTCTTGATTGGGCTAATTGGAAACTTGCCGATTGGGAGCGATGAGTTTGGACCGGCGTGGGAACGGTATCGGCGAAATCGGCGGTTTCGCGGGATTCGAATTCATGGACCGGAGTTGGCGGCAGCGATTCAGCCATCCCGCACGCAAGACCATCTCCAAGAAGTGAGTCGAGCTGGATTGACCGTCGATGTTCTGGTGGGAGTCGAACAATTTGGACAAGTCGCGACCTTGGCGGATCAACTTCGGAATCTCCGGATTGTGGTTGATCACTGTGCCAATGTCCCGATGGGACGGGCTCCGCATCCGAGTCCGTGGGTGTCAGGATTGGCGGCGTGTCATTATGCGCCCAACGTTTCGATGAAAGTATCCGGTTTGGTGGAAGGAACAGGAATGTCGAAGGGCGATGCCCCACGGGAGCCATCGGTGTATCGACCGGTGGTTGAAAACTTGTGGCACGTACTCGGTGAGGACCGTTTAATTTACGGCAGCAACTGGCCGGTCTCGAGCCGATATGCGCCGTACGAGACGGTCCAGGGAATTGTAACGGATATTTTTAATGGGTTCGGCGCGACGGCAGCGACAAAGTATTTCCGGAGAAACGCGGAGCGGGTTTATGGGGTTCGAATTGAAGGCTAAGGACGCATGACCCACGGCGTGTTTCGGACCGCCAAGCAGGTCTTGAGACCTGCGATACAGCCGACAAGACTGTCGGCGCTACGGTTATTCGCCTCCGATTTTAACCATTCGCGGCTACGCCATGGTGGAGGCCTTTTGACTAGCCATCTTCATTTTCAACCAGTTACAAAGAATATCTCGTCCAGTTGCGAAGGTCGAGCTAGTTTACCAACCGATCCCGGGCGGCACGGACAGCCTGGACGGCGAGCGCGGGAGTTGCGGCGGTGGCGGTCAAATGGCCCATCTTTCGTCCGGCCCGGGGGACAGACTTTCCGTAGAGATGGAGTTTAATGGAGGAATCGGATAGGGCTGCCGTCCAATTGGGGGTTCCACCCGAGGCTAGCCAAACATCGCCCAAGAGATTGGCCATGGCGGTGGGAGCGCGGAGGGTGGTTGCGCCCAGAGGCAGACCACAAACGGCTCTGAGTTGTTGCTCAAACTGGCTGGTCACACAGGCATCGATGGTCAGGTGGCCGGAATTATGGGTTCGGGGGGCCAATTCATTGACCAGCAACGTTCCCTTTCGCGTGACAAAGAGTTCTACGGTCAGGAGACCCACGACCTGAAGCGCGTCGAGAACGCCTCTGGCCAAATCGACCGCATCGCGCGCCAACCTGTCAGATATGCCTGCGGGTGCGATGGTCACGTCCAGGATATGGTGGGCATGAGTATTTTCAAAAACAGGAAATGGCTCGAAAGCACCGTCCAATCCCCTGGCGGCGACCACGCTGATTTCGCGATCGAAGTCGACGCAGGCTTCGAGTATTCCCTCGACGCCTCGCAATTGGGCGAAAGCCGTCGACAATTGGTCCGCGGAAACCAACCGCTGCTGTCCTTTACCATCGTATCCAAAGCTCGCGGTCTTAAGGATGGCAGGAAGTCCGAGTTCAGAGACGGCGGATTGAAGATCGGTTTGAGAGGTGATCCGGCGGAAAGGCGTTACTGGGAAACCATGATTGGAAAGGTACTGCTTCTCCCGAAGCCGATGCTGGGTGGTATGCAGCACGAGGCCATCTGGACGGACGGGAACGATTTCAGCGGCAGCGGCACTTGTGGCGCTGGGGACGTTCTCAAACTCGAACGTGACGACATCAACAGACTGAGCAAAGGCCCTGACCCGGTCCAAGTCTTCGTAGGGTGCGACAATTTCCACATCTCCGATCTGGCCAGCGGGCGAATCGGAATCTGGAGAATAGATATGAACCCGGTAGCCCAATTGGCGGGCGGCCAAGGAAAACATTCGGCCCAACTGACCACTACCGAGGACGCCAATGATGGCTCCAGGCAGAATTGTACGTGGCAACATCCGGACCTCAGGCTACAGGGCTGTGCAAACAAAGTGAAGCCGACACCGCGACGGAAGAGACTCAAGTGGAGGCGGTTTCGGACGTTGAGCGGGTCGGCATCCAGGGAACCGCCAGCGAAGCCAAGGCAAAGAGGACGGAGGAGTAGAGCAAGGCATGCCGATAGTCATTGATGCGGGCGAAGATACCGAAATAGATGCTACCTCCTGCGGCGGCTAATCGACCGGCATTGTAGCAAAAACCAGAACCGGTTGTCCGCAAGAGGACAGGAAACAAAGGCGGCAGCCACATGGTGAACAAGGCAAAAACGCCCTGCCAGACACCAATCAAAGTGAACCACCGATAGTTGGCTAGCAGGCTCCAATCGCGGCTGAACGCCGCGAAAGAAGAAGCTCCATAGGCCAGGAGCATTCCGAGAACGGCGAGGCGATATCCGAAGAAGCGGGCCAAAGCTCCGGCCAGGAAATTACCGACCACTGAACCGAGCATCAGCCACATGACACCAATGACGACGACATGATTTTGGGCGGCAGCGGAAAGGAGTCGAACCTCCGACAGGCTGCGCAAGTGGGCTTGCTGCCAGAACATAAAGGTCCAATGGCCGGTCAAGGAGACTGCGCATAGAACCAACGTGGGCCAGGTGACTTGCGAAACGGGTGGATGAAACAAATCGCCCAGAGAGGGTGATCGCGACGTGTTCTTGTCGATTCGAGGACCCGAGGCTTTAGTCGAATCGGCCTGGCGGGCGGCGATCCAGTCCGCTGTTTCCGGTACGGACTTACGAATCCAAAGCACAAGTCCGGCGGGTAAGATTCCCACCAAGAATAACCAGCGAGGGTGACTCTGTTCCAGGAGATAGCCGACGAAGCAGGCGACCAGCACCCCCACATTGACGGCGGACTGGAGGGAAGAGGCGATCCACGGACGCCATGACTTCGGCCAGGTTTCGGATAGGAGCGAAGCACCGACGGCCCATTCGCCTCCAATGCCTAGGGCAGAAAGGAAACGGAAGATCAACAGGTGCCACCATTGAGACGACGCTGCGCTCAGTCCCGTAAACGCGGCATACGTGAGAATGGTGAGGCAGAGCGCCCGGCTTCGCCCAATTCGATCGCCCAAGCGACCAAAGATGACACCGCCGCAGGCCCATCCGATTAGGAATCCGGCATTGATGATGGCCCCATAGCGGGCGACGGAGGGGTCCCGGGGGGAGGTTTGGAGCAGCGCGGCGACAAATGGGGTGGCGACGAGGGTGTAGAGGTGCATGTCCAAGCCATCGAACATCCACCCGAGCCAGGCGGCCAAACCGGACCGGCGTTGGTCATCGGTAATAGACCTCCAATTATCAGTTGTGGGCTCAGGCATGGGACAGAAGGAAGAAGACTCGGGAACGAGGTGACGGGGCAAGTTTGATTTTGACAATCGGCCGAAACATCGGTAGTCAATGGGGTGTACCCCTTATAGTAACGCCGCCTTATGGACCAGCTTCCTCGTATTTCGGAAACTGAATGGGAAATTATGCGCGTGGTTTGGTCGCGGAATCCAATTTCTGCGGCGGAAATCATTGAGTCTCTGGTTGCCCACGACCCAACGTGGCATCCGGTAACAGCAAAAACGTTGCTGAATCGGTTGGTCAAGAAAGGCGTACTGGGCTATGACTTGGAGGGTCGTTCCTACCTTTATCGTCCGCTGGTGCGGGAGCGCGACTGCGTGAATGCGGTGAGTTCCTCCTTTTTGCAGCGTGTTTTCGGAGGTTCGCTCAATCTGATGGTCGCCCATTTTGTCGAACACCGAAAGCTGAGTCCCAAGCAGATCAAGGAATTGCGTCGATTACTGGATGGTCCCAACTAGTGTCGTGTATCCCAAATAGCTTGCAGTTTGCTGCGCCTAAAATGCCCCAGGGCGAGGCGCGAGGTGGACGAATGCCTAGGTGATTTTAGTTCTACTTGGTCAGGCTATCGGAGGCTCGCTTGTCCATGCCAATCTGGAGCGCGGATAGATTCATTCGCTTTTGAGATTTCGGTAGAGGTGAATCTTGCTGACGCCCCTCCGGGGTGAACATTCGACGTTTGGCGACGGTCCGGTCGTTTCGCTACGGGCAACCACCGGCTAATGGCAGGGAAGCCTCCGCTTTCCGCGTGGGTCCTCAATCTGTAACAACGCAGAATTAGGGCGGAATGGTGCGAATCTTGCTAAGTAAGCGGGGTCTGGTTTTCCGATGTACACGGGTCCCATTGCGGAGTTTCTGCGTCAACTTGGCATCTCTTCGGTCCAAGCGTCCGGCTTGGCCTTGTTTGTCTGGTTGGCCTGTGGATGTTTGGGGCGGCATTTGGCACCACGGTGGCGGTGTTGGTTATGGAGCTTGGTGATTATTCGACTTTCATGGCCGTTCAACATCCCCAGCCATGTCAGTTTGTTCAACCTGTGGACCATTCCCCGGCGATTGTCTCCAACTGACTGGACCCCCTGCTATCTGCCGGAGGAACTTTCCAATGCCGCCAATGCGTGGCTGGGACGCTCCTGGGTGAGTTGGGGATGGATGGGTGTCACCACCCTCCTGATCATTCGGTTGGGGATGGCGTGGTTAGAGAGCGTCCGCATCCGAAAAAACGCTCGACGAAGCGACTCCCAAACCGTAGAAGCGCTGCTTCGTCGACACCAAATGGTGGCTGGCGTCAAGACGCCGGTTTCGGTTTGCGAGTCGGATCGGGTGCAAACCCCGTGCCTCGTGGGATGGTTATCCCCGAGACTCTTGTTTCCTAAAGGAATGCTGGATGAGCTGACAATAGGTGAGCTTCAGCTCATCCTTTCCCATGAAATCGCTCACATCCATCGAAGGGACATTCCGATGAATTGGGTGCTCGCACTGGTCGAAGCCGTTCATTGGTTCAACCCATTGGTCTGGATGGTGGGGCAGGAATTGCGTAGCGCACGCGAAGAAGCCTGCGACGCCTATGCGCTCGCCGCTAATCCAGGTGCAAATCGATCCTACGGCGAAACTTTGCTCAAGATTTTGGAACGATCCTCATTGGGTTCCCCATTGCAAAATTCTACGTCCACGGTTGGATCAATGGCTATCGTGAGTGAAGAGTATACTACATCACCCAGGCTTCACCAACGGATGCTGGCCATTGCCCGATATCGACCGGGGACTCGTACTTGGATTGTGGGGGCGTGCACCTGGCTGGCAATGGCGTGTATCGGGCTCACCGAGGCAGAACCCCAGACGGTTCCCGAGAGCGTCGATACACCGGAAATGACCTCAGCGAATTTGAACGTCCGCTCGGCGGTTTGTTCGACCCGAGGTGCCGTTTGGACCGTCTAGCAGGTCGGGAGACCCGCGGTACAGCCGCATCCCAACCGGGTCGCTCGGGGGGCGCTCGGGGGACGCTCGGGGGACGCTCAGGGGCAGGCGCGGGATAAGTTGCGCAGCGAGCGTGTTTTGGACCGCCTATGGCTCGACGGAGTCTCGCCCTACCGATGTTACTCTGCGTCAATTAGTTACGTGCTAATCGATAAGGCTAATGGAAACGCTGTTATTTGCAAGCCGACAGGAATGTCGGCGCTACCGTTGTACGATTGGTTACCGAGCCAAGGCCAATTGAGCGGGGTCGCCATCCCCTCGACGGTATTGGAACGGGACGCTATGAACGGCACTCTTCACCAAGCTTGAGAAGTGGAATCCATTTTTCGCCAATTCGCGGGTCATCTGGTCTACCGCTGGCTTGTCATAGTATTCCAAACCGCGTCCGAGGGCGTAGGTCAGAACCTTTTCGGACAGGCAACGGAGGAAGTCCGGGTTCTTGGCTGTCGCCAGAATACGGTTGAGGTCATGATGATCGGTGATCTTTTCGCCCGAGGAAAGAACTCCCGAAGGCTCGACTGGGTCACCGCCATCCTTCTCTCGAAAAGCCCCGATTCCATCGAAATGTTCCAAAGCAAACCCGATTGGGTCCATTCGGGCGTGGCAACTGGCGCACATAGCGTTTTCACGATGCTTTTCCATGCGCTGACGGAGGGTGCCAGTCAATTTCTCGCCCGCTTCCAGCAGGGGAACCCCCGGCGGGGGTGGCGGAGGTGGCGTGGCCAAAATATTCTCCAAAACCCATTTGCCCCGTTTGACCGGCGAGGTCCGGGTGGGATTGGAGGTCAATGTCAGGATGCTGCCCTGAGTCAGTAAACCCTGCCGCGGGCTGCCGGCCAAAGAGACTTTCTTAAACTCCTTGCCCGTGACTCCGGTTAATCCGTAGTGCTTGGCCAATCGCTCATTGACGAAGGTATAGTCGGCGGTGAGGAAATCGGTCACCGGCTGATCATTCTGCACGATATAGTTGAAGAACTGTTCGGTTTCCTGGCGGAAATCGTGCCGAAGATCGTCGTTGAAAGCCGGGAATTTCTCGCGGTCAGGTTCGATGAAATCCAAGTTGCGCAGTTGAAGCCATTGACCGGCGAAATTATCGGTTAAAGCGCGAGCCTTTGGGTCCTGCATCATCCGGGCGATCTGCGCATCGAGGCTTTTTCGAAGCTTTTTGGCTTCGGCGAGCTTGAACAGTTCGTCGTCTGGCATGGAGCTCCAGAGGAAATAGGATAAGCGCGAGGCGAGAGCATACTCGTCAATTTCGCGAATGACGTCTGGATTGTTTGGGTCCGGCTGGGTTTCGTTTCGATAGATAAAATGAGGCGAGACCAAGACGGCTGTCAGAGCATGCCGGATGGAGGCTTCAAAATTATCCGACTGCGCCCGAGCCTCAAAAAACAGAACCATCAGGCGTTTCAGCTCCGTGGGCTGGAGTGGGCGACGCCAAGCCCGCTTGGCGAAATTGCCAATCAATTCGGTGGCCACTACCCCTTCATTTCCCGCCGATGGTTTGCGGGTAAAAATCCGAAGGTGACTTTCAGGGAGCGGCTGCTCAACCCCCAGCGGGCCGGAGACCTCCAGGTAATTGCAGTAGAAATTCCGATCATCGATCACTTTCTCCTTGGTCGGAGGGCGATCCTTATGCTGTTTCTCCACCCAACGCTCCCGGTAGTAATCGTTCAAGAAAGCAACTGCAACGCGCTTGGGTCCCGCTTGGGCGACCTCCACCGTGGATTCATATATCCCTGGATTATCGGATTTCGCTCGAACCTCCTGCTGGGAAACCTCCTTGCCATCAAAGCGAAGCGAAATCTTGGTAAAGTCGGGCCCAGCATGTTGCTCATATCCTTGAACCCGAATGGCGTAGCGACCGGGTCGGGCAATCTGAACTTCACCATAGGCCTCCCCTTCGGAAGCCATGACCCGAACATTGCCAAAGTCATTGCCGCCCTGAAGGTGCTGTGGATCGAGTCGATGAGAAGGTGGCGGGCGAGGCCCCGAGACAATTGCTTCCTCCATTACCGATTCCGCTGCCCGCAGGTACTTCTCTAACAGAAGCGGGGGAAGGGACAACACATCGCCGATGTTGTCAAAGCCGTAACCGACATCGTCCTGGGGGAAATCATTAGCGGGCTTGAAATCGACACCGACCAAATCGCGGATGGTGTTATTGTACTCGGCGCGATTCATCCGGCGAAGCGTGACGCGACCGGGATCGGGATGCGCAGGGTCAATAGGGAACAGGGTGTGCTCAATCCAACTGGTCACGACTTGCCGTTCAGCGTCGGTCGGTTGGGTCTTCTTTTTTTTCGGCGGCATATCGCCGCTGCGGACGTTGTGAAGGACTTGGTCCCAAACGCGCTTATCGGCCAGGACCTGGGTGACGTTGGTATAGCCATCCAGGGCCAAATCCCCTTTGTTGGCACCGTCACCGTGGCAATCCCAGCAATACTGCTTGAGTAGCGGAAGGACCTGCCGGTGGAGGTCGGCATCGGCCTTGGCGCGATCAATTCGAACCAAATGGGACCGACCACCTCCCTGGATGCGGTTAAGCGCCAGCCAGCCAGAAGCCATTGCTCCAGCCAGCAGCAGCGCCAAAATGGAAAGAGAAGTCCGCATCGGTAACAGGACGAACAAGCTTCGTCCCGTATTCCAGCAAACTTCCCGCAGTCGACAATGACTGTCAACCGGTGTTGGTTTAATCGGTACCGCTCAGGCGTATTCGCGATGCTTGTTGATGCCAGGCAGAGGAACCGGGTACCGGCCATTGGCATCGGCACGGATCGGGGCCGGGGAATCCATATTTAACTGGTCGATACCAGGGGCGAACTCATGCGGGGAGTTGATGATTTCATCCCACGTGATGATTTGGCCGGTATGGGCGGCCATACGCCCCATGGACGCCACAAGACTCGCTTCCACGCCGCGCTTTACTTCGTTGTAGGGCTTGTCGTTGCGAATCGCGTCGATCAGGTCTTCCCACTCCAATTGGTAGGGATCCGGTTCGTCTTTTGGTGCACGCCAGAGGACATTGGCGTTGTCCTGCTTTTGCCCGCGATAGATGCGCGACTTGGCCGGAGCATGGGATTCGCTGGAAATGACGGCCAAGCCCTTGCTGCCGTGGGCGTAACTGGCGAACTGATCGTGGCAACCACCCATTGTCCGACCGTAATGGAACAACTTGCTGCCGTCGGCGAAGGTATATTCGACATTGTAGTTGTCGAAATTCTGATCAACCGCTTCTCCGCGGTTGCTACGACCACCGGAAGCCTGGGCTTCAACCGGCCAGGCGTTCTTCATCCAGCACGATTCATCGATGTTGTGGATGTAAAAGTCAGAGAAACAGCCGCCGCTGGCCCACAGGAAGCTGTGGAACCGGGAAATCTGCCACAGCAATTCGCTGTTCATGTTGTCCGGCTTGCGGTTTGAGAAAGCCGATCCGACCGGTCCATGCATCCGGTAGCAGCGCAGTGCAACGATATCACCGATCTGGCCGTCCTGAATGCGGTTGAACAGCTCCTGACGGATATGGCAATGACGGCACATCAGGCCGACGCCCACCTTGAGGTTCTTGACCACCGACTTGGCACCGAGCTCCAGCATTCGACGGCTGGTAGGGCCATCGACGGTCACGGGCTTTTCCATGAACACGTTGAGACCCTTTTCGATGGCATAGGTGAAGTGGACCCAGCGAAAGGCGGGAGGAGTGGCCAAAATCACGACATCGCCAGGCTTCAGGGCATCCATGGCGTGTTTGTAGGCATCGAATCCGATGAACTTTCGGTCGTCGGGCACCTCAACCTTTTCCTTGTATTCGCCGCTGAGGCCTTCGTAGCTGGACTTCAGGCGATAATCAAAGACATCGGCCATGGCGACCAGTTTGATGGGGCCATTCTTGACCGAAAGGGCGTTAGATGCGGCACCAGTGCCACGACCACCACAACCGACGAGGGCCACTTGAATGGTGTTATTTTCGGCAGCATGGACAAACGGGATGGTCATACCGGCGAGCGTGGTCGCTGCGGCAAGCGTTCCCGTGCTTTTGATGAAATCGCGACGGGTGGTCGCGACAGGAATAATATCGGGCATGAAGGAAGGTCAAACCCGAGAGCGATGAATGTCAACTCCCGGGAGAGAAAAACGAGGGCGGACGGAACTTTCCGGTCACTGCCAATTCGGGCCATCACCTAACGCAACGGCAAACCAGCATTCCGCCGTTTGCCCGATGAACGAATTTTATTAGAATATTTTTATTCATGATCAGGGGTGCGTTGGCGCAATTCCTGATTTGGAAGGTTGCACGAGGGACTCAATGAGGGGGCGAAAATCCTCCAAGCCTGGGGTGGCCATTCCCGGTAGTTTACCTTGATCATCGTAGCGGCGAACCCGGACCGCTGTTTGGTAGTGGGCACCCGCTTCAAAAAGGGCGGCCTCATCGGCGTTCATAGGCCCGCCTTGAAGGGCCAAACTTTTTCGGGATGCCTCAGAAAGACTCTCAAAGTAACCGGGTTCTTTCCAGCAGAGGTAGCGTTTGGAATCGGCGTGCAATCGGATGGGTGCCACGACCTCTTCTCCAAACCAGCGGCTTAAGCGATTGGCACCGATGTGCTCGTGGCGGGCATCGATACCCTTGTCGGCAATCTGTTCACCGAGATCGTGCAGCAAATGGCCATAGTCATGTAACAAGCTGGCCGCGATAACGATCGGTGGTTCGCCGTGGGCTTGAGCAAACGTTGCGCTCTGAAGGGCGTGCTCCAGTTCGGTCACATTCTCACCGTAACTTTGGTGACCACGCCGACCAAAAACAGAAAAGATTTCGTCAACAACCGCAGATGCGTTCGCATTCATCGGTCGGCAGAATACCACAGGAATCGTTCGGCGTCATTGCGGAGGGACTGGACTTTTTTGGCCTCGCCTGAGCCAATTGGTCCCATGACCACCTCCTCTCGTCTTTTTCTAGGACATTATCGGACGTTTGTGTGCATCGCGGCCACAGCAATCGGGGTTGGGCTTTCGAGTCTTGCGGCGGAATTGCCCATGACCGCACCGGAAAAGGTCGGGCTGTCCTCGACCCAACTCGCCAAGGTCGACGGAATCGTCCAAGAGTTGATCGCCACGAACGGCGTCGCTGGAGCCACCGTTGCAGTCGCCCGACACGGACAAGTCGCCTATTTCAAGGCCTTTGGACTGCGCGATCGTGAGGCGTCGGCACCGATGAGCGAGGATACTATTTTCCGCATTTTTTCGATGTCGAAGGCCTTTACGTCCGCTGCCGTGCTGATGCTAATGGAGGACGGGAAGATTGGCCTTGAGGACCCGGTATCGAAATACATTCCCGAATTCAAGGGCATCCAAGTGGCTGGCACTGATGGCAACCATCCGGCGCGTCGTGAACCGACCGTGCATGATCTGCTCCATCATACTGCCGGGCTGGGCTATGGCTGGGGTGCAACACCGGTGGACAAGGCCTATCAAGCGGCAAGGATTTTGAATCGGGAGATCGACCTCCAAGAGATGTGCGCGGCTTTGGGCAAAATCCCACTTCACTATGAACCCGGCACGGCCTGGCAGTATAGCGTGGGGATTGATGTTTTGGGGCGAATCGTGGAGGTGGCTTCTGGTCAAAGCTTCGATGTTTTTCTAGAGCAGCGGGTATTTCGACCCTTGGATTTGCATGATACGGGATTCTTTGTTCCGCCGGAAAAAGCAAAGCGCTTTGCCGCTTTGTACCATTTTGATTCGAAGACCGGACTGAGCCTTCAAGATGCTCCCGGAACCAGCGATTATCTCAAAAAACCGAAGTTTTTATCGGGCGGCGGCGGCTTGGTTTCCACCACGCGGGATTACCTTCGCTTTTTGTGTCTGATCGCGAACGGTGGCGAATTGGATGGGGTCCGCATTCTCAAACCGGCATCCGTGGCCAAGATGACTCACAAC
>CAILNN010000313.1 GCA_903835555.1 uncultured Verrucomicrobiota bacterium
CTCCCGTTTCGGCTGGCACTCGATGTAAAACGTGCGCGGATTTCACGCATTCATCCATTGCCGATTGCAGGCCAGGCTACCGACCCTTTGGGTGATACTGTTGGTAGAAGGACCCCGTCGATTGTCACAGGAATCGGAAGACGAGAGATCGTAGATCCCGTCGACCCTCCCCCAAAGCCGAAATCCAAGTATCCCAATCGCATCGACCAATGGAAAAGCCAACTCCTCGACCTCACTCTCCGAAACCGCCTTCTCAATTTCAAGGAAACAAAAGCTGTCATCCGAATCCTCTCCGCTGACCCTGAAAAGGTCGAAGATGAACTCGCTGCCAAAAGGGAACTTTCGATCCGACCCAAACCGAAATTAATGGGCGCTGACGACCCGCGAAGCGCTACCGCTTACACAATCCAGCAGCGAGCCGATGCGATGGCAGCCTACCTGCGTGACGAACTTGTACATCGCAGACTCCATACTCCCTTGGAAGAAGTGGAGCACACACAGCGATTAACTGAGCTCTTTCGGGCTGCGCGGACTTCGCTTGAAGAGAATGGAGCCAATACTCTGTATGCTGCTGTCGGAGTTCTGGAGTGGCGGGAAGCCGAGCATAGCGACCGTATCCTCCAGGCTCCCCTCTTGTTGGTGCCCGTCGAGTTGAAGCGGAAATCCATCGTTGATGGGTTCTCTCTATGCCGCTTAGACGAGGAAACCCGCCTCAACATCACTTTAATGGAAATGCTCCGGCAGCAAGTCCAAATGGAAATCCCTGGCCTTGATCCCCTTCCAGAGGACGAAAGCGGGATCAATGTTCCACGTGTTTTCCAGATATTTCGAGATGCCGTTCGTGATCTTCCCGGTTGGGAGGTCAAGACTGATATTTGGTTGGCGCAGTTTTCCTTCACTAAGTTCCTGCTCTGGAAGGACCTCTCGGATCGCCTGGATGACTTGACCCGCAATCGAATCGTTCGTCACCTCATCCATGAAGCAGGGACCCAATACCCAAATCCGCCCGGAGATATTCAGCCTCGTGAATTGGACGACCAATTTCACCCACGTGAGATTTTCTGTCCGCTAAGCGCTGACTCTTCCCAACTAGCAGCGGTGATGGCTGCCGCCGCTGGGCATGATTTTGTGCTCGAGGGACCTCCCGGTACCGGAAAATCGCAGACCATCACGAATATAATCGCGCACTGCCTAGCCCACGGAAAACGCGTGCTTTTTGTGGCGGAAAAACGGGCCGCCCTTGAGATGGTTTACCGGCGGCTTTGCGACGAGCGTTTGCAGCCCTTCTGTTTGGAACTTCATTCGAACAAGACAGGTAAGGCGGAAGTACTGTCTCAATTCGACACAGCTTTGAGGTTCGTTGGAAGCGCAACGCCTGACGAGTGGGAACAGAGTTCGGTTGAGTTGGAACGATTGCGGACCTCCCTAAATCGTTACACCCGGGCACTGCATAGAGAGTATCCATCCGGGTTAAGTGCCTCTGCATGTCTAAATTACTTGCTACCGCGGCAGGGCGAACCGTTCGTCCGACTCGATGAATGGAGGATGATTTCTGAGACGCCAGCAGAGATGTTGTCGCGCGCACGAGAACACGCGCGTCGACTCCAGGAGCGTTCTCGGCCTTTTGTTCCTCTCGCCAACCATCCTCTCTCGCCCGTGGCCTATAAAAATTGGTCACCCACATGGGAGGAACAGACAACTGTATCCATTCGTGATGTCATTAACCTTGTTCGCCTGGCTATTGACGCGGCCGTTGATCTGCGAAATTGGCTGGGATATCCCCGGCCCGAAGGCTCCCGGCAAGAATTGGCAGGGTTAGCCGTGGTGGCTAGATGCTTACAGGCAGCGCAGCCCATTGGCCCTGGGTTTGCAACAACCCCGTGGCCACAGTTGTTGAACTGGCTTGACCAA
>CAILNN010000314.1 GCA_903835555.1 uncultured Verrucomicrobiota bacterium
GCCAGCGTGGTCGATTTCCCGCCCTGCCGTCGCCACAGAAGCAGCCAGCAGCGCGGGATTTCGCCCTGTTCCACCGCCGACGTGCCATCCAGCAGGCGCGGAACGGACCTGCCGACGAATACTTCCAGGCATTGGCGCTGGTAAGCACGCCATCGCCAAGGTGATGGGGATTCCGTCTGGGAATTGGAGGACATGGGCCTAGGGGCGTCAGCGTCCTGACACCCCACATGTCGTGATTTACCTCGCAACGGTCTTGGGAATCTCCGCCGTCGATCTTATCCTGCGAATCTCGTCGTCCGACCACGGAGGCTGCTCGCGCAGAGTCAGGATGAATTGCACCAGACACAGCCAATCGAACGGGGTCCAGTCCGATCGAAACAAGGTTTGACCAGCCGATTCTGTCGCATTGGCAATATCTTGAAGTTCACCCAACGTTCGACTGGCCAGCGGATGACGGGTCTGGAGGGCGTCGGCGGCCCCGTTGACGGTCTTATCGTTCGATTCTGAAGTGATCATGGCGCGCCAATGGCATTGGTTCCGGTGCTTATGGCATTAGGGTTAAATGCCAGAGCTCTTAGGAGTTCCTGCATTCGAGCTGGCGGCACCAGATACAGACTTGGGTGGTTGGTCAGCCATTGGTTTGCCGGTAGGTATTGAATTTCTCGGTCCGCTGGAATCACCAGCACCGCCGGATGCTCCCGGGCGCAGCCGCAGAGCAACGCCACGGTCCACCAACCGATTAATGGTATCCAGACCATCGAGACCGTCCGCGATGGCTGTGTCGATTTCTGCACGGGCGTTCTCATATTGGGCGGCTGGGGTGTCTTGTTGATCGGCCCGACGTCGAATCCACCAGGCGATGAAGGATGCGAGCGTGGCGGCGATGGCAAGCGCCGTGGTAATCATGCCGGTCGCGAGGTCGGAGTTGGGTTCGTACCCGGATGGGCGGGTGGCGGAGTGACCAGATGCAGCTTAATCGACGTGAGTAAATCGAGGACGAACGCCACCGCCCGAAACGCGGTCGATCGCTCGAACTGCAATAGCCGCACCGCCTGGGTCGGGTTGTCCGCCACGGCCGCCTCGAGAGCCGCCATAATCGGTTTAAACAAGGTTCGCAGCACCGCCATCACGGTGAGACCCTGGACCACGGCACCAAACTTTCCGCCCAAGGCCGATACGAGCGGAGCCAGGACAGCGCCCAGCGAATCAGCGTTGAGGGCTGAGCTCAGCCCTGTCTGGGATGGTTCCGTGCCCGTAGCCGCCTGCGCCACGAACAGCGTGGCACACGACAGCACAATCAGCACGGCCAATCCGGAGGTCCGACAGCGCAGCGCTGGCTGGCCAGACCTCGTAGAACCAAGCTGGCCCGTTAAAGTAGAAGCGGCGTCTCGCCGCTTATGGTGCCGTAGCGATGGAGATGCCCCGGGCATTTCCTGGTGTTCGGTGGAACGGAGTGGGTTGAGTTTCATAAGGAGACTTATCGACAAGTGCGCAAATCCTCGAGAATCGGTCGGGCAGGCATGGGGGAGGGCATGGAGAGGACCGCCGGATGGGGTGAAGCCCGCCCGACCGATCAGCAACCGAACCCGGCGGCTCACACGAGCCAGGGTCGGCATGGGGAAACACCCCGCTAGGCGAGGTGGCTGGAGGGTGCGCTCGTTCCGATGGTCAGCCATGCGCGGACATCGTGGATGCCGCGAACCGAAGACGGAATTGGCCGCTGGATTGCGTTGGAACGATTGGAAAATCCAGGGTGGAACGGAAGAACCTCTTCCGACCAGGGAGTTACTACCGATGGGTTAATGGTCAAATCCCCGTAAATCTGACGAAAAAGTCACCCAATCACCGATCTAACTCGTTGCTAAACAACAGACATGTCGGAGAGACCGACCGTAGCCTAGGGAATGTTACGTTTTCGATTTGTCGTCTTGCCAGTTGTGATCTGGCTGTGCTAGTGCTATCTCGTTCCCTCGTAAAACACCTCCGTGTGGTGGTGTTGGCGGGCTTGGGCGGTGCAAACCGTGTGTCACCCCCAAGCCCGCTCCGCCTTTACCTGTTTTGGCGTTACTTTCTTCGTGGAGTGCGCCAGCCCTCTGGCGCTTTGAAAACGGCCGTGGGTCGTACGGCGACCTAAGTTCATTGGCGCGATCTTCCAATCCCAAGGCGAAAAGCGGTAGAGGACAACCGCAGCCCACGACGCTGCCACGCGTTACCGAGTTACTGGAGGTCCGCAAGCGCTTTGGCTCGTTGACAACGGGTGAGCTTACCGCTTTCCTAAAAATTGTTTTAACAACTCCAACAGGCTATTCTCATTTAGCAGAACGCCATAGGAGACAAAAACCACCCACCCTAAGGCAGGGTCGTGACCTTCA
>CAILNN010000315.1 GCA_903835555.1 uncultured Verrucomicrobiota bacterium
CAGTGGAGCGATTCACTGAAAACGATGCAGCGGGAATGGATCGGTCAAAGCGAGGGGGCTGAAGTGGAATTTGGCGTGGAGGGTCAGTCGGAGACGCTAAAGGTATTCACTACTCGACCGGACACTCTGTTTGGGGCGACCTACATGGTCCTGGCTCCGGAACATCGCTTGGTGAACGCGTTGACCAGGCCGGAATGCCGGGAAGCGGTGGCGGCTTATCAGGCCAAGGTGGCGCAGCGCTCTGAGATCGAGCGGATGGAAGTGACCAAGGAAAAAACCGGTGTGTTTACCGGCGCTTTCGCCATCAATCCGGCGAATGGAGCGCGGTTGCCCATTTGGATCGCCGATTATGTTCTCGCGGGCTACGGCACCGGAGCGATTATGGCGGTTCCAGCGCATGACGAACGGGATTTTGAGTTCGCCCAACAGTTTCAACTGCCGGTCATCCAAGTGGTTGAACCCTCCGACAATCGGGAGGTAACTCTGCCGTGGTGCGAGCTCGGGTTGGCCACGGGATCGGCTAATGATTCGTTTTCTCTAAATGGAATGGAGTCTTCCGCTGCCAAGCGGGCTATGTCCGCTTGGTTGCAGTCGCAAGGCAAGGGGCGTCCGACCATCCAATACAAGTTGCGGGACTGGTTATTCAGTCGGCAGCGTTATTGGGGGGAACCGTTCCCGATTGTCTGGCGAAACGCTGAGACCGGGGAATCGCTTCATGAGGCGCTGCCCGAGGAGGCGTTGCCGTTAATTCCCCCTCCCCTTGACGATTACAAGCCGACGTCGGATGGGCAACCGCCGCTGGCCCGCGCGGAGGCGTGGGTGCGAGAGCCGCAGGGTGCGATTCGGGAAACCAATACCATGCCTCAGTGGGCGGGGAGTTGCTGGTATTATCTTCGGTACCTGGACCCGCGCAACGCGGGGGCCGCTGTCGGGTCGGCAGCGGAACAATACTGGATGGGGACCCAAGGGAATCCATCAGAAACGGGGAAAAGCGTCACTCCGGGGGTCGATTTATATGTCGGGGGCACCGAGCACGCGGTCTTGCATCTGTTGTACGCCCGATTTTGGCATAAAATTCTCTTTGATTTGGGGCATGTCTCGACTCCCGAACCGTTTTTCCGGCTGGTCAATCAAGGATTGATTCAAGGTGAGGACGGTCAGAAGATGTCCAAATCGCGCGGCAATGTGGTCAATCCAGATGAGATTTTGGCGGAGTATGGTGCCGACGCCTTTCGATTGTATGAAATGTTCATGGGGCCACTCCAAGACCCGAAGCCGTGGAGCACGAAGGGGGTTGAAGGAGTCTACCGTTTTCTGGGGCGGCTCTGGCGGATGATGGTCCATGAAGAGAGCGAGACGGAATTCGAACAGAACTGTGCGGCACGTCCGGAACAGGCGGCAGAATTCCTGGTGCAACTTCGATTGAATGCAGCCATCACCGACACGGAGCCGACTGCGGCTCAACTGAAGACGTTGCACCTCTGTATCCGCAAGGTATCGGACGATTTGGAAGGGTTGCGCTTCAATACCGCCATTTCCGCTATGATGGTTTTCGTCAATGAGGCGATGACGTGGCCGAATCGTCCGGCATCGGTCCTGGCATCATTTCTTCAACTGCTGGCCCCCTTTGCGCCTCATTTGACGGAGGAGCTCTGGGAACGCCTGCACCGTCACATTGGAAAGGCTGTTCCAAGTCTCACTTATTCCGAATGGCCGAGATTTGACCCTGCCCGACTCGTGGAGGACTCCATTGAAGTGCCGGTACAGGTCAATGGGAAGTTGCGGGCCGTGGTCCGAGTGCCGAATGGAATTGCATCCGCGGAGATGGAGGCATTGGTGCTATCCAGCGACAAGGTCAAACCGTTCCTGGATGGAAAAACGATCAAAAAAACGGTGGTCGTTCCTGGCAAGATGGTGAATTTTGTGGTGGCATAACCACGCAACCGAGTGGTTGGGGCGATGAAATCGCGGCTGACCGAACAAGAAATCTGGACCCTGGGAATCGTAGCCTTACTGCTACTTCTCGGGGTATGCGGAAAGATTTGGATGGCCCATCATCCACCCAAGCCCTTGCCGGCGTTGCCAGAAGCGCCATCTTCCAACGAAGGAACTCGATCTGATGCCCAAATGTGACTTCGAAACTGCGATTGAACGAATTGTAGCGCGTGACACGCGTTACTCTCCGGACGCCTATCGCTTTCTGCGAGAAGCCTTGGGGCATACCCAGAGTGAACTCCGCGGAACAAACGCGGCGAATGCCGGTCACGTGACCCCTCAGGAGCTACTGGGAGGAATTCGCGACTACGCGCTCAAGGAATACGGTCCAATGGCGGGATTGGTCTTGGAGGAGTGGGGAATTCGGCACTGCGAGGACTTTGGCGAAATAGTCTTCAATTTGGTGGCAGAACGCCAGTTTCGCGTCACCGAAATGGACAAACGGGACGACTTCAAATCAGGGTATGATTTCACCGAAGCTTTCCGACGCCCGTTCCGTCCTGCGTACAACCGCCAATGAAATCGTTCATCAGTCGAAATTGGTTTGTCCTGAGTCTCCCATTCGTTGTCCTGCTCGCTTTTATCATACCGTCGGCTGGTTCAGACGATGGGTGGTTGAAAGCGAAGACGACGACGAAATACGGGGTGGCTCTGATTTTCTTGTTCCAAGGCCTGACCATCCAGACAAAAGCCCTCCACCACGGCTTAAAGAACTGGCGGCTGCACGTGCTTGTCCAAGGCTTTATTTTCATTGTCTTTCCCGTCTTGGGAATTTGCTTTGACGCGGTCGCCGGGCACCACCTTCCGCCCGATCTTCGAACAGGATTCCTCTACTTATGCGTGCTGCCATCGACCATCTCCACATCTCCGGTGCTGACCACGATGGCGGGTGGCAATTCGGTTGGGGCGGTGTTCAATGCCGTTCTGTCGAATTTGTTGGGAATGGTCGTGACGCCCCTGTGGGCTGCCTACCTGATGCACGTGAACGGCCAAAGCCGACCTCTTGGCCCGATATTGCAGGATGTCGCCTTGATGCTTCTCCTGCCGTTGATCATTGGCCAGATCGTCCGCCAATTCTATGCGCGCTGGATTGACCCAAGGAAAAAACGCTTTGGTCATGCCAGCAGTGTCTTGATCCTTTTCATCGTCTTCTCCGCCTTCTGCAACAGCGTGAAGAAGCATCTCTGGGAGAAATACGGACCAGGGCTGATCATCCCTGCAGCTGGCGGAGTTATCCTGCTCTTTTTTATCGCCACCGCTTTGGCGGACGGCTTGGCATGGCTTTTCCGGTTGAACCGGGGCGACAAAATTGTAGCGATTTTCTCCAGCCCCCATAAAACCTTAGCCTCTGGAGTACCGATGGCCGGGGCCATTTTTGGACAGCAGTATCCTGGGCTGACTCTTATCTTGATGCCGCTGATGTTTTATCATCCGCTCCAGCTTTTTGTCTGCGGATTGATTGCTGATCGATTTGCCCGCGAAGGGGCCAAGAAAGCGCCCGAGATTGGCGATGCCAAGAATCGGCATCGGGTGGGGGTCTAGGGCGGAAAAACACTCTACAACGATCGGGAATCGAGGGTAGGTTTTGGACGTGAAATCCGCTTTGCCTCGCTTTGGGTGGGTCGGCGTCGTTGGACGCTTCGTTCCTATTGCCCTTGCTTTGATCGGTTCGGTTCGGGGGGAAGATGAATTTGCCCTGGGGGTCCGAACCACTGCGCCGCTTGGGACCGCCGAGGAATTGGCCAAGCTGCATGTTCCACCAGGATTTGAGGTGCAGTTGGTGGCATCGGAACCGGATATCAACAAACCGATGAACCTGGCGTTTGATGCGGCCGGTCGGTTGTGGGTCACGACCAGTGTTGAGTACCCCTTCCCGGCCAAGGACCGCCCAGGACGGGATCGGTTAATGATTTTCGAGGATTTTGGACCGGACGGGCGGGCACGAAAGGTGACTCAGTTTGCTGATGGATTGAACATTCCTATCGGGGTTTACCCATTTCGATCGCCGGGTGCGAACGGCAAGGACACTTGGAAGGCGATCGTCTGGTCGATCCCCAATGTCTGGCTGATGGAGGACACCGATGGGGATGGTAAGGCCGATCGGCGTGAGATGCTATACGGCCCATATGATGTGTCACGGGATACGCATGGTAACCAAGCGTCGTTTCGTCGCGGATTCGATGGCTGGCTCTATGCAACGCATGGCTTTAATAACGATTCCCATGTAAAGGGGCGCGATGGGAATCAGGTCGATTTGAATTCGGGCAATACCTATCGGATGCGGCTGGATGGTGCCCGGATGGAACATCACACGTGGGGTCAAGTGAATCCGTTTGGGCTGGCTTGGGACGAACGGGGCAACCTTTATTCGAGCGATTGTCACAGTGCCCCGGTCTATCAACTGCTTTCGGGTGGGTATTATCCGAGTTTCGGCAAGCCGCACGATGGCTTGGGGTTTGCTCCGGTGCTGATGGAGCATGCCCATGGCTCGACGGCGATCGACGGGATGATCTATTACACCGATGATCTCTGGCCAGCGAACTATCGCGACCATGTATTCATTGGCAATGTAATGACCAGTCGGGTCAACCAGGATCACCTGGAATTTCACGGTTCGTCTCCGCGAGCGATTGAAGAGCCCGATTTTGTGGTAGCGGATGACCCGTGGTTTCGTCCGGTAGACAATCTGCTGGGGCCCGATGGAGCGCTGTATATTGCCGATTTTTATAATCGGATTATCGGCCATTACGAGGTACCGCTCAGCCATCCCGGGCGAGACCATGATCATGGGCGCATCTGGCGGGTGGTCTATCGGGGCGACAGTGCAAAACCCCATTTGAGGTCCCCCGCCCTGGCTTCGGACGTGGATGGGCTGTTGAAGGAGATGGCATCGCCCAATCTGAATCGTCGGCTGCTGGCGTTGAATGATCTGGCGGACCGATTTGGTTCCACTGTTTTGCCACAGGCGGAAAAGGCTTTGACTCAACCGATCAATGACGCCCAACACATTGCGCTGTTATGGCTTCTGGATCGCATTGGGTCGTCGCGCTTGAATGCCTTTTTGTCCGAGGCACTAACGGCGAAGGAACCGTTGCTGCGGGTGCATGCGGCGAGATTGGTCCAACATGAATTGGAGGAGATAAAGCTGAGCCTGGCTCAATCCGCCGATCCAGCGCTTCAACAACAGAGGGATTTGGTGGTGGCAAGGAGGGTGGAATTGGCCACGGCTATTCTCGGAAGGTTGACTGATTCGGACGCACTGGTCCGACGATGTGCGGCGAACGCCCTTTCGGCGGCACCATCGCCTGAGAATCTACGACCTCTGATGGATGCCGAGGCCAAGGCGGATTCGGCTGATACCCATTTGGTTTACGTGCTCCGTCAAGCATTGCGAGACCAATTGATCGATCCGGAAACGATCTTGGCAGCCTTACGGCGGACATGGACTCCCCAGGAGATGCTCCAAATGGCAGATGTTGCCATTGCAGTTCCGACGGCGAATGCGGCTGCTTTCTTGACACGAAATTTATCAGCTATCGCGGGACAAGCGCATCCGCAGCCGAGCGTGGGAGATATCCTCAAGCATGCTGCCCGGTATGCGCCGGAGTCTGAGTTTGCCCATCTGGCAGAGTTTGCCCGCCATTTCTTTTCCGACGATCTCGATGCCCAAATGAACCTGCTGCAATCGATGCAGAAAGGACTGGAGCAGCGCGGGATGCCGCTGTCCACCGAGTTGCGCGAGTGGGGGAGCGAGTTGGTCGCCCGATTCCTCGACCGTCCGGATCCAGCGTCCGGCTGGGTCAACGAGCCGATCGATTCAGCACCGACGGGCAACCCGTGGGACTTTGAGGTCCGCCGCCTGGCAGACGGCACCACCACACGCGTGCTTTCGAGCTTTCCCCACGGTGAGGGCCTTACCGGGACGGTTCGTTCACCGGCATTTCCAGCACCGGCTCAACTTGCCCTTTGGATCGGCGGACACGATGGAGCGCCGGATCAACCGGTGGGCAAAAAGAATCGGGTCTGCCTCCGGGATGCGGGCGATCACACCATTTTGCGAGAAGCAGCCCCTCCTAGAAATGACACGAGTCAAAAGGTGACTTGGAATTTGGGAGAGTTGGCGTCACGCTTGGTATATCTGGAGGTCACTGACGGCGATACCGGTTCTGCGTATGCGTGGTTGGATTTGGCGAAACCGAGCGAATCGACGATTCCGTGGCCGAGCGTCGGCCCACGAGCGAGCAGTGAGCAGGCGGTCGCTGCCATCCGACTTGCACGACAGCTAGGCCTCAAAGAGCGGGCGGACTCGCTGGTGGCGCTCGCCACAGATACGACGCGCGACACAGAGACGCGGCTGGCGGCAGCGAAGGCGGCTCTTGAATTGGCACCGGCAACATCGCTGGCGAGTCTTGGCCCGCTGTTGGTCTCGGCGGCACCGAATGACCGTTTTCGCGGGCGATTGGGACAGGCATTAGCCGAACAGAATTTGCCGGAGGCGCGGAAGCTGGTCCTGGCTGAAATGAAGTCCGCACCCTATCGATTGCAGGTCCTATGGGCGTCTGGATTGATTGCGCATCGGGAGGGAGCGGATGCCTTCCTGACGGCGGTGGAAGGTGGTCAGGCACCGGCGCGCATTCTGCAATCGGTGGCGACCCGCAACCGGATTCAGGCTGCCAATCCACCCGATTGGGAAGGACGTATCACGCGGTTGACACAGGGGTTACCCCCGTCCGATGAGGGGCGGGATCGGTTGATTGCCGAACGCCGGAACCAGTATGAATCCGCCAAAGCGAACCCGACGGAAGGTCGCCGGTTATTCTCGGTCAACTGCGCTCCGTGCCATCAGATTGAGGGAGTAGGCGGGCTGGTGGGGCCTCAACTCACGGGTGTGGGAAATCGGGGACTCGACCGACTGTGCGAGGATATCCTGGATCCAAATCGCAACGTCGATAAGGCGTTTCGTCAGACCTTGCTGACGTTAAAGGACGGGGAAGTCATATCGGGGCTGTTGCGTCGGGAGGAAGGCGGGCTGGTGGTGCTGGCCGATGCTACGGGGAAGGAATTCAGCCTACGGAAGGCGGATATTCAAGAACGGCGCGAGAGCGAAACGTCTTTGATGCCCGACAATTTTGGCGAGGTGATTTCCCAAGGAGATTTCAATCATCTGATGGCTTATTTGCTTAGCCAGAAGCTTCAACGGTAGGAGGGGTTGCTGCGATTACTCCTTTAACCCATAGGACGCTTCATGCCATTGGGTATTCGCCAACGGGTTGTATCCATGCCCGCTGGCACCCCCCGCCGGGGTGCCTTGGCGAATGATGCGCGTGATCCGGTGGTGTCGGTTTGCTCAACCACCGGCAATTGGCTGGGAAACCTTTGGGTTCCCTAAGAAGCGTGAAGCCTCAACAAAGTAAAACGCAAGGGTGTTTCTATTTTCATGTATATCTTTCAGAAGCGGGTCATTTTGGAACAAATCGTACAGAAGCTCATCAACGAGCGGGAACTGCTTTTTCGGGCGGCAAGGGCGGCTCATTTCGAGGCGACCGACGAACAGAGCAAGGCGGAGAACAAATACGATACGCGCGGCTTGGAGGCCTCCTATTTGGCACGAGGTCAGGCGAGAAAGGTGAAGGAGGTGGAACAGGCGATCGAAGAGTTTCGAGAGTTGGACGTACGGGAAATGGACCCGACGGGGTCCGTGCAGTTGGGCACGCTGGTTCAATTGACCAACGCGAAGGGAGAGTCGTTGTATTTTCTGGGACCGCGGGCCGGTGGAATGGAAGTGGAACATGAGGGGCATGAAATCCTGGTGATCACGCCGCAGTCGCCGTTGGGACAACAGTTGATCGGGCAGCGACGAGGTGGCCGACTCAAACTGGAGTTGGGAGGGGCGCGGCAGGATTTTGAGGTAGCGGGTGTGTGGTAGCGCCAGAGGGCTGGCGCAGTCCAAGACCTGGCGGACCATCTCTGGCTTCGGTGCATGCGATATGGCCGTCAGGAAAAATTGTTCGGTCAGGTTGCGGTAAGGTTAAACCGGTATTTTCTGCCGTATCGGAGAGAGCTTGTTGCCGAGGAAATGCCCTGGCCACATGCTATCCATCCTGATTCGGCATCATGCGTGTATTACTGGTCGAAGACTCGGTACGACTCCAGCAATCGGTGGGTATGGCCCTTCGACGGTCGGGCTACGCCGTCGATGTGGCCTCGGATGGTGAAGAAGGTCTGTGGAGGGCCGAATCGCTGGATTACGATGTCCTGGTGCTCGATCTCATGCTTCCCGGACTGGATGGCATGACCGTGCTGAGCAGACTTCGGGCCACTGGGAAAAAGACGCATGTGCTGTTGTTGACGGCTCGCGATTCGGTTGACGACCGCGTGCGAGGGCTCAAGGCAGGAGCGGATGATTACCTCGTCAAGCCATTCGCCTTGGAAGAATTGCTGGCCCGAGTGGAGGCGCTCTGTCGCCGGGCTTATGGGAACAAATCCAACCAACTTCGCTTTGACGATTTGGAGATCGATACCGATGGGAAAACTGTGGTGCGAGCCGGTCAGCCGATCAAGCTGAAGCCGCGCGAGTATCAGTTGTTGGAGTATCTGGCGCATCGGGCCGGGCAGGTGGTGTCTCAATCGGAGATCGAAGTGCACGTCTACAGCGATGATGTGGAGGTGATGAGTAATGTGGTGGAATCGACGCTGTCATCCCTCCGGCGGAAAATGACCCTTCCCAATTCGCGTCCCCTGATTCACACCCGGCGGGGGCAGGGCTACATCCTGGAGGTCGGCGGCGAATGAAAACCATCCGCAATCAATTGATGCGACGAATTCTCCAGTTGGAATTCTCGCTCCTCGTCGTGGTGGTGCTGGCGGTCTTTCATGTTTCGCGCGGTGCCTTGATTCGGGGATTCGACGAGAATCTGAACACTCAACTTCGGGCGGTCTCGACGGCGGTGGAAATGGAGAACGGCCATTTGGTCTTCGACCGCACGGACCTCTTGCCGGAGAAGGACTCGACGACGAGTGGGCGGTTGATGTTTCAGGTGTGGGAGCAAAGCGGTCGGGAGCTGGCGAGGTCGGAGGACTTGGCGCAATCGCTTCCGGGGGGTGCGACAGGGCTGGCGCTCAAGGCTGGCGCATTTGATTTCCGACTTACCAACGGGTCCACCTTACGCGTGGCCAGCGGAGTGGCGGCACCCGCTTCAACCAATGCAGATGGGACGTCCGGCCCCCGGATGGAGGCTACCGTGACGGTGGCCGTCGATCGTCGGCCGTTGGACGCCACCTTAACTTCGGTTTTATTGGCTCTGGTGGGAGCATCGGTAGCTTTCATGGGAACGACGACTTTGATCATTCCGTGGGTCGTCCGAAAGGAACTGGCCCCATTGATTGGCTTGGCGGAGCAGGTTCAGGAAATAAAGGGGACATCCATCGATCAACGATTTTCGACGACCCATCTACCCGGCGAACTGGTTCCTGTTGCTTCGCGACTGAATGAGCTTTTGGAACGATTAGAAGCGACGCTGACTCGGGAACGCCAGTTTAGCGATGACCTCGCCCATGAATTCCGGACGCCGATCGCAGAGCTGCGAAGTTTGGCGGAAGTGGCGATAAAATGGCCGGGCACTTGGGGAAAAGGGAACGACGAGGAAGTCCTGGCGATCGCGGTCCAAATGGAAGAACTGATTACCTCGTTGTTGGCGATCTCCCGGGGCGTTCCCGGTCAAAACAGTGGTTCAGCCGAATCCATCGATTTGAGGAGGCTCATAGAAACAATCTGGGAACCGTTGTCTGCACGAGCCAAAGAACGAAAGTTGATTTGCGACATCCAGGTCTCAACGGAATCGCGGATTAGAACTGACCCAGCTCTCATCCGGTCCATCTTGGGAAACTTGGTTGAGAATGCGGTTGAGTATACGGCGACAGGTGGCGCGATTCAGATACGAGCTTTGTTGGGAACCGATGATTTTAACATTTACGTAAGCAACCCGGTTCAAGATTTAACGCAAGCGGATGTGCCGAATTTATTTGAACGATTTTGGCGTAAAGACCCGTCGCGGACCGGCACTCATCACGTGGGGTTGGGTTTGGCGTTGGCCCGGGCGTTCGCTGCCCGGATCGGGGCAACGCTCACCGCCACGCTGTCTGCCGAAGGGATTGTCACCCTAAGACTTTCTGGACCGATCGACATCGCTCCGAGGTCAACTGAAAAACATTATTCTGTTATGAAAAACATCTCTCCATCCATTATTGGCCCTGTGGTTACCATCGCCTCGATGCTCCTGATCGGTGCCGGGTGCTCAACCGATTCGCTGGAGGCCCTGGCCAATCAGGCGACCGTGACCAAGGAACAGGCGCAAACGACCGCCCTGACAAAAGCACCGGGCGGAACCATCAAAGAAGGCGAGCTGGAAAAGGAAAATGGGCGATTGGTCTGGTCGTTCGACATTGCCGTTCCTGGCGACAAAAACATCACCGAAGTGCAGGTTGACGCGCGCTCCGGTGAAATCGTGTCGGTGGAAAAAGAGACGCCGTCGGATCAGGCCAAGGAAAAGGCGGCGGATAAGGCCAAAAACTAGGCTGTGTTTTCTCGTCCCTTACCTGGAATGCCATGATACCGACTAATAAAATATCTGGCCGCCTGCATATAGTCGGGGTTGCCGTCGCGATCCTTCTGGTGGTTGTCGGGATGAAACTTCTTGGACATCGGCAAGTGCCAAAGTCTTCGATTGCGGCGGTCGGCACCCGCCCCGCCCCTATTGAGCTGGCACCTTCATCGGGATCGCAGCCACTGACCCGAGTGAAGAACGAGCCAAGAATCCAGCCCGACCTAGAAGGCATCCGGCAGACGACCAAAACGTTGGCGGTATCGGTCTCTCAAGTGAATCCAACAGGGTCAACGGGTCTTTCGAACATCGATGGATCGATGACTCTGAAGAATACGAAGGCTGTGACGGACCCGTGGGCGCGGCTGGCACTGTCCTATGTTGGCTTGGACGAAGAGGCGACGGCCTACTGGTTGGCTGCGATCAATGACGCGAGTCTTCCGTCGGAGGAACGGAAGGATCTTATTGAGGATTTGAACGAGGATGGTTTTCGTGACCCGGAACATCCCGCACCCGATGAATTTCCACTCATCTTGAATCGATTGATGCTGCTGGAAGCGATGGCTCCAAGCGCCATGGACGAAATCAACTTCGCGGCGATGGCAGAAGCCTTCAAAGACTTGATTAACATGGCCCGCGACATGGGCGCCGAGTAAAATGCGCCCTATGTTCGATTTTCATCGCATCTGGACCGGACGGCTTGCCGCCACTGGCGTGATGAGCATCCTCGGGCTGGGTTGTGTGCATTTCGAATCCAAGCCGATTTCACCCGCCAAGGTAGTCGGAAATTTTGAGCAGCGGTCGCTGGAGAATCCTGAGCTGAAGTCGTTCCTGGCGCAGAATGGTCCGACCAACGCTTTATTGAATTGGCCATTGGCTGAGTGGGACTTGAGCCACCTCATCCTGGTGGGACTTTTCTACCACCCAGACTTGGATTTGGCGCGGGCGCACTGGGCGGTAGCGCAGGCGAGCCGGAAGACGGCTAGGGAACGACCAAACCCAACTTTGACGGTCAGCCCAGCCTATAACACGTCGCAAGGCATACCCACCCCCTGGCTGTTGACGGCCGCCATCGATATTCCGATTGAAACGGCCGGAAAACGGGGCTATCGCCTGGCGCAGGCCAGCCAATTATCGGAAGCGGCCCGCTGGAATATTGCCTCGGTGGCTTGGGCGGTTCGCAGCCGTATCCGGCAGGCGATGATCGAGCTCGATAGTGCCATTCAAACCGAGGGGCTTCTGCGAGAACAACAGACCGTTCAGGACGAGAATCTTCGCATCCTGGAGAATCAGTTTCGCGCCGGGGCCGTCTCCGCTTTTGACCAGACCCAAGCACGGATTGCCGCCGATTCCACGCGGTTGGCGCTCCGTGAAGCGGAACGGCAGCGGGTGGAGGCGCGGGTGCAATTGGCGGATGCTCTGGGTGTGCCGACGGCTGCGTTGGAGACTGCGCGACTATCGTTTCTTGAAATTGAAGAGCTACCAAATGACGTTCCCACGCGGAAAGTTCGACGGCAGGCATTATTGCACCGGGCCGATTTGCTTGGGGCTCTCGCGGAGTATGAGGCCAGCCAGGCGGCACTTCAGTTAGAAATTGCCAAACAGTATCCAGACATCCATCTCGGGCCGGGTTATGAATTTGATCAGGGCGACAGCAAATGGTCTTTTGGCCCCTCGGTGACCGTGCCGTTGCTCAATCGCAATCAAGGAGCGATCGGGGAAGCCAAAGCCCGGCGGGAGGAGGCTGCGGCTGCCGTGGTTTCGCTGCAGGCGCATGCGTTTGCCGATTTGGAGCGAACGGTCGTGGGGTATCGCACGGCACTGCAAAAGGCTACGGATGCGGAATCCCTACGCACCAGCCTTCTGCGACAGGAGAAAAGTGCTGAAGCGATGCTGGCCGCCGGAGAGATATCCAAGGCGGACCTCGCCGCCATTCGATTGCAGCTCAGCGCGGCGTCGCTGGCCCGCCTCGATTCGCTGACCAAATCCTGGCAGGCCTATGGAGCTCTGGAAGATGCCATGCAGAGCGGACTCGGAGCCGATGCTTCTTCCTGGGAAACCTCAGCGCGGACCGACGGTCTTCATGCGGGAACAACTCACTGATGAAAAAGTTCATTACCTTCACTCTATTCGTCGGAATCACGGTCGGCCTTGGCTGGCTGGTGTGGTTTCGTCCGGTCAAAGCAGAGGAAGAGGAAAAGAAGCCGGAAGCGGTGGTGTCGGTGCGGGTAGCCAAGGTCGCCCGGACCAATCTGCATGCCTATGTCACTGGCTATGGCGTAGTGGAACCCGAACCGAAGGCGAGTGCCCGTCTAGGGGTACCGATTCCAGGAGTGATTACGGCGGTCCACGGGATTGAAGGCCAGTCGTTTGAAGCGGGGACGCTCTTATTTGAAGTGGACAGCCGCGCTGCCGAGTTGGCGGTCCAATTTGCGCAGAAGACCCTGGATAGACAACGGAAGCTGGCGGAAACCGACGGGACATCGCAGAAGGCATTGCAGGAAGCGGAGCAGCAGTGGGCATCGGCACGTGCGCAGTTGGCGCTGCTGCAAATTCGCAGCCCCATTGCGGGCACGATGATCAAATTGAACGTGAAGCGGGGTGAAGCGGCTGACCTGACCACCATTTTGGCGGAGATTGTCGATCTGCAACGGTTGGTGGCCAGTGTGACGATTGTCGGCGATGACCTCCATCTGCTCAAACTGGGGCAACCAACCGATCTGGCCCGCACCGATAGCACCAATCAATTGTCGACTTCGCTGACCTATGTGAGTGGACAAATCGATGCCAAGACCGGTTCGGGCTTGGTCCGGGCATCCATACCGTCGGGTTCCGGATGGCACCCCGGGCAATTCGTGAAAGCGCGGGTGCTGTGGGAAGAGAAAACCAATCGGCTGGCGGTGCCGCTGGCCAGCGTGGCCAAGGATACGACGGGAATGTGGTATGTGGCACTGGTTGATGGCGAAAAGGCGGTCTTAAAACCGGTCCAGATTGGCATTCGTGAGGGCGATTGGGTCGAAATCGAGGGCGACGGCATCGAGGCGGACAAGTCTGTGGTCACGGAAGGGGCTTATGGCCTAATCATGGCGCAGCAGTTCGCCACGCGCATCCGGGTGGTCAACGAGTAGACAGGGAGGACCCACCAGCGTGAAATCCCATCTTGGAATCGGACAATTCGCCATTCGGAATCGAATGGCGATTGTCTTTATCAGTCTGGCGCTGTGCCTGGGCGGGGTCTACGCCGCGCTGCACCTGCCCTCTTCGGTCTTTCCCCAGACGAATTTTCCCCGGGTGGTGATCATCGTCGACAACGGGGTGATGCCAGCGGATGAAATGATGGCATCGGTGACACGCCCGATCGAGGAAGCGATGAAGGATATCCCGGGGGCGATACGGGTGCGGTCGATCACGGGACGAGGATCGGCAGAAGTCAGCGTTTTTTTCACCTGGAAGGTCGACATGGTGGAGGCGGAATTGCATGTCGAGGCGCGCTTGGGGCAGATTCGATCGGTGCTGCCTTCGACGGTCAGCACGACGACGCGGCGGCTGACTTTTTCGGCTTTTCCAATTCTCAGTGTCAGTCTGACCAGTCCCAAGCGCACCGGCATGGACCTCTGGGAGATCGGGCGATACGACATCAAACCGCGACTCTTGCAGATTCCCGG
>CAILNN010000316.1 GCA_903835555.1 uncultured Verrucomicrobiota bacterium
GAGGAGGAATTCGATCTGCGAAATGGATTTCGGTGGAGTCCCGACGGAAAGCACATTGCCTACTGGCAGTTTGATACCTCGGGCACACGCGAATTCAAGCTGATCAATAACACCGAATCGCTCTATCCGAAGATCACGTCGTACCCCTACCCCAAAGTGGGACAGACCAATTCTGCGTGTCGTGTCGGGGTGATTTCGGCGGACGGCGGAACCACCCGATGGTTTCGTCCCAGCGTAGACACCCGTAATCACTACATTCCTCAAATGGAGTGGGCGAAGGATTCGAGCCACATTTTCTTCCAGGAACTCAATCGCCTGCAAAACACCAACCGAGTGTACGCAGGCACCGTCTCGGGAGGCGTCCCTGAATTAAGGCTCACCGAACGGGATGATGCCTGGGTGGACGTAGTCGACGACTGGCGATGGCTGGAGAAAGGACAACGCTTCCTCTGGGTCAGTGAACGCGATGGATGGCGTCACTTGTACCTGGTGAATTCCGCCAATGGCTCTACCACCCTGGTAACCCCGGGTTCCTTCGACGTGATCAAAACCGTGGGGGTCGACGAAACCGTTGGTAGCGTCTATTTTATCGCGGCACCGACCAATCCGACCCAGCGATATCTTTACCGTGCGCGATTAGATGGATCGGGCGGTGTGGAACGGGTAACGCCAGCGGACCAAAGCGGAACGCATTCTTATCAAATGTCCAAAGATTGCCAATGGGCCTTCCATACACACTCCCGTTTTGGCCAGCCGCCAGTCATCGATCTGGTCCATCTCCCCGATCATCGACTCGTTCGGACATTGTCTGACAACGCCAAGGTCCAGTCAAAGCTGGCGGACCTGAAGCCATGCGCCCATGAGTTTTTCCGAGTCAGCCTGAGCAATCAGGTGGAGGTGGACGCGTGGTGTCTTCTTCCCCCCAACTTCAATCCGAGCAACCGCTACCCTTTATTCTTTCACGTCTACGGAGAACCGGCAGGGAGCACGGTAGTCGACGCCTGGGGTGGCGATAATTATCTCTGGCACACCTTACTGGCTCAGCAGGGCTATGTGGTGATGAGTATTGATAATCGTGGAACCCACGCACCGCGTGGACGGGATTGGCGCAAAAGCGTCTACCGGCAGATCGGCATTCTGGCTTCGGCCGACCAGGCCGAAGCGACTCGTCGTATTCTTGAGGAGCGTCCCTATCTGGACCCAACCCGGGTGGGAATCTGGGGATGGAGCGGTGGCGGTTCGATGAGTTTGAATGCGATCTTCCGATACCCGGAGCTCTATCGCACGGCGATGGCCATTGCATTCGTGGCGGACCAACACTACTACGATACTGTTTACCAAGAGCGCTACATGGGATTACCGGCGGATAATGAGTCGGGTTTTCGCGACGGCTCCCCCATCACCTTCGCCAAACAATTAAAGGGAAATCTGCTCTTGGTTTACGGTACCGGCGATGACAATTGCCACTATCAAAACTGCGAGGCATTGATCAACGAGCTTATCCGGCACGATAAACAATTCTCCCTCATGTCGTATCCGAACCGCACCCACGCGATCAAGGAGGGCGACCACACCCGTCGGCACCTCTACGACACGTTGACCAGGTACCTGACCGAGCACCTGCCCCCAACGCCGTAGCCGTCGGTCGTGAGCCGACGCTGATCTCACGGGGCCTCAACCCGTTTCCGAGCAGCAAGGCGGGAAAATGGACCGGAACCCAATACATTTCGCCAAAAACCTTCATCACCAGCTTCACCGAGCTCTCTCCAGAGTGCCAGCCATACTCCGACCCGCTCCTCGAAAGTGTTCAAAGCCTTTGTGCTGCCCCCTGCGTCGCGGTAGGAGAACACCCCCTCGCTGCACGGACATCTGCTGTCTCATGTGCGCCTTTCCGGCGGTATAAACGCAATCAAAACCCCACGCGTTCAGGACGTTGGAATGACGTAATGCACGGATTGTCCGCCGGGGACTAGCGCAGCATGGATGCCAGTGTCGAACGTGGCAAACCGGCCCCCGTGTTTCACAGCAAGCGCCAGAAGGAAATAGTCTGTGAGGTTCTTGGATGCTGGCAACTGGGGATGGAGGTGGTCATCCGTCAGTGTCAGGTCATCCGGCCAGAACTGATGCCCCGGCACTGACATCAGCCGCGATAGGACCCGCCGCGCTTCCATGGGGCTCCCAAGTGTTCGCGGGTACGATGGATGGCTGAGGATACGGAGAAAGGCATTTTCCGTGGTCGGACAGGTTGCCCAGCCACCGGTAACAGCCTCGCGTTCAAAGAAGCGCATGGCAGCACATTCATGCACATGTCCGGCGTCGCCCAAAGCGATAAGCACGCTGGCGTCCAAGAGCGTGATCATGAGCGTTGCGGATGGGTTATCCGGTCAAGCTCCTCGTTTTCCAACGCCACTTGGACGGCACGAACTTGTGCCATCGTGGTGGAAGGACATCCGGACGCTTTGCGGATGCGGAGGATACCAAAGGGCCCAATTTCGAACCGGGAAGGGTCGGGATTTTCCGGTTCCATGGACGGCCGGATTTCCCGACGCAGAGCCGCCTCAACGAGTGCCTTGAGGGTCGTCTTCCGGCGGACAGCAACGGTCTTGGCCTCCATCAACAGGTCATCGGGAAGAACTAGCGTCGTTTTCACAATATGGTTTACTATATGGGTATACGGCCAAGATGCAAGCCATGCTTGTTTTCAGTCTGATTCTACCCAGGATCGAGTTTTGGCCTTCCTTCGGGGGGGATCGGCGGATCGACCTTTATGGTGAGTAGATCGTTGACAGTCGGGGTCATTTCCACGTCCTGGACCACGGCCGCTTCAACAGCAAGGTGCAAATCGGTTTCCAGCTTGAGGCGTTCGGCGACAACGCGACAACGCGATAGAGCAGGTCGTGATAATTGAAAAGCGGTTTGTAGCCATCGATGTAGGGTATTCTCAGTACGTTTCCCGCAATCGCCAGTTGTCTCCTGGGCGTTTTTGCCGGCTTGCTCCTCAAGAACCCGCGTTTCTCCGACCGTCAAAAAGTCCTTCGCCTCATCGTCAGTGGCCTCGCATGCCTGGCGGCGGGATGGGCCTGGCAATTGAACTTTCCCGTCATCAAGAAGATTTGGACATCCTCGTTTGTCCTGGTGGCCGGTGGGTACAGTTGCCTCTTGCTGGCTGCGTTCTATCAGATCATCGATGTCTGGAAGTTCAGGAAGTGGGCCGTGCCGTTTGTTTGGATCGGCGTGAACCCCATCACCATCTATTTCGGCGGGCGATTCATCGATTTCGAGGCTTTGGCCAAGTTATTTGTCGGCGGTCCGGTTGCCGCGGCGGTAGGCAACTATGCGGACCTCGTGCTGGCCCTCACCAGCCTCGGGTTCGGATTTTGGTTCATGCGGTTTCTGTATCAGCGGAAGATTTTTTTGCGGGTCTGACAAAGGGCCAACCGGCGGCCTCGAAACGGAAGGGATGGTTGGCCCCCCCGTGCCCGAGCTGCCAAGCAGGAAGATTGGCATGAACCCAAC
>CAILNN010000317.1 GCA_903835555.1 uncultured Verrucomicrobiota bacterium
GCGCATTTGCGAAACGGAAGCGATTGGGGATTGGAGACCACTTTCCGGTGATCATTCTGGAAATGCAGATTGATCTAGAGATCGCCGGGATCATTCCTTCTGCACAGGGACGTCCGGATGCACCGGAAACTCTCTTGGTCATGGACCTTCCGGCACTCCAAGCGATCTCGGGCAAGACTGGGAGAATCGATCGAATCGAATTGCTGGCAGAGCCTGGATTTGGGGAAACGACCCGGATTGAGGAAATTCGATCGGCACTCGATAGCGCAGGAGAAAACCGATGGCTGGTGACCCAACCGACAGACCGGCGGAAAGCGGGAGAAATGATGACCCGTGCCTTTCGCATGAATTTGACCCTCCTATCCCTGATTGCGCTCATCGTGGGCCTCTACCTTGTGTTTCAAGCGTTGGACGGCGCGGTGATCCGGCGACGGGAGGAGATCGCGATTCTTCGGTCGATGGGAGTCAACGAGTCGTCCATCTATTGGGCTTGGCTCACCGAGGCGCTAATCCTCGGCATTTTTGGGGGAATCCTTGGCTTAGGCTTGGGATACCTGGGTGCCCAAGGGGCGGTTCGATTGATAGGCCGAACCGTTAACACACTCTATTACGCAACGTCGACCGATTCGGCACGACTGACGCCAAACGAAAGCATGGGTGCCCTGGTGCTTTCCGTCAGTGCCAGTTTGGTCGCAGGTTGGTGGCCGGCACGTGAAGCAGCGCGAACGCCCCCAGCTCAAATCCTAGTCCGCCATGCGGCTCCGAGGAGCTCCCGCCGTCGACACCTCAAAACGACAGCAGGGGCGGTATTCGTCATCTCAGCCATTCTCCTGGCTCTCCTTCCGCCCTATCGGGTGGACGCGGGCTTTCGAATTCCAATTGCTGGCTACCTGGCGGCATTCCTGGGTGTGATGGGGTTTGGCCTTGTGTCCGGTGAAATCGTCCGGGCGCAAGCAGGAGCCTGGCGGAGTCTGGGGAACTATTGGGTACCCGTCCGGCTGGCACTCAGCCAATTGCGGCATGGTTCTGGTCGGCATGACTTGGCAACAGCGAGTCTCGTTTGGGCGGTGGCCATGACGTCCGGCATGGCCATCTTGGTCGCCAGTTTCGAGACGACCATGCAGGGTTGGATCATGCGCACATTTCAAGCAGACCTCTACATCTCGAGCGCTGGTGCCCAAAGCGCCTCCTCGCAAAACCGTATTTCGCCGGAAACGTGGAAATCCATCACCAATCGCCCTGAGGTTCTGGATGCCCAAGTCTTGCAGGTCGCCGATGTTCAACTGGCTACCGGCCCAACCATCCTTGTCGGGGCCGATCCCGGATTCGTCCGCCGACACGACGCATTGGCATGGCTTTCACCACCGCCGGAGAAATTTTTTCAAACGGATGCGAATGATGGATTGGCCTTGGCGAGTGAGAGCTTTACCGAGCGCTTTCAAAAGAAGGTTGGTGACCGGGTGGATATTCCCACGCTAAACGGGACTCAATCGGTTGTCATCGTCGGTACGTTTGCCGATTATGGGAATGAGCGCGGTTCCCTCACCATTGACCGCCGCCATCTTGCTTCCTGGGTTCATGACGAACTGGCGACCAGCGTCATTGTCCATTTGAAGCCGGGCGCTTCAGCAGAAACGGTGCGTACTCACCTTCTGGCATCCCACAGTGGACTCCAAGTCTTCACCAATTCCCATCTTCGCCGGGAACTCCTGCGTATCTTTCGACAAACATTTTCAATTACGTATGCCCTGGAATTGATCGGTGTGGTGGTTGCCGTGGTGGGACTGGCGCTAACGCTGGTGAGCATCCTCCTCGAACGACGCCTGGAATTATCGACATGCCGGGCCCTGGGAATGACTTCATTGGGTTTGGCATGGGGAACTGCTTGGGAAGGTGGCCTTTTGGCCGGTATCGGCTCGATCATCGGTGCACTTGTCGGCGTAGGACTTGGATACCTCTTGGTCTTTGTCATCAACAAGCAGGCGTTTGGCTGGACATTGCGACTTGACGTACCAATTGAGCAATTGACGGGACTGGTCGTTCTGGTGACCGCTGCCGCGATATTGGCTTCTTTTGCGGTGGGCCGATGGGGTTCCGTGTTACGATCCGACCATGAAGAATAGCCGGGTGATTTCAGCCGCGCAGTTTCGATTACTCAGCGGTAGAGCGCTCCGGGTCAATATCGCTTTGTGGGCTTGGGGAACCTGCATCCTGGCAAGGCTCCATGGAGCCATTCGGGATGAAGGATCATCCATCGTGATAACCGACGATGGATTCGCCATTCCGCAGCCTGGACACGTCTTCACTTACCCGCGAGACCATGGGAGCCACCCAGAATTCAAGTTGGAGTGGTGGTATATCACCGGGCATCTCAAGACTGGGAATGGCAGGCGGCTTGGGTTTCAAGCGACCTTCTTTCGGCAATCATCGCCGAGGGAGGACCGTCCAAAAGAGGCCAGGTCGGCTGAATTCTCTCACGATCAAATCTACCTGGGGCATTTCGCCTTACTCGATACCGCCAGTGGGGCATTTATATATCAAAGCCGATTGAACCGGGCTGGGTGGGATGCGGGAGCCGCGACCAATCGGTTGGAAGTCTGGAATGGGAACTGGCGACTGAAAGGCCGTGAAGCGACCCATAAACCGGAATGGGGCGAGGCTTCCCAATTGGATTTAGAATTGGCTGGTACTATCCGGGGCGACGCGAATTTGGCACTGACGTTATCCCCGACGCAGCCGATGGTTGTTTTCGGGACCAATGGCGTTTCACGAAAGGCGGACGGACCGACAGCGGCCAGTTACTATCTTACTTTTCCTCGGTTGGCGGTATCGGGGTCGGTCAATCTGCGAGGGGAGATTTTGGCGGTTGAAGGAGATGCCTGGATGGACCACGAGGTCAGCAGCAGTCAGTTGGGAGCCAATCAAGTGGGGTGGGATTGGGCCTGTTTACAACTGAACGATGGCCGGTCGATCATGTGTTATCGCATGCGGCAAGAAGGCGGAAAAACCGATCCGAATTCATCGCTCACCTGGATCAACAAGTCCGGTCAATTAATAACGTTCGGCCCGAGCCAATTTAGCTGGAGCGGCCTCCAGCACTGGAAAAGTCCGCAGACGGCTGCAGATTATCCGAATCACGTGCGACTGGAAGCCATGGACCCAGCCACCGGAAAGATGACGAATCTGGAACTGGAACCGTTGGTGGAGAATCAAGAATTGACCGACGACTTGGGAGGCGTCGCGTATTGGGAAGGCGCGTGCCGGGTCAAAAATTCGGACGGGAAGGAAGTCGGCCATGCATTCTTGGAACTCACCGGCTATTCGGGCAATTTGGCAGCCCGTCTCAAGTAGCCCTTTCGGAAAAGGATCACGGTTTGGCAATGGGAATGTATCGATGCCACCAATCCAAGGTGCGAGCCCACATTTCTGGAGTGTAGACATGCCCTAGACCGGGATATATCCGACTGACGAAGTTGGTGGATTGGCCAAACAGTTCCCATGCGGGGCGGGCAGCAGATTCGATGGTTTTCACACCGGATATGGGCGAACCACGGTCCTGATCGCCGGTCAAAAAGAGGATTGGACGAGGCGCAATACAAGCGACAACCGCTTCCGAATCGAAATGGTTTAGCATGCCAGGGACAAAATAGTAAATTCCGTGGCCCTTGAGTCCGCCTGCAGCAATCAGGTCTTGATAACGGGTTAAACAGGCAATGGCCACTCCAGCTTTTAAGCGGTCATCCAAGGCCATTAGCCACCAGGTGCGTGTCGCTCCCATGCTGATCCCCATCACCCCAACCTTATTTGGGTCGACTTCTGGACGCGTCAACAAGTAATCGAGGGCCATCCGGTCATCCCGCAGTATCCACCCCCACATTGTCCGTCCCGCCCAAAGACACCACTTGGCCGCACTTACTTCCCCACTGCTACCGATTTCTCCGTCGGGACCCTTCCCTTGGCGTTCGCCAAAAGCAGGGGCATCAACGGCAATTACGACATACCCTTGCTCGACCAGTGCCACCCCCGGAGCCACCGGCGTATGATTGGTCTGAAATAACTCCTCCTTCCCGATGGAGTACTCTCCGCCGTGCCAATGGCAGTAGAGAATCGCTGGATGCGGGCCAGGACTGAGCGGTAATAGGAGGTAGCCCGGGACCACTCCCCCGATTCCGTCATCAAAGACAAACTGTTCGCGCCAATAATTAGCCTCGCGGGAGCGGGAAGTGGTGGCAACGGATGGCCGAGGGGGTTTTTCTGGGAAGCTTCCGAGTAACTGATTCAATCTCGATCGAATTTCAGCCCGCGCGACCCTCCAGTCTGCGAGATTGGGGGGGATTCGTAATGCGGGAACTGCGGGTAGGGCATTCAGCCAGTTGGTTTGGGCCATCGTCGTCATGAATCCGACAGAACTGCCAAGGATTAACAGGAGGAGTCCAGCGAGGCGGCGACCGTTCAAAGAAGCGCTCCCGAGCTTGAGCCAATCAGATTTCATGCAAGAGATGTTCATAGAGGGTCACGTATTCATTGGCCTGACGATCCCAGGAAAAATCCGCTTTCATTCCATTGCGGCGAAGATGGTCGAGAAGCGGACGTTCCCGATAAACGGCGAGCGCTTTTCGGATGGCATGGGCGAGCGCGCGGGCGGACGCTTCCTGAAATTTGATCCCGGTGGCCAAGTCGCGGTTTTCGAGAATATCCATTACCGAATCATCCAATCCACCCGTGGCTCGAACCACCGGCACCGTGCCGTACCGAAGCGAATAGAGTTGGTTCAGTCCGCAGGGCTCGAAACGGGATGGCATCAGGTAAAAATCCGCTCCAGCCTCGATTCGTTGGGCCAAAGCGACATCAAACCCGAGTCTAACCGAAACGACGCGCGGATTCTCCGCAGCCAACTCCCGATAGGCCTGCTCCAGTGCAGGCTCACCGCTGCCCAACAAGACAAATTGGAATTGAGCCCCTTCGTACAGCAGCAAGCGCAGAGCATCCAACTGAAGGTCGACTCCTTTCTGGCCGGTCAGGCGGGAAATATTAGCAAATAACGGAATATCGGGCTCATCAGGCAAGCCCATTTCCGCTTGAAGTTCCCGTTTGTTTGCCGCTTTTCCCTCCAATGAGTCGACTGAATAAGAGTGAGGTAGATACGAATTGGCGGTGGTAGACCATTCTTCGTAGTCGACGCCATTGAGGATTCCAGTCAGTTCATATTCCCGGCGCAACAATATAGACTCCAATCCGCATCCAAATTCCGGCGTACCGATCTCGCGAGCATAGCGGGGACTTACCGTTGTCAGAGCATCCGCCAGCATCAAACCGGCCTTCAGGAGGTTCATTTGACCATGGGCCTCGGCACTGTCTCGGTGAAACCAGGAAATCGGTATGTTGGTCAAACCCCATTGCGATGCCGGGAACCAACCTTGATACGCGAGGTTGTGTATTGTCATCAAGGTGGCAGGCGCTTCCGGCCACGGCCGGCTGACTTTTGCATGGTGAATTAATAGCGGAAGCAGTCCCGCCTGCCAATCATGACAATGGACCAGGGCGGGGTTTGGGTCTAGAAATCGGGCCAACAACAGGGCAGCCTTGGTAAAGAAAATAAATCGGGCAGCGTTATCTGGATAGTCGACCTGTCGCTCGTTATAGATACCGGGGCGATCAAAAAAACGGGGATGGTCGACAAACCAGATGGTCAATCCAGATTCAATCTCCAGACGATAGAATTCGCCTTGCTCCCACTGCCCGCCCAGCGGGATGCTGAACCGCCAGTTTGCTGGCTTGGCTCCGACGGCATGGGCTAAAACGCCCCGGTATGCGGGAGTTACGATATCGACCTGATGTCCTTTTCTGGCCAGAGCCCGGGAAAGCGCTCCGACCATGTCAGCCAAACCGCCCGTTTTTGAAAAGGGTTGTACTTCACTGGCGACTTGGAGAACACGCATGGTTGAGATTCATGCGGCCAAAGTGGAATCGACAAGATCGGAATGTGTCAGAGGCCTACATTTGCAGCCCGTAGCGCAATCGCTTCCAAATCTGACTTTCCCTTGGGGCGTTGTCTTTACAAGCTAGGCTGACAAATGAATTCGATATATCGCGTGGCGGTGTTAGCGGGAGATGGGATCGGACCAGAAGTCATGCGTGAGGCTATTCGAGTCCTCCGCGCAGTCGAAGCCGCTTCGACGCTTCGGTTTCAATTGACTGAGGCCCCGGTCGGCTGGGCCGCTATTGATGCCAAGGGCGAGGCGCTCCCTGCTGAGACCCTGAACCTTTGCCGCCAATCCGATGCCATCCTATTTGGTTCGGTCGGATTACCCGATCGCGACCCCTCCATTTCCAAAGAGCGACGTCCTGAACGGGCAGCGCTTCTCCGAATCCGCCGTGAATTTGGCCTCTATGCCAACCTCCGCCCGGTCCAACTGCCATTGGCGCTGGCCCACATCTGTCCGCTCCGTCCGGAACGTCAAGGAGCGGGACTGGATTTGTTGGTGGTTCGTGAACTCACCGGAGGAATGTATTTTGGTCAACCCAAATTGACTGAGACCCTGCCCGACGGGCAACGGCGAGCGATCGACACGATGGTTTATACCACCCGGGAAATTGAACGCATCGCCCGAATCGCGTTTGAGTCCGCCTTGGTGCGTCGAAAGAAGGTAACGAGTATCGATAAGGCCAATGTGCTTGAAAATGGCATCCTTTGGCGGGAAGTCGTCAGCCAGATCGGACGGGAATATCCAACGGTCACGCTCGAACATATGTTCGTCGATAACGCCGCGATGCAATTGATGATCCGGCCCACGCAATTCGACGTTCTTCTTTGCGAGAATATGTTCGGGGATATTCTCTCGGACGAAGCAGCCGCACTGGCCGGATCGCTTGGGATGCTGCCGAGTGCCAGCTTGGGTTCAAAGGGGGACCACGAGACAACCTTCGGCTTCTACGAACCAGCCGGTGGTACTGCCCCCGATATTGCCGGGAAGAACTTGGCCAATCCGATTGCGCAGATACTTTCCGCAGCGTTGATGCTCCGGTATAGCTTCCGCCAGGAGGCGGCGGCATTGGCGATTGAACAAGCGGTGACGGCTGTTCTCAACCAGGGTTTCCGGACCGGGGACATCCACAACGCCAGCGATCCAAATTGTCGCAGAGTCGGCACCATTGAGATGGGCGAAGCCGTTTCACGGGAAATCGCCAAGGTCTTATTGGCTGCTCAAACATGAAGTCGTTTTCAATCCACAGGCCCACCCAATTGATTCTACTGGCGGTTGGGTTATGGCTATTTTGGGTGTCTTTCGGCCCGTGTTGGTTTCTTGCAGACGCTGCACCAGTTGATCAAAATCTTGCTCGTGCGCAACCCCTGGAGAGTAACGCACCCATTGGGCGGGTGGCACCCGATAGACAATTGGACATTCTATTGGGTCTCCCGCTCCGGAACCAAGCCCATCTGAATCAGGTGCTGGAATCCCTGTACAATCCGGGCTCACCCAGCTATCGAAAATACCTCACGCCTCCAGTCTTTGCTGATCAGTTTGGCCCCACCCCCGGTGATTACGAAGCAGTGATTCAATTTGCCGCTGAAAATGGGCTAACCGTAATTCGCCAATACCCCAATCGAACGTTGCTGCATGTCCGGGGACGAGTCGACCAGATTGAGTCGGCGCTCCAAACCCAACTCTTCAACTATCAACATCCGACTGAAGACCGGGTCTATTTCGCTCCCTCCAGTCCACCCAAACCAAAACGGGCCATCCCGTTTAGTGGGGTTTCCGGCCTTAGCAATAAGAATCCCCCACGCCCCACCAGCCTACATCCGTCAGATGCCAATCCCGGCCGAGAAGCCGCCCCAGCAAACGGATCGGATCCTTCAGGACATTATATTGGCACTGATTTTCGAAATGCCTACCTGCCGGGTGTCACACTCAATGGGGCCGGTCAGCAACTGGCCTTGGTTGAATTTGATGGTTATTACACCAACGATATCTCCCTCTATTTGAAGCGGGCAAATCTGGGTGCCGTCCCACTGACGAATGTCATCTCACCCGGGTATACCGCGACGATTGGGGGCAACAATATCGAGGTGGCGCTCGACATAGAGATGGCGATTTGCATGGCTCCCGGTCTTAGCTCCATCCTGATTTATGAAGGCGACTTCCCTGCCGACGTGCTCAATCAAATCGCGGTCGATGGCCTGGCCAACCAGATTAGTTGCTCATGGTATTGGACCGACCCTTCGGAAAAACCGCTGCTTCTGGCGACTTTTCTACAGTATGCAGCTCAAGGTCAGACGTTCTTAACGGCGTCGGGTGATTCCGGGGCTTGGCTGAGCGCCATTCCGGACCCGATGGGCAGTCCGTGGGTCACGGATGTCGGAGGAACGAGTCTTTCGACAACCACGGCAGGAGGACCGTATTTGGCCGAACGGGTATGGAACTGGTCCCCTGGAAACAAGTATGCCAGCGGCGGTGGCATTAATCCATCCAACGCGCTCCCGTCATGGCAAGCAACAGTTGGGGTTGCAATCGGTGGGGCTTCCTTGACAGGGCGGAATCTTCCCGATGTCGCCCTGACCGCCGATAATATTAGCGTTAATTATGGTAATGGAAAATCCGGTGGGGTGGGCGGTACCAGCGCAGCCGCTCCGCTTTGGGCGGGCTTCATCGCTTTGGTGAATCAGCAATCCGCTGCCGCTGGACTGGCACCGATCGGTTTTATCAATCCGATCCTTTATCAAATCGGTGCCAGCACGAACTACTCTCAAGCTTTTCACGACATCACGGTTGGTAATAACTCGCTCTCCACCAATGCAAATCAGCCGTACCAAGCGCGGATCGGCTATGACTTATGCACAGGATGGGGAAGTCCACGGGGAACCTCTTTTATTGATTTACTCTCCCCACCTGCTCCTCCGACGATTCAATCAAACTCGTCACCGCAACAATGGGTCCTCACCGGGGGAACGGCCCAGTTTTCGATCACGGTGACCGGAACATCCCCGTTCTCATTTTTCTGGCAAACAGGCGGCAATATAATTCCTGGAGCGACGAATCCCATTCTGACCCTGACCAACGTTCAGCCCAGTCAAGTGGGAGATTACTGGGTCATCGTTACCAATATCGCCGGGGCAGTAACCAATTTCGTGGGTACGTTGACCGTCCCACTGCCCCCTTCCCTGATGAAACAACCCGGATCGTTGACAGTCACCAACGGTGACAACGCAACGTTTAGCGTCGTGGCATCGGGTTACAGCCCGATCACGTTTTTATGGCGGCGGAATCGCGTTCCCATTTCTGGAGCCAATTCAAATACCTACATCCTTTCTTCGGCTCAATCATCTGATTCGGGCGCCCAATTTGACTGTGTCTTGACCAATATCGCTGGTTCCATCACCAGCCAGGCCGCCACGTTAATGGTGGTTCCTACCGGGGGACAATCAACGCCACCAGCAGATTCCAATGTTGCGTCCGACGTTCCAATATTTTCCTTTTGGCACTGGGCAGCTTTCGCGGGAGGATTGGTTGCAATAGGTGGTCGTTTCAAGCTATACCGTCGAGCGGCGCACGATGGGTCAAAGGAGAGTGGTCGTTAATTGTTTATTTAATATTTGGTTCTCCTATCGTAGCTGAAAGAACGAGGCACCCTTTTCCAAGGGGACTTGGACCGTCCATAGGCCGTTGGTGAACAGCGACCCTCCGGGCACTGGAGACCAAGTGGCCCCATCGGATAAGGTTGAGCTTGAGACAAGGATGGATGCAAGGGGCGATGTAGGCCATCCCAGGGCGACCCGTCCCCCAGATAGACTCACCGTCAACTTCGGACGGGGCGGAACCTGAACGGACCGGGGCTGAGAATAGTCGCTTGTTCCAGCGGGATTCCAAGAGCGGACACGATACTCGTACCCGACGCCGGGAAGAACGGAGATGTCCTGGTACTGGGTGATATTGGGGGACACAACGGCAATTTCGTTCCAGGCACCGCCGAGTTGGCGTCGCTCCACTCGAAAACCGGTTTCCAGTACGTCATTGTCACGCCAACTGATCTGCACCCCCTGCTGATAACCGATGGACAGTATCCTCGGCGACAAGGGGCGGAAAACGGGATCACCCGAGCTCTCGACCTGAACGTTATCGACGTAGCGATATTCGCCGCTGCCTTTTCCGCCGTCGTTTTGCTCAAACAACAAGGTCACTGTCTGTCCGGCATAGGCGCGAAGGGAAGTGGTCCGGTGAAGCCAAACATTCGGTTGCGGTAATTTTTCCCAATTTAGGAGAGTGACCTGATTTCCGCGGGCATCCGTCAGTCGCACCCGGAGTTGACCGTCATTGTTAGCCTTCGTATCGAACGAAAGGTCGGTGACGTTTTGGGGCAGCGAGATTTGGCGGCTAAACCAGGCATTCGGAGTGGCATCGGATTGTCCCAGATCGGAACCGTCCAGCAGCAAGACGCCACCCGGAAAGCCTCCGGCCGCACTCCATTGCGCCTTGTCATACGGCTTGCCCGATACCGATCCCTGCCATCCTTGAAGTCCCAAGGAGAAGGAATAGGTCAAATTTCGTCCGACACGATTGCGAACTTCCCGAACGAGGACATCGGGGGTGACCACACGCACCTGAGGAGCGAGATTGCTGACCACGCTGGCTATCGATGCCACCGTCTCTCCCCAAACAAGGACCGGTACCAGGCTGTAACCATCCGGGCTCGATGGGTCGCGCGGGTAGGAGTTTAGGTGTTGAATCAACGCCGGAGCCTCTTCCAAGCCGGGCCAGAAGAGATCACGGGCAGCTATGATCGGTTGACCGTTCGTTGAGAATTGGATGGCACCTTGGGCTCCGTTATAGGGCGCATACTCCAGGTAGAAAAGCCCCCGTAAATTGGGCTGAGAGAAGTAGGTATTCCAAAGGTCGATTCGGTTAAATGAATGGAAGTCGAGAATCTGAACGATATCCAAGTCCGTCCGGTCGAGCAATGTCCCCAGGCGATTGACCTGAATCGCCAGCGCCTCGGGGGGATATTGGCTGGGGTAAAAATAGCCATTGCCACTCACACCGGCTACGAAGTGATCGCGGTGTGCCCCTGTTGATGACTGGTCATAAAACCAGCGAACGACTGATGGTGCGAGGTCGGCCAATGCGGGAGGCAAGGCCCAGCCCAGGTCAAAGGTTCCTCGTGACGGTTGATTGAAATAGCCGGGAAACCCGCCCAAGGTCCATTGCACATTGTCCCCGTCTGTGACGAGAAACGCGACCTGATGAATGTTTGTTTCGCCTACCGACGGCGGGGCCGGAGCCTGCGACAGGTTTTCTTCCCGAACACTGCTCAGCGTGGAGAGATTCAACGCCCAATCGGCGGCCACGGTGTGAACGCCGTGTTTTGAACCATCGCTCACGAAGACGTTTTCTCCCTGGCTGGCGTCGCCCCAGCCGATACAGGCACCGTCTCCCGCCATTCCCGCCATCACCTGACTCCGAAAGGGAGAATTGCCGTCAAAGAAGACAAAGGCCCCGGCCATCGAGGCGTAGTCGCGCAAATTGGCTGAAATCGTGGCCCGTTGTTCGACGACCAACGGAATCGGTGTACCGCGAAAATCGTTGGACCAGACCGTCAGAGCCGTCATGGCTCGCGCATCGTAAAGCCGATTGGTTACGCCGCTCGCCCGAACCTGGCTTTCGATGGATGCATCGACAGCAATCCCATGCATTTTTCCAGCCAGGGAATTGGCGGCGCTGAGCGAATCAGGGAACCTGGTTGCGTCATAGAGCACGTAGCCATCAATTTGCTGCCGAAAATGTCGAAGGATGGCCCAAGGGCTGTTAACGGTGGTCAGCGCTACGCCATAGTTTGTGTGCAGATCGTTTTTCCAAATCGAATAGCCGCTGCCGCCATCCAGATAGATTTGTTCCGAGGATTGGCGCGCGACGATTCCCTGGAGGGTCGCCACCATGACTTGCTCGGCCGCACTCCCGAAGTTGGCCTGCGGTAAGACCCAGAGCGATTGGACATTCGTTCCCCTGGGATAGAATCCGGGTGCCGATTGCCCTAAACAGGTCAAAACAAACCCGGGCAGGAGCACGAAAATCAATTGGGAAAGCTGTTGCCCAAATCGCTGTTGGGTTCTCATCGTCGCCGTCTTCATGCGGGAATCTTTCCTAGAATCTGCCCTGATCCAAATCATCCGCGAGGAAATACAGAGCGCCGGGGGCGTCCTTTTATTTCAGCGCTTCATGGAACTCGCGCTGTATGCCCCCGAACTGGGGTACTACGAACGGAGCGCCGGTCGGGTGGGAGTGGATGGGGACTTTTACACGAGTGTCCGCGTGGGCGCTCTTTTTGGGGAGTTGATTGGCCACCATTTGAGTCAACTGGCCCCGCGATGCGATAAAGTACCGGTCCTGATTGAGGCAGGAGCGCATGACGGACAACTGGCCCTGGACATCCTGACCTACTTGGACCTCTGGCAGCCAGAGATTCGTCCGACTCTTTGGTTGGTTGAACCATCACCTATCCGGCGACAATGGCAGGAACAAACGTTGTCCAGATTCGGAGAGCGAATTCGGTGGTTATCTGACCTTGACCAGCTAGAACGGGCATTCCCGACTGGGTACTCCGGACTATTTTATGCCAACGAGTTGCTGGATGCGTTTCCCGTCCATCGACTGATGTGGGACCGAAAAAACACGCGATGGCTGGCCATGGGAGTGACTGCCACACCAACTGGTTTCGATTGGAAAACGCTATCGCCGGACGCCGTCGGCATCCACTTCGAAGAGTTGCCGACCGTGCCCCCTGCCCTGGCCGAAGTCTTGCCGGATGGGTTTAACGCGGAAATTTGCCCTCAGGCGACGACGTGGTGGCGGCAGGCGGCAGGAAGTTTGAAACAAGGACGGTTGCTCACCTTCGATTACGGATTGGATGACGAAGAGTTCTTTGCACCGCAGCGATGTGAAGGAACGTTGCGGGCATATTCACGGCATCGGATATCGGGTAAGATTTTGGATAATATCGGAGAACAAGACCTGACCGCGCATGTTCACTTTACCGAACTGCGGGAGGCCGGGGAAGGCGTTGGCCTTACGACCCAATTCTATGGGAGCCAACGTCAATGGCTTGTAAAACGGATGGAAGCAACGCTTCACGATCCCAATCGACGTTTTCCCGAATGGAATTCCGCGCGTGTCAGGCAGTTTCAGACGCTGACGCATCCGGAGCATTTGGGACGTGGTTTTCGGGTATTGGAACAGGGGCGATAGGGCAAGATTCCCAGAACGCGTCGGGCGCCATTACCGCAGTTCCGGATGCCCAACGGAACCACGATTGCCCCGTTGTCCAATCGAGAAATTCACTCCTTGCTAACCGACGAAGACGCAGGCACGGAACCCCAATTCCACGAGGTCAGGAGTCCTGAGACTTGATGCTTGCCAGTCACGATGGGCATCGATTTCATTCACTCAAGAATGAAAACTCTATCCGCATTGTTGGTGGCCCTAGGCATGGCCTTGATGGCGATCGCTGGTGGCTCAGACTCGGACAACCTGTCGTTGGATGGCACCTGGTTGCCGGTCCAAGCCGAGTTGGCTGGTCAGCCGATGCCCGATGTGGTCTTGAAAACGATTAGTCTCAAGATTGAAAGCAGTCGATATGAGGTTTTCGTCGGAGCGGTCGCCGATCGAGGCACCTGCACGGTTGATGCTTCCGCGAAACCGAAGGGAATGACCATCACCGGGACCGAAGGCCCCAATAAAGGGAAGACCTTCCCGGCCATCTATGAGTTCAACGGAGAAAAGCTCCGTATTTGCTACGATCTTTCTGGCGCGAAGCGTCCAACTGAATTCAAGACGGTGCCCGGCACGCAGCTTTATCTCGTGACGTACACCCGCAAGAAAATTTAGCTCTAGGGTCATGTCTGATAAACTAGGGCAACGGAATGTCCGCCAGGGCGTGGAGTGCGTCTGCCCTCGGGCGCATTGAAAACGGCCGTGAAATGGACGGCAACCAGAGTTCACTAACGGGCTCTTCCGGTCCCGAGGCCCAAAGCGGTAGAGGACTACCGCAGTCCAAGACGCTATCGCGCGTTATGGAGGCATGGATGGGATGCCAGGTCGTGGGGCTGCGAGTCCATACCGTTTTTACCAATGCCCAACTGGCTTCGATGGTCCAGATGCCGGCAGCCACGCATGTAGAGCTTGTCCGAATTGATGGCATTGTTCAGATCACGCTGGAATCATCCGGTGTCCGCCTAATGGCCATCCTTGATGCCGGACCCCGCCGATATCCCTACGAAACGTGTCGGAGTACAATTTGAAATAGTCGCCGATCGCAAGACAATCGCACTGGTTGCTTGGCGGGCTACCCAGGCGAAGCATCACCGCTTGGAGGTCCCGCAATTGTTGAGCCGATTTGTTTTATCACCTTTTCACTTCCCATGCCCTTCAGTAAAGGATTGCCCATAAACGCATCGATCAGTCAATATTTATTACCTTTTTTATACCCATTTGGCCACTGCATGAACCAGACCTGCGGTATGCATCGCTACCTCCGCTACGTGGACGACCTGCTCTGCTTCGGCACTCCCGAAGAGCCGCTGCTTAGGTTCTCGATGGCCAGGACAAAACCAGTGAGTCCCAGCGGTCTCACGATATTCTCCAAAGAAGAGCCTTTCCAACGACCTGCACAAATCAGACATAACCTATTGAACAAAAGCAATATCGGTAGGGCGAGATTCCATCGAGCCACGGGCCTTGACC
>CAILNN010000318.1 GCA_903835555.1 uncultured Verrucomicrobiota bacterium
CGAAATGTGGCCCTCCGGCTTAATGCCCGCCCTTCCATCAGTTGGTATCGGGTGGAAGCGGAAAATCAGGAGAGCATCCACAATCACAACGCTTACGCCTGCATCGAAAAGGGCTAACTTTCAATTGTCGGCTTTCATTCAACCCGGTTGACTGGCCGGGAATGAAGTTGCTCGTGATAGGCGGTGGCGGTCGTGAACACGCCTTGGTCTGGAAATTGGCTCAGTCGCCGAGGGTGACGCACTTGTGGTGTGCTCCTGGCAATGCTGGCACAGCACGCGAGACGCTGGCAGCTGGCGGCACGGTCGAAAATGTCGCCATCGGCGCGGAGGACTTGCCGACCCTGATATCGTTTGCGCGAAAAAATCGTCCTGATCTGACGGTGGTGGGCCCCGATGGCTCGCTCGCCCTGGGAATCGTCGATACCTTTCAGGCCGAAGGTCTACGTATCTGGGGCCCCAATCAAAAGGCAGCCCAATTCGAGTCATCGAAAGCTTTCTCGCAGGATTTCATGGAGCGTTATGGCATTCCCACCGCCCGCTCCCGGACATTTTCCGACCCTACCGAGGCACGGAATTTCTGCGCTGAATTGGGCGGACGTTGCGCGCTTAAAGCCGACGGCCTGGCACTAGGCAAGGGAGTCATCCTTTCTCAAAATTTGGATGAAGCCGAGGCCGCTATCCAGCAACTGCTTGTCCAAAGAGCCTTCGGCGAAGCTTCCCGGCAAATCGTGGTCCAGGAATTCCTTGAGGGCATTGAAATCTCCCTGCATGCCTTATGCGACGGATCGCATGTTCAAATCCTGCCGTCGTCGCAGGACCACAAGCGAATCGGCGACGGCGATCAGGGGCCGAACACCGGTGGCATGGGCACCTATTCGCCAACTCCATTTCTTTCAGACGTAGCCTGGGAGCAGGTCGGCCATACGGTTCTCGATCCGTGGATTCGCGGGTGTGCGAGTGAAGGAATCGATTTTCGCGGTCTGATTTATCCCGGCGTCATGCTGACATCCTCCGGGCCTCGCGTCCTAGAGTTTAATGCTCGATGGGGTGACCCGGAGACCCAGGTTTATGTAACCCGCCTGGAGAACGATATGGTCGACCTCCTTGAGGCCTGCCTTGATGGATCGTTGGATCGACACCCACTGCGATGGTCACGTCAGGCCAGCGTGTGCGTGGTGATTGCCGGTGCTGGATATCCCGGGTCTGCCGAGCGGGGGAAAGTGATCCACGGCTTGGACGAAATCGAACGGCTGCCGAAGGTCAAAGTCTTCCACGCCGGAACGGTGCTGAAAGAAGGGCAGGTGATCACCAACGGCGGACGTGTCCTCGGAGTCACCGCCTGGGACGAAACCTTAACCGCTGCCCGGGACAGGGCCTACGCTGCCGTATCCCGCATCTGTTTCGACGGCATGCAATTCCGCCACGATATTGCGGTGAAGGGGATAATTGGGTGAAATGAAGATGCCATTTGACCATAAACCTGGCTGGCCAGGAGTCATTTTCCGATCAAGTCGTTCCACCTGTTCAAAACATTCCCCGACCGAATTAACAAAGCTTACCGGCTTCGCCTGAAATAAGATGGGTAATTTGTCCGTCGCTAGTCACGAAAAATGAGCACACGCCATTCAATCGACTGGAACCTGATCGTGCCTTCGGAAATAGAGCGCGTAATGTCACCAAAACTTCTGCTGAAGCCCCCTCGAAATAAGTTTCCACGGCATTTTCATTCCAATCACGCGCGATTTTGACGGCCCCAAGACTTGCCGAGAAAGTTGAGTGGGCGTTCTTTGTGATGTGAGAAAGACCTCTCTCGCTTGGAAGTCCTTGCTTGCTGTAGGGCGCAATAACTGCAATTGCCGATTTTTCGGGGCTCATCTGCTCCCATAGACCAGTACAGTAACCATTCTCGGATCCGTGGTGGCTTACCTTTACTAGCCCAGATTTCATCCGTTCAGCCGGAATTACCCGCATCGCCTCTTCCCATGCCTCCGTTTCGATATCTCCACCGAGGATGACCCGGGCGTTCCCATACTCGATTAGCAGACCGCCCGAAATCATGTTGTGATCTATCTTTGGCAATTGTTTCAACAATTGCCCAGGCGCTAGTGCGAAACATTTGGTCAGCGACGATTCGTATTCCATCGCCAGTCCACCAGAAGGCCCTAATGCAGTTATCCTTACGTTCGGGTTATCAAGGATTTCAAACAAGATTTGATTGAGTTGAAGGCGACAAATCTCCAACCGTGGTTTTCGGTTGCTATTCCGATACTCTGATCGAACAAGGTCAAAAAAGCTGACGATTTCATCGACATTCTTCGTGTCGCCAAAGTCAATGTTTTTGGAATCTGCGGAGGCCTTGAGTGACTGGGCTACCTTTGCGTAGAGGTCTTTTTGCGCAAGACTGCCAAACAGCCACACGCGCTTTGGAGAATATTGGACAAACAAATGGCCAATCCCCCGATAATGATCTTCATGGGGATGCGTCAGGCAAAGAAATTCAAGCGACTCTACCCCTCTCTCCTTCAGGAATTTGACCAACGGGTTGGTTTCAGGTGCACTGAGATTTGGTGTGTAGCAGTCGACCACCCCCCAGAGGCCACACGGCAATCGCACGGCTATACTTTCACCGATTGTTGCTCCGAAGACATGTATTTCGAGCGGTTCGCTTTTCACGGCGAAATAAGTTAGAACTCCCAGCGATTATCGAAATCGGAGCGGATTGCAAGAATGGTCTCCTTCGATATCGACTTGGGTGGCAGCCGTGTTAAGCGCGTCGTGACCACCCCGTGAGAACGGACAACCTCACACCGGAACTCGTCACCGTAGTGAATGCCATTGTCGCGAAGAATGTGAACATCACAGCAAGATTCAAGAATCTCCCCCGTTGCTTCGTTTTTGAGGACCACTTGCGCTAAGTCTTCTGTCATGCGTTCAACACGCCCCCCAAAAGAGGCTAGGATATGAGAAATCGTTGTCGATGCTATGATCTGCGGTGCCACTTGAACAGCTTGGGAGATCGGGTGGTTCCCAAACCGCGCAATCTGTAACAAGAAATATGGTTTTCCTGATTTATCTCTTCCTGTTGAAGGATAGGGACTCAAAATTGGTACCGCTTGATTGCGTTCCCGGATTCCCATCGCTTGAAGTGACCCGGAAATCTGTGCGGGAATTGAGCCCCCAAATGAAGAATTGTTTCGAGTCGAGTACGAGGAGCCTGTAAAAGCTCCTTGCGGAGCCCCGATTAAATCGAGACCTCGTCCAGATGGCTGCTTGTCCTCATTAAGCGTTGATAGGCGGTTCATATCACCTAGCTAGGTCTTTTGGAGCAAAATTCCATCGAGCGAGGCAGCCAACTCAAATTCCGTTTCTAGCCTCTTATACAATTCAGGATTTGCCTCTCTTGCGGTGGTAAAACTTGTTGCTATGAAGAGCCCTTCCGGATATACGAGGGACTTTTCGGACGCATACCGAAACTCGCCGTCTATTTCGGCAACGCGCATCACTAAAACAGAACCCCCGGAAACAACTTTCGGTGCAAGGGCGGTAAATCGCATCATATGTTCCGCGTAATCGGAAGGAGTGTCGAAGGTCGCATGGAGGTTCAAATTAATGGATGTTGTCTTAAATTCCCCCACTTTTGCTACCTCCAGTGCTGCCAAGGTCAACTTGATCATCAACGCAAGGTGTTCTACACTCTTTCCTTGTTTGAACGAAACCGTGATCCCCTTTGCATTGATGACGATGCCTCCTGAACCCCCGAACAATTGAACCGAGAATGTGTACGAGAAGAGCTCATTCTGTTTGGCCAAAGTAATATCAACCGGATTGAGGAATTCTCCGCAGGGCGGCAATGAAAGAGCTTTTGCTACGGTATCGAGTTTCGCTTCCCCCACAGTGACGGGACACCGATACTCAACGGACGTGCTGAGCGAGAACTCTTGGATTTGTACCGCTTGCATCCTGAAAAGCTAGGTCCGCCAGTTTGGGCTGACAAGCATCAAAAATGCCGTGAGAATAGGGGCGCGGCATCTAAAACAAGGACGTACCGCATCGCATTCATGGGATTTTCGCTAGAACTTGCTTGGGGTCAACTTCGTCTGCCGAACATTCCCTGACACCGGCGTCGAATGCCTAGTGCTGTCCGACCATAATTCCCAGCGATCGTCGAGAGCTCAAGCGCTTCAGTCGCATTAACGTGAACTGCCCCACCTCGTCCCACAACTCGCTCATAGGTCAGGATTCTTCGGCAGTTCCATGCTGCGGGAAGGAAGATCATCCATGGGCGACGGACATTGCCTCCAGACAGAGAGCCATTCCAGTCTCCGTCTGATTCGGCGTAGGGTCACGACGTCATGCTCCGCATCAAATTGAGCGTCAAATTCGTCGCCCGGAGCGGTGGGGGCCAGCGCAGCCGGAATGCTAACCCGGCGTTTGGCATCTATTCTGACGATCATGGTGGGACTATCCCACTGATCGCGGTGGAGTCAATAACCGCTCGACTTCTACTTCCCGAGACGGTTGGACCTCCAATGATTTCTAACCTAGATCAGAGACGGTAGCGCCGCCTTGCACGACGGCGAATACGAAATCCAAGATGGCCTCCAATCCCCGAAGTCGTCGGACGTGAGTCGACGCTGATCCAGCGCGGCCACTACCTATTCCCGAGCATTGAGGCGGGCAGAGAAGCCCCGACTCCGCATTCTTTTTCCAAATCTCGCCCACTCGCCAGTCCACGTGGCACCAGACCTACAAATCCGCCCAAGAACAGGTACGAGGCCCGTAGAGATAGCCTTGAATTCCTTTCGAATTGATTTAGCAATTCGTCCCATATTCGATTACCTCAAACCCACCAAACTGCCGGAAATGGTCGTCAAACGCGGCGACCCGTTTGACGCCCAAGCGCCGCATCACCACAAAAGAAATGGCGTTGCAAAACGGATACGACTTGGCGACGTGGTGTCGAAGCAGTTGGATGGCTTCGCGATGGTCAGCGTCGGTGACCTCCGCGAAATGGAGCAACGGGTTTTCCCAGAAATCAGCAATGACCTTTTCCTGAACCAATCTCGACCGGGCAAAGGTTGCGTGAATCTCGGCAAAAACGAAGGGGGTGCTGATAAAGTGGGCACGCTCCCGGAAGAGCGCCGCGAGGCACTCGCGTGCCTGTGCATGATGGGTCTGGCGAGCATCGCGAAAAGCGATCCAGAACGAAGAATCGATAAAGACCCGGTGGCTGTGCATGAAGGATAGGTTGTTGGCGTTCCTATTGGAGCCAGTTTGCGTAGCCAAAGGGGCAAAACGAAATAGCCCAGGACAGCCTCCTGGGTTCGATGCCAGAAAACATTTCGACCCCTGAAGGGGCGGGATTTTGGCGCTCCCCACTTCTAGCGTTCATCGAATTTGGCGATTTACTGGCTTGCTTCCGCTTCATCCAAGACCCACTGCCCCCGCTTCTTCACGTACCTCTTTTTCGTGCCATAGCGATAATGGTCATGGTTTATGGCGGCATCTTCCGGCAACTCCAGCGCGTCATCCTGCGGCGTAGCCTCCAGCATCGGATTGATTGCCCATGCGGACTCTGGCATCCGCATCTTGTCGTCTATAAAGCCGCGTATTACCGCCGCCATCGGTTCGCCTCGGCGCGCCGATTCAGACAAGAGAAAGCCGTGTTCGGCCCTCGTCAGGTAAATCTGGGTGCGGACCATCCCTTTAGCGTTGTCCAGTTGCGGCAGTGGTCCTGGTACATCACGAACGACCTCTGGCGTATTGGAATCGCTCGGGTATTGAACTGGCTTCTTCATGCGCCATCTATACATCACGACGCATATGTATTGCAAGCCTGTTGATGACTTCTTTGAGCCAATCGCGGTACCTTTTGTGTTTACCCGCTGCCTTCGCCCGGGTACTTCAATTCCTACACGCCTTGACCCAGGCTATCGCAGAGTCCTTTAGGCCAAATAACCAAAATGAGCACGACCCCATTGACCTCCGCTGAGCTAGACCAACTAACCGCCGACCTCCATCGCCTGGCTCGAAATCTTTGGTGGAGCTGGGATCAGGATGCTCAGGAGCTTTTCCAAAGTCTGTCGCCCCGGGGATGGCAAAATCTCTACCACAACCCGGTGGCCGTCCTTCGTGAGGTTTCCGCCTATGAACTTCGTATGCGGCTTCAGGCACCCGATTTTGCCGCGCGTGTTCGAGCAGTCGTCGCCAGTTTCGATTCCTACCTCCAGGAAACAGCCACTTGGGGGGCTCAAAACGCTCCTGCCCTGGCCAAGAATCCAGTCGCCTACTTCTCGGCTGAGTTTGCCTTCCATGAGACCCTGCCCATCGCCGCCGGTGGCCTTGGGGCCTTGGCCGGTGACCATGCCAAAGCCGCGAGCGATCTGGGCATTGGTTTTGTCGGCATCAGCCTCTTTTACCGGGAGGGCTATTTTCAGCAGTCCGTCAATCAGGACAACTGGCAGGTGGAGTCCTATACACTATTGGACCCGGCCAACTTGCCTCTGGAACCCCTGGTCAATGCGGTTGGAGACCGGATCGTGTCGCGGGTCAATATTGCGGGGCATCAGGTCAGTTTCCAGGCTTGGCGTGTCAATATCGGTCGATGCCCGGTCTATCTGCTGGATGCTAATTTGCCAGAAAACGACCCCCCATTGCGCGACCTGACCAACCGCGTCTATGGGGGCGATACGACCACCCGGATCATGCAGGAAATCTTGCTGGGGGTCGGTGGCGTCCGTTTGCTCCGGGCTCTCGGAATGAAGCCCTCGACCTTCCACATGAATGAAGGTCACGCCGCATTCCTCACGTTTGAATTGATGCGAGAAAAACTCGCGGCAGGTCTCGATCTTGAGAAGGCCAAGACCCTGACCCGGTCGGAATGCATTTTTACCACCCATACCCCGGTGGAAGCCGGGCATGACCGTTTTAATGCCGGATTGATGGGTTATGCCGCAGGTCGATTCCAGACCGATCTCGGCTTGACCGCCGAGCAGGTGATGGACATGGGTCGCGTCAAACCCGGCAACGTGGATGAACCATTCTGCATGACGGTGCTAGCGCTACGCTATTCGCGGGCCGCCAACGGTGTCAGTGAACTTCACGGTCAAGTCTCGCGGGAAATGTGGCAGGAACTTTACGGTGTCAAGACCCCGGACGAAGTCCCCATCGGATATGTCACCAATGGTGTCCATCTGGTCGGTTGGATGAAGGGACCCGCTCGCCGGTTGTGGCGAAAAAAGTTCACCGAATTAGGATACCCCAGTTCCGCCTTTGTCACCGAAGCCAACACGCCCGAGTTCTGGAAGAAGGTGACCGATCCATCGGTCCTCTCAGACGAAGAGCTCTGGGCATTCAAGTACCAACTACGTCGCGAATTACTGGAATTCACCCGCCGCCGACTCCTCCTCCAAGGCGGCACCTTCCATCAAGGCGACTTTATTAAGTTTGATGGATTCCTGAACCCCGACGCCCTGACCATCGGGTTCGCTCGCCGCTTCGCCACCTACAAGCGGGCACCGTTGATTTTCGATCAGTTCGAGCAGATTGTGAAGCTGGTCAAAGACAAACGGCGACCAGTCCAGTTCATCTTCGCGGGCAAGGCCCATCCGCGCGACGACCATGGGAAAGCATTCATTCAGAAGATCATTCACTTGAGCAAGTTTAGTGAGTTGAATGGCAGCCTTGTTTTTATTGAAAACTATGACATCCATGTCTGCCGCCAGATGGTTGGTGGCTGCGATATTTGGTTGAACAACCCGCGCCGTCCGCTCGAAGCCTCCGGCACCAGCGGGATGAAAACCACCCCGCACGGCTGTCTGAACCTATCCATCCTCGACGGTTGGTGGCGTGAAGGTTACGACCAGCAGAATGGATTTGCGATCGGCCCCGACTCCCATCCGGATGATATCGCCGAGCAAGATCGGGTCGATAGCTCCAATCTGTTTCATACCCTGACCGAGAAGGTTGTTCCGACCTTCTTTGATCGCGGTACCGATGGTATTCCCCGCCGATGGCTTCAGATCGTCCGACACTCCATGGCCACGCTGGCACCCGAGTACAGCACTTGGCGAATGGTGCAGGAGTACACGCATAAATATTACCTCCCCGGAACAACGACTCGGTAATGAATCGGCAGTCAATCGTTTTTTCATCCCCATAGCAGTCGTGGAGTACGGCGCAGGGTAGACCGCCCATGGGAGGATAACCCGGTGGGGGCGGATGAATTTCGAATTCCAACCCCCGCAGGGGTTGGGGATTAAAGCCCAGGGTTGGCCCGCTTTGGGGCCTACCCTGGGTAAGAGTCGGAAAAGTTATTCAACCCCAACGGCGTTGCGCCTGGCCCATGTCACATGTGGCAATGGGCTGGTTTCCCCTTGGGTATACCCAATTATACCAAACTCGACCCCGCTGTCGGCAACCGCAATGCATACTCCAATCCATCCACCAGCGCATCCAGGCTGGCGGTGATGATATTTTCACTCACACCCACCGTACCCCAATCC
>CAILNN010000319.1 GCA_903835555.1 uncultured Verrucomicrobiota bacterium
GTCAGACACCGCAGGTCAATGGGACATTCCCGCAGAAAGCACGGAGCACACGGTGCACCAGCCCGCAACAGGCGATGTCGCCGATCTCCCGGCAGCCCAGGCCCCGTGAGCTCCGGCGATGTACTCCCAAATGGAACCACGACCGGTACCCCGAGCGCCGCAGCGATATGCATCGGGCCCGTGTCGTTGGTGACCAATACGGATAATTCTGCCAGCACGGCCATCAATTCCCGCAGATTCGTTTTACCCGCCAGGTTTACCACCGGACTTCCAGCAAACCGGACAACCTCCAGCGCGATTCCAATATCCGCAGGACCGCCCAAAATGACCACGGAGTTTAAGCACCCGAGCGCACGCAATTCCCCAACCAGTCGGCCAAAGCTTTCCGCTGGCCACCGCTTGGCCGGGCCATATTCGGCCCCGGGATTAATTCCTATCCATTTCCGACCTTCCGGTCCACCGATCGGCGTCGTCAAGGCAGCCATGAGCCGCTGGCGCGCCTCGTTCCGCTCTTGCTCAGTGATTGCCAGTCGTGGCGCGAGTGGTGTTGCGTCCGCTCCCAGCGCAGCGGTCAGGCGTAGATAATGATGCGTCTGGTGCGAGTCGTTCCCCGGTAACGGTTCCGGAACTCCACCCGGTGCGATGCGAGCGCGGATTTCAGCGGGAGTCCGCTTTCGCATTCGAATGGCTCTTGGGTCGGCCGCCACGGACTGGGTCAGCCACCAATGGCGCCCCCGGGTGGCCAGTCCGATTCGGTTGGGAACGCCCCCTAGCCACAATTCCAGCGCCGAGCGAAGTGAATTGGGAAAGACCAATCCGATAGGAAACGCCTCCGCCCGGATACGTCGTGCCATCGTCAGCAGTCCTTCCTTGGGCGCGAAGGAAACGACCCGATCAATCGCTGGATGCCCGAGCCATAACGGTGCCAGTTTTTGGTGACTCAATAGGATTATTTCAGTCTTCGGATGCCGCTCCCGAAGCCGAAGCAAGGCCGGGGTGCTCATCACCGCGTCGCCAAGCCAATTGACACCACGAACCAAGATCCGGCTTGGTGACTCAATACCTATCGTGGCTGCGGCACTCACGAGGTTTCTGATTCCGACGTGCTTTCAGCCGGTTTTTCGCCCGACGCGATTTGCGCCTGCCAGCGGCTGATGGGTTTCCAACGACGATGCACCCAAAACCAATTGGCCGGATCTCGCCGAATCGCAGCTTCGTAATATTGGTGGATATCCGAGGTAATCGCCTCCGCCGATCGGCGGGCACCGTCTGAATCGAAGGTGGCAACATCTCCCACAATCTCTACTCGCCAACGGCCCAACCCAGTCCGGAAACAAATTCCTACCGAAATAGGGGCGTTGTAGCGGGCAGCAAAGAGGGCAGGGGCCGCACTGCAAGAGCACGGATGCCCAAAAAACGGAAGCCAGAGCCCTTTGTCTCCCGCATGTTGGTCGGCCAATAATCCGAGCATCGCCCGACCCGCGCGCATGAATTCCCGCAACTGCCGTGCCTCGTTGCGACGTTCAAAGAATCGAATCCCGCTTTGATTGCGAACGGATTGCAACAGGTCGTTTAACCGAGGGTCTGGCAGGGCGCGGTAGGTCGTCGCCCATCGCCAACCTGGGGCCGTTGCCGCCGCACTGGCAAACAGTTCAAAATTGCCAAAATGTCCGACCGCTCCAATCACCGATCGTCCGTCGGTCGGAAGCGATTGCGCCACGTTGGCCCAATCAACATACCTCGCCAATTTTTCAGGCGACATGGAAGCCGTTTTTAGCGCACACACATAGTTCTCTCCAATTCGACGAAAATTCTCTCGGGCAATGTCCAGTCGTTGGCCCTCAGTCAACTCGGGGAATGCCAGCGCCAGATTGGACAGTGCCACCCGCCGATGTCGCCGATCCACCCACCAGGCGAGCGTACCGCCGACTCTTCCTAGGAGTGCCCCGGCCCTCAAAGGCAGAGCTTGGATCAAGGCAATTAAGCCTCGCAAAATGAGGACAATGATGAACATTACTTGAAACAGATGCGGCGAACGCAGTCATCAAAACTGTCCGCCCCGCTGGTGATCTTGATCTCCACCCGCATGAACCATACGGGAAGGTCCCTGCGGTCCAATTTGGGGAATCGGACGGCGTCTTTTTGAGTGGTGAGAAGCAGTTCGGCCCGGCGCTTCTTTCCCCGGTTGATGGCGTTGAGCACCTCCTGTTGCGAAAAGCGGTGATGATCGGCGAACCTTCGGGTCAACACCACGTCGACACCCAGTTCCACCAACTTTTTCTCAAAGCTTTCCGGCTGGGCGATTCCCGTCAGGCTGGCCACCTTACGTCCGTTGAGTTCGCTCAGTTCATGCCGGTCGCCAGTGAAGACATCCTCGAAATAAAGCGGGTGATGTTCGCATTCCACCAGATTGGCTCGGGAATTCAGCCGGGCAATTCTCGCTCGAAGCTCATTGATGCTGGCATCCTTGGCGGGTGTTCCCCGAGCCACCTTGGTGAGAAAGACCACGTCTGCCCGGACCAAATGCGACGGTGGTTCGCGCAAGATACCGCGGGGCAGCAGGTGCCCATTCCCAAACGGTTGCTGGGAATCAACCAGCACCACATCGGTTCGCCGACCCCGCAGTTTCCAGTATTGGAAGCCGTCGTCGAGTAGCAGGGTGTCGCAGCCAAACTGTTCGATGGCAAATCGGCCCGCCTTGACCCGGTCCTTGTCGACCAGGACCACCACATCCCGCAGGTTTGCCGCCAGCATGTATGGTTCGTCCCCAGCACTTTCGGAGTCGAGTAACAGAGATTGTCCGTCGCTCACAATCCGGGGTGGCGTGGTGTCCTCGCGCAATAGGACCTTGTCGAGCAGTCGGGCAGCCAATGGCTTGGGACGCGAACGGTAGCCCCGGGAAAGAATGGCCACCTTCCGCCCTTGGTCTTGCAGGGCGCGAGCGAATTTTTCTACGACCGGCGTTTTGCCGGTCCCGCCTACGGTCAAATTGCCAACGGCGATGACTTGCACGCCCAGCGTGGAATCCCGGAGAATTCGGGTGTCATAAAGGACCCTCCGAAACCTCACCGCGACCCCGAAAACGTGGGACAAGGTTCGGAGAATAAAGCGAACGAGCGCCGCCCGTTTTCCTGGCCGCTCCTCCAAAATGACTCCGAGGAGCCATTGTTCAGCTTCCTCAGTGAATTGACGCCAACGCTCACGCACCGTCGAGGTATCTTGCCAGAAGTTGGCTACCTAGGGGAAGCGGCAGGTTCCACCACTTGTTCTACAACCTGCTCCCGACAGGTGGCCCCACTCGACGTAGCGCAGACTTTTTGTCTGCTTGGCGGTCCGTTTTACACCTGTCGTGGGCCACCCTGCTTCCCCGTTAGCGGCCTTCTCTTCCACCGCCGAAAAGCGCTGCTTGGCTTCCTGAAGTTCAAGCGTTGTCACCTGCTTAATCTAGAAATCATGCCGCTTGGACGGTCTTCCGCACGATTTCCTCGATTTATCTCCCCTCTACACCCGCTTCATTTGCCCATCGCTGACCCGCCATCGAATCAATTCGGGAGCCACTTCGCCCGACCAATTTTCTTCCGTGCAGGTCATAAACACCTGTCCGCCGGCTCCCCGGGCATGATCGAGCAAAGGCAGGAAGCCCGCCCGTCGATGACTGTCCAACTCTCCCATGACATCGTCGATCAGCAGCACCGGTGGGATTCCAAACGTGGATGCCAGGAACTCTGCTTGCGCCATCTTGAGTGCCAGCGCCAAGGTCCGCTTCTGGCCTTCGCTACTATAGGCTACCGATGAGCGTGTATTGATCAGCAAATGAAGGTCATCCCGATGCGGCCCGACGACCGTTGTTCGCATCGATCTCTCCCGATTTCGGCTGGCCGCCAAGGCAACGGCAAAGTCACCGTCCACATGCGGTCCGTACTCGATCTGGAGTTCGTCGCGCTCCACCGCAATCCGGCGGAAAGCCGCCTGCACCAAGGGTCCTATACGGGGGACCAGCGCCTTCCGTTCTGCCATCAACTCATTTCCCGTTGTCACCAATTGATGAGTAAATCCGGCAATTTGTTCGTCGTCAGGCTTCGGATGTTTGAGTAACGCATTCCTCGAACGAAGGGCCTGAGTGTAGCGGAGCAAGGTGTCCAGGTATCCGGCTGAAGTTTGTGCCAGCAATAGGTCCAAAAACCGGCGACGGCCTCTAGCCGTTCCCTTGACCAACGCCAAGTCTTCGGAACAAAAAACCACCGCTCGCAGGGTCCCCCAGTAATCCGCCAATCGCTTGACCGGTGTTCCATTCCGGCTCAATCGACGCTCCTTGGCCGACCAATACATCTTCACCTCGGATGGTTCCTGAGCGACGACCGTCGCCCCAATAAAATACCCCGTGGCTTCCTGTCGAACCAGTTGTGCTCCACCCACCCCTCTAAATGAACGCAAGGTCGCCAGGAGATAGATCGCCTCGAGGAGATTGGTTTTCCCCTGGGCGTTCTCCCCAAGAATGACATGGAAGCCAGCGGAAAAATCCACCTCCAGACGTTGGTAGTTCCGAAAATCACGGAGGCGCAAGTGAGCCAAGTGCACTTCCACAGCTTGCCTGCGAGTCCTTCGGCTGGAAAGACCTGCCATTGCTTGTCTCAAACGTCGGGACGGATATCCTCGGACAAATGGGTTCGTCCTCGTCACCACCGTTGGAGTTGAAAAGTGTGCACGTTTCTTTGGATCGCTTGGTTTACCAATTCGATCCTTATGGATCGTCACCCGACGAGCCACATCGTTTTATCTACTTCATCTCCATCCACAACGATGGCGATGTGACGGTAACCATCCAAAATCGGAAATGGCTGATCGGTCATGAGGAGGGAACGGTTTTGGTCTTCGAAGGGCATGGGGTTGTTGGCGAGACCCCAGAGATCGCTCCAGGCCAACGGTTTAGCTATCATAGTTCGCACACGATCGGCACCCAAAAAGCCGTCGTCGATGGAGCCTATTTTGGTTCGGATGAACACGGACGGCAGGTGTTTGTGCGCATCCCGAGATTCGAGTTGGTCGTGCCTTCAGAAAGCGCGGAATCGTGACAATTTCGATTCAACATCGAAAACATTGTCAAAATGTTTGACCAAGTGGGCTTGTCTTGGTACCTCTTCCAACCCTTTTTGTTGGGAACTGATGAAGACCTTTTTGCCGAAAGTAGATGTGCAGCGTAGGAAATGGCGTGTGATCGATGCCCAAGGTGCTGTGTTGGGCCGCCTTGCCGTCCAGGTAGCTGATGCCTTGCGTGGCAAGGACAAGCCGACCTTCACCATGCACTTGGATGCTGGAGATTTCGTCGTGGTTGTGAATGCCGAAAAGATTGTCCTGACCGGCAAGAAGGAAACGGACAAGGAGTACATGACCTACTCCGGTTGGAAGGGCGGCGAAAAATACCGTACCGTTTCTGATGTCCGTCGCGACCATCCCGAGCGTTTGGTGACGCACGCAGTCAAAGGCATGCTACCGAAGAACCGACTCGGGCGTCAGTTGATCACCAAGCTGAAAGTCTACACCGGACCCAACCATCCCCATACCGCTCAAACTCCGGCGGCCATGGCCTACGTCGGCTAAACGATTGATTTTAACAACTGGTCAATCTAAAGATTTCTTTTTTGCCATCCATGACTCCTGCCGTTGAATTCCGAGGAACTGGACGCCGTAAGACGAGCGTCGCCCGCGTACGTATCATGCCGGGTACCGGTAAGATGTTGGTGAACCGCCGTGAGTACGAGGAGTATTTTCCCGTCGAGACCCAGCGGATGCAGTTGACCCTGCCATTTTCCGTCACCGCTACCACGGGTAAGTATGACGTTCTCATCACCGTCGCTGGTGGTGGACCTGCTGGTCAGGCCGGTGCCTGCCGGCACGGCATCGCCCGCGCCCTTCTGGCGAGCGATTCAGCTCTCCGCTCCCAATTGCGTGGGGAAGGCTTCCTGACCCGCGACCCTCGTATGAAGGAACGCAAGAAGTACGGTCAACCCGGCGCTCGCGCCCGCTTCCAATTCAGCAAGCGCTAGTCCACCTCACCGAAATGGCCTCGGTGCCCCTCGGTGCCCGTTGCCCGAAGTCCATTTCGGTTACGAATTCCAAGCGCCAAAGGCGCGATTCCATACTAGCTTGGGCCATCGGCCCAGGAAACCGGTCCCCAAATTATCGGAAGGGCTGAACGCCCGCTTCACGCCCATCCCGCACAGTATCCCTCGCCTGACCACAATCCGGTCGGGCGGGGTGCTTTCATTTCTCAGACTCATAGTTTGCTCGGCAGTTCGTTTTGCACCTGCCGGAGCCACCACTCTTCGATTAGGGCAGGAGTCCTGAGGCTCCGCCAGCCGCTGAGAGCGCTTTCAATACGGAAGAAATCTCCCTTCTCCGAATCTGTGTCAATCGGTGTCAATCTGCGGTTCCATTCTCCATCCCTCTTCCGGTTCAAAATCGAATATCCGGGGATAAAAGGGCCGTGACCAATACCCAACCACCCGCCATTATTTCCCGGTGAAGCGTGTTGCCATCATCGGTGCCTCCGGATATTCCGGCGAAGAATTACTACGGCGTTTGCTGCACCATCCCGAGGTCCAAATCGTTCTGGTCACCTCCCGACAAAATGCCGGGCAAACCGTAGCCCAAGTCTATCCCCGGTTTGGGAACCATCCGGTCGCTCGAAAACTTGTCTTTTCCGATCCCAAGGTCGACGCCGTAGCCACCCAAGCCGAGGTCGCCTTTTTGGCATTGCCCCACGGCGTCGCCGCCGAATACGCCGTTCCGCTGCTCGCAGCCGGGCTCACGGTGATCGACTTAAGCGCTGACTTTCGGATTCACGATCCCGCAGTCTACAGCGACTTCTACGGTGCTCCGCATCCAGCCCCGGAATTGCTCGCCGAAGCCGTCTACGGACTCCCGGAGATTTACCCAGATGAAATCAAGTCCGCACGATTGATCGCCTCGCCGGGTTGTTATCCCACCAGCGTGCTCCTGCCGACCATCCCCCTCCTGAAGGCTCGGTTAGTTCAGCCGTCGGGCATCATCGCTGACTCTCTCAGCGGCGTAACCGGAGCCGGACGAAAAGCAGAAATCGATTACCTGTTCTGTGAGTGCAATGAAAGCGTGCGCCCCTACGGAGTTCCCAAACACCGCCATTTGGCCGAGATGGAACAGGAGCTCAGCCTGGCCGCAGGTGCTTCCGTGGTGATGCAGTTCACTCCTCATTTGATCCCAGTGAACCGGGGCATCCTCACGACCCTCTACCTGACCCCCACGGAACCATTGACCGCTGCGAATATCCCGTCCGTGGAAGCTTCCATTCGCAGGACCTACCAAGCCGCCTACGGGGATTCACCCTTTGTTCGGTTGCTGGAAGGACGAGCCTTGCCCGACACCAAGAACGTGGTCGGCACCAACGGCATCGAAATTGCATGGCGATTGGACGTTCGCACCGGACGCCTCATCGTGATGAGCGCCGAAGACAACCTGGTTAAAGGAGCCAGCGGTCAAGCCATCCAAAGCTTTAACCTCCGCTTCAGCTATCCCGAAGCTACCGCACTGATTTAGGCCCACTCGAC
>CAILNN010000320.1 GCA_903835555.1 uncultured Verrucomicrobiota bacterium
CAACAAATCGGTCTCCGAACGGCTTCGGGTCACAATTCGATTAAACCCCTGGCGGCGAAGTTCTCGAACGATGGCGCTTCCCGCCAGACCTCGGTGACCGGCGACATAAATGATGGAATCGGGGGTCATAGATGCATATCGAATTTTTCAAGCGGGCGATCCATTACCCGGCTGACGGTGAACATGGACATCAGGTGGAGTTTCCCTCTCGGTATTACGCCTTGGTTGGATAAATCATGTTGTTACGAGCCGTGCTCCTATTGGCACGATACCAATCGACGGTCTTAATCAATCCTTCCCGTAGAGTGGTCCGCGTGCTCCATCCCAATTCATTTTTGGCGCGGGACACGTCAAAATAGCGACGGCTTTGACCGTCTGGACGGGAGGTATTCCACAACAATTGACCCTTGAAACCGGTCACCTCGACCAAGGTATCCACCAGCTCCCGAATACTCGTCTCACTGCCGGAAGACAAATTCATGACCGTTGGTACGGTGCATTTCTCAGCCGCCAGAATAATTCCTTCGGCGACGTCACCAGCGTACACAAAGTCCCGTGTGGGCTTCCCGCTGCCCCAGACCTCCACCGAGGCAAGATTATTTTCCGCAGCTTCAACAAACTTTCGAACCATTGCCGGAACCACATGCGCCCCTTCGAGGTCAAAGTTATCGTAGGGGCCATAGATATTGCCAGGGACCATGACAACGGAATTGAACTTGTGCTCGTCCCAGTACGCCCAGGATTGAACCATAAGCATCCGCTTTGCCAGGGAATAGGGGGCACTTTCTTTCTGTGGCATTCCGTTCCAGAAATCCGTCTCTTTCAACGGGAGGGGAGCGTGCTCGGGATATCCGCAGCCAGCACCCGAGGAAACGGCCAATTCAGCTCCATATTTCTGGGCATAATGAAGGGTAAGCACCCCCATCATCAGATTGTTATAGAAGAATTGCGCTGGAAACGCCTTATTCGCTCCGATTCCTCCGACCAATCCAGCCAGATGCAGGACGATTTGGGGACGAACATCTTGAAACAATCTGTCGACTTGTTCTTCCTTGGTCAGGTCAACCTGCGAACTGCGGGGAAGATGAAGGTCCGTGCACCCCTTCGCCCGAAGTTTTTCAACAAGGTGGCTGCCCAAGAAACCGCCCGAACCGGTGACGAGAATGCGCTTATTCGTAATATCCATAGTATGGTAAATGAATGTATCTTTTTCTTAAACTGGCATGTCAACCGCCTCAGGACCCGCATTTTCGGGATCGTAGTAGATGATTTGACTTCCAGCGGATTCAAATTCAAATGGTACCAAAAGGAGAGACTTCAGTCGTTCACGAACGGCGGGCTGCTGTTCCGGGGGAACGAATAGGAGCATGAATCCTCCTCCCCCTGCTCCAAGTATTTTTCCTCCCAATGCACCGGCATTCATCGCAGCCGTATAGATTTCGTCGATGGCGTCGGTCGAGATGGCGGACGCAATGCTTCGTTTCAGTCTCCATCCCTCATGGAGAAGGTGCCCGAATTCGCGCAAATTCTGCTGTTGAAGCGCACGAATTGCCACGGGAACCAAATCCCCAAGCAAACGCATGTTGCGCTCTTTTTCACCAAGATCGGAGCAGTAGGTTTTGGCGATTTCGGAGGCAAATCGAATAGTGCCGGTGAAATACAGCATCAAATGGCTGTTCAATTCGTCGAGAATATCGCGACCCAAGATCATGGGGGTCACAACGAGGCTATCGTCGGTTTCGAACCGAATATGATTAAAACCACCATGGGCGACGGCGGCCTGGTCCTGGCTCCCGACCGCCTCTTTTAGTACCTCGCGTTCAATGTGAATAGCTTGAAGCGCAAGATCCTTGTGGGAGACCATCTTTCCTCTATAGGCGTAGAGGGCATGCAACAAGGCCACCGCAAACGCAGAGCTGGAACCCATCCCGCTTCGGGCTGGCAAATCGGAATCGTAGTGTGCTTCGACGCCCCGATGAATTCCGTGAAACCGTAGAATCTCGCGGAAAGAAGGATGTCGGATTTGGTCCAACTCCGAACAATGTTCCACCTGGGAATAGGCGAGCCGGATGGAGTGATCGAAAAAAGGCGGCAGCTTGCGAACGGAAAGGTAGCAATACTTATTGATCGTCGTGGATAAGACGGCACCCCCAAAGCGGCGGTACCAGGAAGGGTAATCCGTGCCGCCGCCAAAAAAGCTAACTCGAAATGGGACGCGAGCGATGACCATAGTGGAAAGGATTCGGGGAGAGGATATATCGTTTGAGCGCGGTTTGCCTTCAGATTCCACCTAGAACCAGGACGCGTTTGCACTCACAAAGGATTCGGCTTGATGCAAGGTCTCTGGAGTCCCGATATCTAGGAATTCTGCTTGGCACGTGATTACCCGCAGACGGGCACCCGAATTTATTAATTCAGGAAAGAGCTCCGTCTCAAAACTCAATGGGCGATGGGTCGGAGCACGCTTCAGCTGATCGGCTTTCAAAAGGTAGACTCCCGCATTGATCAGACCCGAACCCGGCTGCTTTTCGCGGAAGCTTTTCAGCCAACCATCTGAGTCCACCTCCAGGGTACCAAATCGGGAGGCATCTGCAAGGGGTACGGCAAGAAGTCCGCCATCGACCTCCGGGGAATTGGCCAAATCAAGCAAAGGCGTAAGAGATGTGACCGTCAACGAGTCGCCATTCAGGACCAGCCAAGCTTTCGCCTGTTGAAAAAAGGATGAACTCCTCGCCGCATGGAGAAATCCGCCCGCCGTTCCAAGTGGGTTGTCCTCGCGCACACACTCCACGTGGACACCGTCCGCCTGTCCAGACGCGTAATAAGCCGCTATCACGTCTGCTAGATGACCGGTGGAGAAGACGCAGGACTGAATTCCGCCCCGGCGTAGGAAGGCGATAATCCAGTCCAGAAACGGTCTTCCGAAAACAGGCGCCATCGGCTTCGGAATTCCCGGCAGCAGATGACGGACTCGCGTTCCAAAGCCGCCCGCGAGTACGACCGCAGAGATTTCCGAAGTGGAGCTTAACGGCATCGGAACCAGATTAAACGTTGGAGTAAACCGAATTGCGAATGATCGTATATCCTTTGATCAATTCTTTTATTCCGCGGTCCAGATTCCAATCCGTCGTGTAACCTGTACCAAGAATGCGTTGATTGGACACGACATAATCCCGCTTGTCTGGGTCCTCGCCGATGGGGGCTTCAAGATAGACGAAGCTGGGGATATGTTTGTGAATGACGGCGCACAGTTCGAGCTTGGACAGGTTGGCCTCTTCGAGACCCACGTTATAAGGCCGCCCCTGCATGGTTTCAAAATTGGCCATGGCATGGGTGAAGGCCTTTACAACATCGCGGATATGAATGTAGTTGCGCTTGAAGTGTCCCTCGAAAATCACCACGGCCCGATCGTGAACAGCGCGGTAGACAAAGTCGTTTACCAACAGGTCCAAACGCATCCGTGGGGCCATTCCAAACACGGTTGCCAGTCGGAAACTCAGGCTATTCCCGCGGTCCAAAACGAATTTCTCGGCATTCATTTTGGTAACGCCATAAACCGAGATCGGATTCAGCGGAGAGTCTTCCGTGCAAAACTTTCCTTTTTCGCCAACGCCGTAGCCGCTGTTGGTCGTGGGAATGATGATGCGCTGCTGCGCCGAC
>CAILNN010000321.1 GCA_903835555.1 uncultured Verrucomicrobiota bacterium
TAAAGCGGTTAGAAAGGTCGAAACAACCTTTCCAGAATTGGATGGGCAATTGGTAACCGCCATTCAGGTCGCGCGGGAGGCCGCTCCAAACTTTCTTCAATCGCGATTGCTGGATGCCGTCCTCCGCCACGCCTCCTCCCACGATTGGCGACAGACCTATCCCGCGCTCGGCCTTGTGCGCAACGCCGGGATCGCTGCGGTTGCGATGGTCACTTTTATCACGTTCTTGACTCTCCAGCACCTCCATTCCTCACCCGTTCATCCGGGCATCCGCTCAACCGCCTCCGCCGACGGCATCGAAGTCGCCCCCGGCGATACTGAAATTGAGCGCGGTCAAAACCTCGTGGTTTCTGCCCGGTTTCGTGGCAAGGCTCCGACCCGAGCTGAACTGGTTTGGAATCAACCGAATCATCCCGAGCAATCCATTTCCCTGACGCAAAGCCTCGCCGACCTGCTCTTCGGCGGCGGTGTTCCCGATGTCAGCGATGATTTCGATTACCGCGTGGCCTCACCCACCCTCAAGACCCGCTCCTACCATGTGCATGTGTTTGAGGTTCCCAAGGTCCAGCGCATCGATGCCGTCCTCTCCTTTCCCGCCTACACCAAGACACCGGAGCGTCGAATCGAGGATATTCATCGGGCCAGCGCCGTGGAAGGAACGCGCCTCCAGTTGGTGCTGCAATTGAATCACCCGGTCAAGACCGCCCGGCTCGTGGCCAGGTCCAATGCCACGCCGGATTTGGTGCTCGAAACCACCACCAATCGTGCCCAGGCCGTCTTATCCAACTTTGCACTCACCAACACCGGGACCTACGACATCCGACTGACCGATTTCGAGGGCCGCACCAATCGACCGAGCCCGCCGCTGGTCTTGGAAGCCATCCCCAATCGTCCTCCCGAAATCAAGGTTATCGCGCCCAAAGGCGATATCCATCCATCGGCCATCGAGGAGATTTCCTTTGCTGGAACCGTCTGGGATGACATCGGTGTGGTCGCCTATGGCCTCGGGCTTTCGCTGGTCGGCAAAGAAACGCGCGTCACCGAACTTGGCCGCGATGTGGCCGGACAAACCAAGAAAGAATTCAGACAGGCCCTCGCGCTGGAAGAGCTTCACCTCAAAGCGAGTGATTTGGTTTCCTGGTACTTCTGGGCCGACGATCTGGACCGCGATGGCAAACTCCGGCGCACCACCACCGCCCTTTACTTTGCCGAGATTCGTCCCTTTGATGAAATCTTCCGGGAAGGCAAATCCCCCGATTCTTCCTCAGGCGAAAGCAGCTCGGGACCCCAAAGCAGCCCGGCGCAAAAGCTTGCGGAATTGCAGAAGCAGGTATTGGTCGCCACCTGGAATCTCCAATCTCGTGCCGCTTCGGCTTCCAAAGCCAGCCGAACCAATGATCTGGCCACCATCCGGGATTCTCAGCAGGAAGCGTTGAAACAGGCGACGGCGACCCTGAAGAAAGCGACGAGTCCACAAGCACAACAACGCTGGCAGGCAGTCACCAAGCCGATGCAGGAAGCGATCGATCATCTGACCGAATCATCGGCGAAGCCCGAAGCATTGGCCGCGGCCGTGACCTCCGAACAGGCCGCCTATCAGCAGCTCCTCTCCATGGCTGCCCGGGAGCATGAAGTAACCCGCCAACGGCAAAAGGGTTCCAGCAAAGGCAATTCCAGTTCCAATCAACGACAGATCGATCAGCTCGAACTGGCTCAAGGTGAAAACAAGTATGAAAACCAAAAGCAGGCACAAGCTCAGGCGAATCCGCAACAAACGGAACAAGCCCAGGCGTTGGACCGCCTGAAGGAGTTGGCTCGGAGACAGGAAGACGTCAACGATCGGCTCAAGGAACTTCAAAGTGCTCTGACCGCCGCCAAGACCGAAGAGGAACGCAATGAGATTAAACGCCAGCTCAAGCGCCTTCAGGAGGACGAACGGCAGCTCATGGCCGATGCCGATGAGCTTCGCCAGCGGATGGAACGACCCGAGAATCAATCCGCCATGAGTGAGGAGCGTCGTCAATTGGACCAAACCCGCTCCGAAATGCAACGGGCGGCCGATGCCGCCGAAAAAGGAGCCATGGACCAGGCGCTGGCTGCGGGTACACGCGCTCAGGAGCAACTTCAGCAACAACGGGAATCGATGCGCCGACAAAACGCCAGCCAGGTCGGCGAAGACCTCAAGAATCTTCGGACCGAAGCCCGGGAACTGGCGCGTCAGCAGGCCGAGCTGGAACAACGGCTGCAAGCGGGCCTCACCAACGCCACCCATTCCCTGGATCCATCCGCCTCCAACCAAAAGGTCACGGATGATCTGGCCAAGCAGGAATCCAAACTCTCCCAATGGGTTGAACGCGCACGCCAAGTCGCACAATCAGCCGAGGCCTCTGAGCCACGGGCCAGTCAGAAGCTGGAGGATTCGCTCCGCAAGTTTAGCCAGGACGATACCGAGACGGTTAAGCAATTCCGCCAATCGTTGCTACGGGACCGCAAATTGACCCGGAGCCTGGACCAAAAACTCGAACAGGTCCAAAATGACGGCGACGCCAAATCGGTGGCCTTGACTACAGAGCTCAACCGGCAAGGCCTCCAGTCCGACGCGGTTACAGCGGGAAACCAGGCACAAAATGAAATTAATCAATTGAGTCGGGGCGCGGACGATGCGGCTGCCAGCGCCGTGGGTGATGATTCCGAAGCCATGCGCCGCGCGGCCCAGGAATTGGATAAGATCACCGATGCCTTGAAAGCCGAACTCGCCGCGGCAAGCCCCAGCGCGGGCCCGGCTGCCTCTGGTCAGCCGGGAAACAAGCCGGGCACCCCGTCAGCTACGCCTGCGACCCAATCGCCGCACGGAGGGCAGGGGACGGGCTCTCCAAAGTCAGAGACTAGCCAGGCACAAGCCGCCTCGCCCGGCGGTGGGAAGACCAGTGCGCCGGGGGGAAAAGCTGGAAGTCCCAACGGTCAGGCGGTTCCCGGCAACAACCCGAAGGGTGGCCAGGGAGAATTGGCGAACGGCCAATCACCGCCTCGCAGCGGCTCTCGGTCCGGGCGTCCCAATGGCGGAACTCGACCCGATGGGAATGCCGAAGGCGGCGGCAATTCGGGCGGACAAAACCCAGTCGACACCGGATACGCGGGAGGTGGCGGTGACCGAGGCTCCCGGGCGGGGACAGACGGCCCGATCACCGGCGGCAATTTCAGCCCGTGGGCCAACCGCCTGCGGGATGTCGAGGAAATGGTGGATGCTCCTGACCTGCGAAACGCGGTGGCCGCCGCCCGCGAACGGGCGCGCCAAATGCGGATTGATTTTAAGAATAGTCGTCAAAAACCGGACTGGCTGAAGGTTCAGACCCAGATTGTTCAGCCCCTGGTCGAAGTCCGCAATCGCTTGTCCGAGGAATTGGCCCGGCGCGGTTCTCAGGAAGCCCTGGTCCCGCTGGACCGCGACCCGGTTCCGATCCGCTACGCCGAGCAGGTTCAGCATTACTATCAGGAGCTCGGGAAGGACCATTGATCGGATGTTGTCGAACCTGACAGTCACGGAAGCTTGGTGGCTCCCCGCTTTGGGGCTCCTCGGAGCAGCCTTGGGGTTGCTGGCGTGGAGCTACCTGCGGCAGAACGCGGGTCCTTCGGGATGGATTGCCCTGAGCCTCCGGGTGGCCGCCTTGCTGGCCCTGGCCTTTTGCCTGCTCGACCCGCTCTGGTCGTTGTCACGCCCCCGCCCTGGTGCCAACCTCCTGGCCGTTGTCGCCGATAACAGCCAAAGCCTGGATATTCACGATCCCGGGTCGGAACAGAGTCGAGGTGACGTTTTGCGGTCGCTGGTGGCGCACTCCGAAAGCGGTTGGCAGGGGACGCTCGCCAAGACTTTTGAAATTCGACGCTACCGATTTGATTCGCGCCTCCAATCCGTTCCGGACTTGAACGATCTACCCTTGGACGGTCGGTCTTCCAACTTAGGTATCGCGCTCCGTCAGTTGGCCGGGCGTTTTAAGTCGCGGCCTCTCGCTGGCGTGATCTTACTGACCGACGGGAACGCCACCGACCTCTCGGAATCCGCCGTCGCATCCCTCAAAGACCTTCCCCCGGTTTATCCCGTGCTGATGGGCGGGGACCGACCGCCGCGCGATGTAGCCATCCAGGAAGTCAACACGACGTTAGGGGAGTTTGAAGATGCTCCGGTGACCCTGCAGAGCCGGGTAACGGCAGACGGGTTTTCCGACCGAAAGATTTACGCCCGCGTGATGGACCGGTCTGGGAGGGAGATTCTCAGACAAGAGCAACTGGCTTCCAGCGAACACGCCAGCCTGCCCTTTCGGTTTCAATGGAAGCCCGAACTGCCTGGGCTGTCCTTCTACCAACTCGAAGTGGGGCTGGTTTCCAACGGTGGACCAACGTCTCCCGCCCGTCCCAGTGAGGACGCCACGCTGGCCAACAATCGACGCATCCTCGTAGTGGACCGGCGGGAAGGTCCGCACCGAATTCTGTACGTAGCCGGACGCCCCAATTGGGAATATAAATTCCTGCATCGCTCGGTGGAAGCTGACCCACAATTGGAGTTGGTGGGACTCATCCGCGTGGCTCGACGTGAAGCCCGCTTTACCTTTCGCGGTCGCGCGGGCGAAAGCAGCAACCCATTATTCCGGGGCTTTGCCAATCCGGGCGCTGAGGAGCTTGAACGCTACGATCAACCCGTCTTGAAGCGTCTCAATACCCGGGATGAACTCGAATTGGCCGCCGGATTTCCCTCGACCGCTGAGGAACTCTACGGTTATCAGGCGATCATAATTGATGATGTCGAATCCGGTTTCTTTACCCCCGATCAAGCAACACTGGTCCAGAAATTTGTTTCCGAACGGGGCGGTGGCCTGCTGATGCTGGGAGGAATGGAGGGCTTTCGCGAGGGTCAATATGCCCGAACCCCCATTGGTGAGTCATTACCGGTCTATTTAGACCGCCCCGACGAAACGGTACCCTCGGGACCGCTCCGTTTCCAATTGATCCGGGAAGGTTTCCTTCAGGAGTGGGCACGCCTGCGTCCGACCGAATCCGAGGAAAGCACCCGAATCGAAGCCATGCCTCCATTTCAAGTCATCAACCGGGTTCGTGAAGCCAAGCCCGGTGCCAGTGTTTTGGCGACGGTCAGCGGCCCCGCCGGACGGGCCTATCCCGCGCTGGTGGCTCAACGATTCGGCAAGGGGCGATCGGCGGCATTGACCATCGGCGACTTCTGGCGCTGGGGCATGCAGAATCCGCTCGCCCGCGAAGACCTGGAAAAAGCGTGGAGACAACTCCTGCGCTGGCTCGTGGTCGATGTGCCGCGCCGGGTCGAATTGACCATCGCGCCCGACTCCGGTGAGTCGCCCGGTTCAGTCCGCCTCCAGGTGCGGGTGCGCGATCCGGAATTTCATCCATTGGACAATGCGACGGTTTCTCTGGAAATTCAGCCCCAGCTCTTGAAAGCGGGGGAAATCGGCTCCACCGAGGCTGTCCGCATTCAGGCAGAGCCATCCCAAAAGGAATTCGGGCTCTATGAGGCCACCTTTGCCCCTCGACTTGCAGCGGGTTATCGAGTGGTGGCCATGGTCACCAATTCCGTAGGTGCCGAAGTGGGACGCGATCAGGCCGGATGGAGCCACGATCCCGCTGCCGAGGAATTCCGCTCGCTGGTCCCAAATCGTGCACTGCTCCAGCGATTGGCCGAACACACTGGAGGCCGATTGGTCCTGGCTAATGATTTGAGTGACCTGGCTCGGGCACTCCCGACAGCACGAGCACCTGTCATGGAAACAAGCGCCCAACCGATCTGGCACACTCCCTGGCTCTTTGGCTTTGCCCTCGCCTGCCTCATCGGGGAATGGGGTCTGCGACGCTCGAAGGGAATGCCATGAGTTGTGATCTTTTCAGAATGCCTCGGAGCGTCGATTCGCGATGGTTCCCCGTCGCGCTCTGCCTGCTGCTGCGATTTTGTCTGTTGGCTGGAGATACCTCGACCAACACCACCGTGATGGTCGTCGTGGGCGCGCCCGGCGAGGAGTCCTTCGCCACCAACTTCGTCCACCAAGCGCATCTGTGGGAATCGTCCGCTCAGGATGCTCACGCCAGTTTTCATTCGGTAGGACTGAACGCAAACCCGTCCACCAATGACCTCGTTTCGCTTCAGCAGCAGATTCAACAGGAGCCGAAACTCGGAACCGACGCGCTTTGGCTCATCCTAATAGGACACGGAACCTTCGATGGCCAGGAAGCCCGCTTCAATCTGCGCGGCCCTGACCTCAGCGCCGCCCAGTTGTCTACCTGGTTGGAACCGTTTCGACGTCCTCTGGTCATCATCGACACCACCTCATCCAGTGCCCCCTTCATCCATCTCCTCTCGGCCACCAATCGCGTGATCATCACTGCGACGCGAAGCGGCAATGAACTCAATTTCGCCCGCTTCGGTCAGTACCTGGCCGAGGCCGTTACCAATTCCGCTGCCGATTTGGACCACGACGGACGGATTTCGCTTCTGGAAGTCTTCTTATCATCCGCCGCCCGGGTCCGAGAATTCTATCAAGCGGAAAACCGACTAATCACCGAGCATGCCCTGATCGACGACAACGGAGACGGGAAGGGGACCCCGGCGGATTGGTTTCGTGGAACCCGGGTCGTTCAAAAGGGGAAGGAAGAGGCCAAGCCCGACGGGGCCTTCGCCTCCCGAGTATTCTTGAAAGCCGACCCAACCGAATCATCCTGGCCACCGGATTTCAAAGCCCAACGCGACCGCCTGGAATCCAGCCTGGCAGAACTACGCGAACAGAAGTCCCAACTGAGCGAACCCGAGTATCTGAAAAAGCTCGAAGGCATCCTGACCGAGCTGGCCGCCCTCTACGAAAAACAGGGAACCAACAGCGTGAGTCCCAAAGGAGCCAAATGACATTGCCGTCCTTTGACATTTTGCCGCCCCGTATGGGCCTTGGATTTTGTAGCCCCAAAGGGGCCAAATGAGATAGCTCAGGACCCCGTCCTGGGTTAAACCACACACAACAAACCCAGCCCTGTAAGGGCGAAATGAGGCGCATACGACCGCCGGGTGTTGATAAAAACCAAGGAGGCCCCATCTCTAAATCCTCTTGTAGCCTTCTCTTGATTCGAAACTCTCCTGCTCAGCGTTCCGTCTTGTAA
>CAILNN010000322.1 GCA_903835555.1 uncultured Verrucomicrobiota bacterium
TTCGCGTTTGGGCATTATCCTAGCGGCTGCGCTCATCGCCTTTATCGGATGCCAAATGAAAAAAGCACCAGCTACCGGAGTAGTGAATGGGCGACTCCTGCCCTGCCCTGCCGCGCCCAATTGCGTTTGCAGTCAAGATCGAGATGGGGAGCACCAAATCGCGCCCATTCCGTACAAAGGAGAGGGGTCAGCGGCCCTTGCGCGAATGAAATCCGTCATCTTGGCCGAATCGAGAACCAAGATCGTTGAGGAGAAGCCGGGTTATTTGCACGCCGTATTCACCTCCCTGGTATTCCGATTTCAGGATGATGTTGAAGTCCTGACGGACGAGTCCGCCAAAGTGCTCCAAATCCGATCAGCTTCCCGGGTCGGGCATTCCGATCTTGGGGTCAATCGGAAGAGAATGGAGCGACTTCGAGAGCGGTTTTCGGACGCATCACCTTTCCAAGGTCTAAATTCGACCAAAATCGATCCCTAGTAGCGATGTAATTGACCATCAAGGGAGCGCCTTGACCGCCGCAAGAAAATTGCTAATGGCACTGTTCAACAGCGTGTAGTTATTGGCAGTCAAGGTTCCGTCGTCCACAAAAGCAAATGCCATGGTGCCGTTCAAATAGTTAGCACCCACATCATTGGCGTTTGCACTAGAAAAAAGGCAGATATTCTTGGTCGACCCCCCGGAGGCAGATGACGAACCGGAACTGGCAGCGAGGACTCCATTGGTATAAATCGCCAGGGAGCTAGAGCTAGACCGGGAAAGGCTATACAACATCGGGCTATTCAAGGAAGACATCGGTATCGTGGCCGAAATGCTCGATCCTCCGTAAGTTCCCTGAAGCCCGGTGCCATTCCATTTAAGACCGAAAACGTTCGCACCGTCGTCAACCCCGAGAAGATAGGCTCCAGTTTGGGGCTGGAACGCGGAAGCATTATTCAGAAACACCGACATTCCGCCGGTCAAACCAGAGCCAATATTATTGGGAACCAAGATCGTTTGAAGACTCTTTGAACTACCGTCCCCGGTCAGTCCCCGAGTGCCATAATCTGTGGAGGCGAATCCGCTCAAATCGCGGAGCCGCGATTCGCTACCGTAATATTTCATCTTCTCCAGAGCACCCGGCCAAGTACCGTAAAAGGGATATATCTCAACGAAGTGGGACCAACCAACAGAATTTTCAAATGTGCTTCCAAGGCTATAAAAGATACTGCGAAGGGAGGTAGTCATGTTGACACCATCAAAGACCAACCGCGACAGATAATTTTCTATATTTGCTTCCCCGAAATAAACGTTTTGATTGGCCGACCAGTTGACTGAAACGGTCGAGCCGGAGGCCACCTGAGAGGAAAAATTCACGTAGATGTTGGTGGCATCCATCGAATAGGACGATACGGCCGGTGTCAGGGGGCTCACGACGCTAATCGTGGGCTGGTAATTCGTATTGGGGGTTGTCGAGTAGCGCCCAAAGCCATAGGCACCCGATAACGCCGTGTAATAGCCTGAATTCGGCCAAATATTGGGCAAGAAATGCGGAATGACGATCTGGTTGGTGGCGGCGACCAGAGTCGAACAGAAGGAGCCTGAAGTTGAATTTTCTAAACCCGTGTTATTACTAATATTATAGTTGTACATTATTGTATTAAACGCGAAAGGAGGAACGGCAGGATAGCCGTATACTGCGGGAATGGTTGAGTCTGTGCCATCAACACGGGTGCCATAAATGACATTGCCGGTCACGGAAGTATTGGTGAACACAATTCCGTTAAATCGTATGAAATAGAATGCCGCATCGGTATTTATTATATTGTTTGTTATCACTATCGAATTAGGAACTATCTCATAATTAATTATGCTGAAGAGCCAAACCTGCTCCCATGTACCCCCAAATTCAGGACCAATTCTTCCAATGGAATAGTTCTTGTAGGCTTTGCTTGAGTTTGTTTGAAACAAATTGTTTGCAATCGTGATCTGTCGGGGGTTGACAATCAGCGATCCTCGCCCGCCCCCCAAAAAAAAGTTGCTTACGACTGATATATTTACGTCAGATTCGAGAGTAATCGTTCGGGAACCATTCGCTCCCAAATTGAACACATTGTTGTATATAATTCCGTTGGTACAGCCGTCGGACAAAAAAAGGCCTCCCATGCGTGATGGATTAACCGTATTGCCGGTGACTGTGATGTTGGCGGTCCGAGAAAACTGACTGCTGTCACCGGGTGAACTCCAAGTACAACCAGTCACGGTGACCTGATTGCAGTCAACGAAGTAGAATGCTCCCGAATAGCAGACTCCGCTTTGTCCATAAGGCTTGTACATGCTATTGCCTGCTGAACCAATACTTGGCACCAATCCCAGATTTCCAGAGGAATTACCCGTAAACTGGATGGCGCTGCCTCCCTGGGTTGCTGAAACAAAGATGCCATTGGCGTTTGTTGCGACGACAAAATACGGATTTCCAGCAACAATTTGAGGCGTGGAAGAGGGAACAATTCCAAAAAATGTGCACTGATATAGTGTTGATGAAGAGTTCGTGTTTAAAGCGACCAAGCCGGGATTGGTAAATCCCACCAAGCTTGAGCCAGCAGTGGTTGTGACGGGACTTATGATCGCGCCTGGGGCTTCGTAGTTCGTGGCCATCCACCATTGCGCAGCGGAGTACTGATTGGAGTAGCAAATAATCTGGAGAAGATAGGAATAGTCCCAAAAGAACATTCCGCAGTTCGCAAAGACACAGTTTGTCAATAGAAGATTTGAGCAAGCTGTCGTTGTGGCAGTTGAGAGAAGGCTCCCCGAGCCTATTCCATTCACCGCGACCACCGGGCCCGAAAAATTTGTAGCCGAGAGGCCTTTGATGGTCAGGTTTTGACACCCATGACCTGCGGTGGATGAAAAGTAAAGGAACGCTGGCGTCTCCTTCGGTTTCCAAAGATTCGTAGATGGGTCGTTGGCATAGAGGTCGAATCCATACCCAAGCAGGCTACCTCCGTTCTAAATAAGATTGGTCGCATCAACCGTTGCGAATGCGAGTGGGAATGGATATGCCGAATTGGAGGTAGGAAGGTTGGTTGGGAAAACGAATTGGGCCAATGAAGCATCGATCGTTGTATTCGATGGCAGGGAAATTTGATTGGCCGTGCTTGCGAGTCCAATCAGGTATTTTCCAGCAGGTAGGGTCACACTCTTGTTTCCGGTCGCTGCGGCAACAGCGGCAAAGTAGGCCTTCAGGCCAGGCTGAGCGTCTGTGACTCCGTCGGTGGGCACGGGGTAATCGGTTCCGTTAAAGACGATCGCCCGGGTTGCGTACTGAGTCAGCAAGAGCAACCAGACGATTAATGCCCCCCTCGCCCTAGCGAAGGCAATTTGAGCGTTTGCGGCGGTACCGAGTGAGGCAAGGTGATTCACAACTTTACCATCTTTCATTGATCCGAGAGTTTGGTAATCCGAAAGTGGGTCGTGCATGGGGCCGCCCGACATGGGTTTGACCTAGCAGGTTGTTAGGTGTACACGCGTCCGGCCATTCTCGCAAGTGGGCATATTCATTTTCGCCAAATTGTTTCAAAAGGGGAGCCCACAACATTCTAGGGTCGAACAAATCACCCATTCGACGGGGCATCCGTGCGGATTATGAAAGGAAATCATTCACACCTGGACAGCCACTCAGGCAACAGCTTGCGAAAACATCCTAGGGGTTTTTTGTAGCAAAAATCTCTCATGACCCGATTGACAATATTGAAACCGGTAAGACAATGGTCGGCCAAATGGGACTCTCAGATACCATAGTTTTACATGAATCTAATAAGTCAGGGCGTCTCTCCTTGATTCTGCGATGGTTTCTTTGCGTTGCCCTACTCGTCGTCGCCGTATCGGATGGTGGGATGTTGACGCGACTATCAGCCGCCGGAACAACCATTTTCAATTCAATCCCGGGGACCTTGGCAACCGATTATTTTGCCCATGGTTTTGAATCGGGGCATATCGCCGAAATCGGTGATCGCCTTACCTTGGCGGGCACCAATCGGCGGCTCACGTCCGTCACGGTCACACTCAGCTCTTCTGCCAAGTCAGAAGATTTTGGGGGTGCATCCAGCTACAACTATCCGCTAACCCTTAAAATCTACGCTGGCGGATACTATTCGTACCCTGGATTACTTTTGGTCTCGGTAACCCAATCTATTTCTATTCCTTATCGGCCCACAGGTTGGATATCGAACGGTATTGCATTCAATGCAACATTTGACCTCAGTTCCCTAAACGTCGTCGCCACTGGCAACATCGTTTACACGGTGTCGGCCAATACGAGCCATTACGGAAGCAACCCAACAGGAGCAACAGGCGAGCAAAACTATAACTTCCTCGCCTTTGCCTACTCAACATCTGGAGGTACGTGCGGTGGTACCACAGTCGGCGCAAACGATCCTACCGATATTTTCGATAGTCGTGATTCGACCAACTACTACTGGGACGGAACAATACCGATTAATTTTCTCCGGCGGGATAGTACTTCTGCCCTGTTTGCCACTCCGTACACGCCGATGGTGCGGGTCGTTGCTGACTCCACCACCTTTCCGACGTCGTCCATTGCTGTTTCCGGGGCCTCCGCTTATACCTATTCAGGCCTTCCGCAGGGTCCAAATACTGTTTCCGAGACTGGATCCTCAGGTGCAGTGACGTTCAGCTATGTCGGCGCGGGCGCTAATGTCTACGGACCTTCCGCCATAAGGCCGACATCCGCAGGCAATTATACTGTTACCGCCAGTGTCGCCAGCGACGGAACTTACCCCTCAGCAACCTCGTCTGCGTTTTCATTTGTAATCAATTCAGCAGTGGCAACAATTGCAGCACTTCCCGTGATCAAACCATTCGGAAGTGCCCTTGTCTTGGGAACTGGGCAAACAGCGTTCACGGCAGGTGGACTTGTCAACAACGAGTATTGGGGAAGTGTCACGCTCAGCGCCTCCGGGGGCACTAATTCCAGCGACACGAATGGCACTTACATCCTGTCCCCCAGTGCAGCTGCCGGAGGAACTGCGAGCACCCAGAATTATGCCATCTCCTACCAATCGAGTACCCTTTCAGTGGTTTCGTCGTCAGGTTTTGGTAGCGGATCGCCATCCACGATTCAGGTAACCGGAGCATCGACTTTTACCTACAACGGATTGGGACATGGCCCATCGACCAGTTCCGTTTCCGGGTCAAGTGGGGCAATCGATTATTTTTACTCAGGAACTGGAGGCACGTCCTATGGCCCCAGTCTTCTTCCGCCTATTCTTCCGGGTACTTATTCCGTTACCGCAACCGTAGCAGCAGATGCCACTCACGCGGGTGCTGTTTCAAGCCCATTTGCCTTCGCTATACAGAAGGCTCCGCTGCAGATCACAGCTTTACCTCTATCCAAGACATACGGCACCCCGTTGACCCTGGGTGCCGGCCAGACCAATTTCACCGCCTTAGGCCTCACCAACTCGGAGACGGTTGGCTCGGTGACGCTCACCGCCTCCGGTGGTACGAGTGCAACCGACGGCGTTGGGCGTTACACACTGACGCCTTCGCTTGCGGCGGGCGGTACGTTCAAGACCTCGAACTACAGCATCACCTACGTGCCGGGGACGTTGAGCGTAACACCCACCAACTCGACCATCGCGGTCACGGGCAGTACCAATTTTAACTACAGTGGTCGCGCTCAAGGACCGACCAACACCGTGGTGGTCGGTTCTTCCGCCATCCCTCTGCTTGCCTATGCGAGTGTCGATGGCATCACCTACCCGGCCAGCGCCAA
>CAILNN010000323.1 GCA_903835555.1 uncultured Verrucomicrobiota bacterium
ATGGAAATATCACCGGTTCTGGCAACCGCTTGGACCGGACTCGTCTATGGTACTCTGACTTCACCCATTTTCTTTTGGCTCACCGCAAGAGGATTACCAGGACCGAAAGAACAAGATGCTTGGCTTGATTGGCTGACGCCATGCGGAATGTATGTTCTCATGATGGCACTTCTTGAATGCGCGGGCCGTAATTTCGACGTGGTGATGCTTGTTCGCAATACGGTGGTTGCCTTCATCTTCGGTTGGTCTGATTCAACCCTGACCCGCTGGGCAGACCCGTTTTCCATCGGCATCATTTTCCTGGGCAGCGAACTTTCCTACCAAGTACTCACCGTCGCGCATCGATGGTCCGCCCCGAAAGCCGAGGCCGTTTGAATGGTAAGCCTTCTTCATGGAATTCATTCAGGCGATCGGTATCATTCTCCCGTGCGATTCTTTTCCCTCCTGCTTTTCTGCACGTGGATGGCTGCGGCTACACCCACGGATGACTTCATCGCCGAGGCCCAAACCAAATTTGGCGATGCCGGAGCCCGCGCGGCCCGGTTCCTCGCGGACAATATGCCGCCCGCCGATCGGGAAAAACTTTCCTCGACTTTCCTGATCGAAAACCTGGAGTTCGCCCTTAAGGCTCGCGCCGAATTCTCCTGGGCCAGGGAAGTTCCGGAAGACCTTTTTCTCAATGACGTCCTGCCGTATGCCGTTTTTGATGAACCCAGGGACCCATGGCGTGCCGACCTCTATGCACGCTCTCGTGAATGGGTCAAAAACGCGCGTTCGGCCACCGAAGCAGCACAGATTCTGAATCGCGAACTCTTCAAGCAGGTCAATGTCCACTACAACACCGGACGAAAGCGACCCAATCAAAGCCCCGCCGAGTCCATGGCCCTCGGCAAGGCGACGTGCACCGGTCTTTCCGTCATTTTGGTCGACGCCTGCCGTTCCGTTGGTATTCCCGCCCGCGCGGTCGGAACGTTTGTCTGGATGAACGAACGTGGCAACCACACCTGGGCCGAAGTTTGGGACGGTGACTGGCATTTTACCGGAGCGGATGAATATGACGCTGCCGGATTCGACCGAGGCTGGTTTGTTGGTGACGCGAGCCAAGCCAAAGCCGATGACCGTCGGCACGCCATTTTTGCTACTTCCTGGAAGCGCGATGGCACCTATTTCCCGATGGTCTGGGCCAAAGAAAGCGATTCCGTTGCTGCGGTTAATGTCACCGCTCGCTACGCCAAGGCCGCACCTGCCGGAACCGCGGCTATTCCGGTGCCAACCGCACACTTAGGTGTTCGCCTCCTGGAAAAACCGCACCGTGAACGTCGCGTCGCATCCCTCCAGGCCATTGACCCGACGGGTAAGGTCTTGGCCGAAGGCGAAACCAAGGCGGGAAGGGCAGACCTGAATGACATGCCGCGCCTCGAACTACCACCCGGAACCCATGGATGGCTTCGATTCACCGTGGCCCATGAAACCCGCGAGCTTCCCTTCGGTCCGTTGGCCGTGGGAGAATCCACTCTGGACGCCACTTGGTCGGAGCTAACTCCGCCTTCACCTAATATCCTGCTACTCGAAGCTTGGTTGCACAAAACCTCGCTGATGTGCACCGTCAAGTTCGTTCCCGACCAGAGTTCGTTCCCGATTCCCGCATTGCAGAACCCATTGACGCGATCAGAAGCCCATCGCGCTCTGGAAATTCTTTCATTCCATCGGCTGCAACTCATCCGTTCGGCCCGTCAGGCCGAGTTCAACTCCCAGGCCATCGACTGGCAGGGCAAGACCCTTCACTGGATGGCACGGACCTACGGCGAGGCACCCAAGGGCGGTCATAGTCTCTGGATTTCCATGCACGGCGGCGGCAATGCACCTGCCGCTGTCAACAGTCAGCAGTGGACCAACCAGATTGGGCTCTACAAGCCCGACGAGGGCATTTACGTGGCTCCTCGTGCCCCAACCGATACCTGGAATCTCTGGCACGAATCCCACATCGACCCAATGTTCAATCGCCTGATCGAAGACTACGTCGCCTTTGCTGGTGTCAACCCCGACAAAGTTTATCTGATGGGTTATTCCGCCGGTGGCGATGGCGTCTGGCAGTTGGCTCCCCGGATGGCCGACCAATTGGCCGCTGCCTCCATGATGGCGGGCCACCCGAACGACGCGTCCCTTCTCGGTCTCCGTAATTTGCCATTCTCGATTTTCATGGGAGGCGAGGATGCTGCCTATAACCGGAACAAAATTGCCGCCGAGCGCGGGGCTGAACTCGACCGTTTGGCTCAAGCGGACCCCGGCGGCTACCTCCATCAAGTTCATATCTACCCCGGCCTGGGCCATTGGATGAACAGGAAAGATGCTGAGGCGGTCCCGTGGATGGCCGGATTCCAACGTCAAAACTGGCCCAAGAAAGTCGTCTGGAAGCAAAGCGGCGTACCGCATACCCGCTTTTATTGGCTTGAGACCGCTCCATCTGCTGACCTCAAGCCCAACCAGCAATTGATTGCCACCGTCGACCAACAATCTATTCAAATCACCGGAGACATCCCCACCGATCTTCATCTACGACTCGCCGACCAACTCATCGACCTGGATCAACCCATTCGGATCACCGTCAATGGCCAGAAAAAATTTGAAGGCAAAGTCCATCGCGATGCCTGGAGCATTCTCGCTTCCCTGGAAGACCGGGCCGATGCCCCTGCCGCCGCCACAGCAACTCTGGTGCTGAAGCAGTAATCCCACCAAGGGAACCCAGGCCTAGTGTCGTGTTTCCGAAATAGCTTACAGTTTGCCGCGAGGGATTTCCGGCTCGCGCGAGGCGACGAGCGACGAGCATACCCGCAGTGGTCTGTGAGGAGTGAGCAACGAAGCGGGAGCCGAAAAAAGCTGCGGCCCTGCGAACGGGTTCCCGATTGGCTTCATCGTTGAGCAAGCCGAGGTTAGGGCCGACGGTGACTAGACAAGGCGTTCAGATTGCGCCAAAACTTTCCCTGTTCGCATTCCAATCCACTCCATTTCCCCATTTTTCCCGACATGCCCACCCATATCCAAAATCCCGTCGTTCGACTGCGCCGTCGTCTTGCCGACGGGGAAATCGCCATTGGGGCGGTGGTCATGATGAACAGCCCCGAGATGGCGGCTCATCTGGCATCGCAGGGATTTGATTTCCTTTGGTTCGAAATGGAGCACGGATCGATCACCCGAGAAGGGCTCCGCAACATGATCCTGGCAACCCGGGGTCTCGACATAACCCCCATCGCACGTCCGCCAGTGAATGAACTTTGGACGGCCAAGGTCGCATTGGATCAAGGGTCGTTGGGAATCATCTTCCCGTTTACCAGCACGCCCGGTCTGGCTCAACAAGCGGTGGCCGCCTGCAAATACCCGCCCAATGGTTTGCGTGGGTCGGGTGCCTACCTCTCCCAACTCCGGTGGCCACCGGCCAAAGAATACTACGATTTTGCCGACCAAAATATTTTAGTGGTGGCCATGGTGGAGGACCGGGCAGGCCTGGAGAACATCGAAGCCATTGCAGCTACTCCCGGCCTAGACGTCATTTTTATCGGGACAAGTGACCTTTCCTTTTCGCTCGGTTTCCGAGGTGACCAGACAGATCCTAAACTGGCGGAGGCCGTGGCTCATATCGTCTCCGTGGCCAAGCGGCATGGAAAGGTTCTCGGTCGTCCAGCGGGAACGGCGGAGGATATTGAAAAATACAGACAACAAGGCTTCCAGTTTTTCATGACCGCTACTGAGCTGGAATTGGTCACCGCCGGTGCAGCGAAATTGCTAGGTCCACTGGGGCGGCACACCAGCGCCGGACCCACCACGCCGGTCTGACTTGGATTTCGCCGCTCGTTAGGGTGACTTGATGGCGGGCCGCCATGGCCGCTATTCCACTTTCAGAGTTTCACCGTCAATATGCGAACTTTATCATGGTTCAAGGGACTTGGGTACCCTTGGGGTTGGCGCGTGATCATGGTCGCCCTTTCCCTCTCGATAGGGTGGGGCATCCGGGGCAATTTTGGTCATGAAATTGGGGCCATGCTGCCTGGTTCTCTGGCGGCGATGGCAGTGGCCCTCCTCTCCGGTCGGGCCGATTGGCAGCGACGAGTGGCCTTTTTCGGAGCGGCAGGAGCCATCGGTTGGTCGCTGGGCGGCAGCATGTCCTACATGCAGGTCATCGGGTACACCCATTCGGGGGATTCCCTTACCGTCGTCTACGGCTACGCCTGTCTCTTTCTGCTTGGGTTTCTTTGGGCCGCTCCCGGCGGCCTGGCCGTCGCTCTTCCGGCCCTTCTGGACCGCGAACGATTGACGAGCTTTTTTGCCCCACTGGCATCCATTGTCGTGGTCTGGACCCTGACCAGTATCGCCGTCGGTATTTGGGACCGGGTTGATGTCGATTTTCGGCAAGACAGCCCCTTATACTGGTATGACACCAGTTGGCTCGAAGCCTTGGGAGTCATCGTGGCTGTCGTTGGATTAGCGATGATCCGACGCCGATTGGATTTTGCCAGTTCGCTTCTGCTCCACGCAGCCGTCGGATGGTGGATCGCCTTTCTCGTCTTGGTCCCAGGATTGGGCCTGCGAATGACCCCACCGCGCGGCGATAATTGGGCCGGGGCAATCGGCATCGTGGTTGGTCTATGGGTTTTCTGTTACCGGCAAGGATTGAGTTGGGTCACCGAGGCCACTTGGGTGACCGGCATTTATGGGGGAATCGGTTTTGCCGGAGCAACGCTGATCAAATTATTGGGCATCGCGACTGGTTTGGATACCAATTGGCACAGTGTCTTGGAACAAACCTATGGTCTAATCAACGGCCTGGGAGTGGCCGTGGCCATGTTCCGACTCGCCCGGGTGGCCCCGGTGGTTTCCGAAGGGCCTCCGGTCCAGGCTTGGACCGAACCGTGGGCCGCCGGTTTGGCGGTCGTCGGCGTGACCTATTTGAATCTCCGACAGAATTCGGAGTTTTGGGTTAAGGCAAAGGCTATTCCTGCAGTGATTTACGGACTACCCGCTTGGGCCTGGCACGAAGCGGCATGGGCGGCAGTTGGTATCGCTTTGTTTGTTATTCTCCAAGCGCATCGGCGGCAACCGATCGCCCTAATCCCGTCGACTTGGCTTGGCATTGGACAGTTGCTATTCCTGGCACTGCTATGGGCGATGGTTCTGGGCAATCTGCTCCGGGAAATGACCGCCTTTACCCCGCAACGTCTGGTGACCGAGGGTGTGATCCACCTCAACGCCTTAATCTGCACCATTGGCATTCTTCGGGAACGCCCGGGAGAATCAAGAACAATCCAGGGGCAGGCATCGCCTGAACGCCGATTCGGGCCATTGATTTTCGTCGGCATCGTCTCCGCTATCATTTGCATCGCCCTTTGTTGGGGAATCACCCGGGGCATCTACGGCGATCGCCCCGCCGGATACAGCAGCCTGCACATCCGCTTTGGTCCCAGGGCAAATTCACCCACAGCAAAACCGCCTTCAGGTCAACCGCATCCGTAAGAGGTATGTCCCTTGCGCTCCGTGTGCAGCGGGGTGCAGTTCGGACCGCCGGGCAGGTCTGGAGACCTGGGGTATCCGGACATCGATGAGCTACCACGGCCGCCTTCAAGCCTTTCCGCTACCTGAACAGATTCGATCGCCGCATCTCTGCGGAGGATTTTAAAAAAGATCAATTTACTCATGATAAGCATCCTATCTCGCCATCAAAGTCTAGGCCGTGTTTTCAAAATGGCTTTGTCTGTATGCGCCAGCCAATAGATGACATGGGTTGAGCGCAGCGACACCACCGGGTCACGGTTAGGCAATGTTCGGCATCCCTCCGGGATGCCAGCCACAAAGGGACTCTATCGGCGTGATATCAGTCGAGTTCCGTGCGGTTTTTCATGAAGAGTTCGCCATTCACGTCGGGGCATGGCGACGTCTGGCTGGCACCCCTGACCGGGGTGCCGTCGAAGCATACGACGACAATCCGGTGGTGTCGCTACGCTCAACCACCGGCAGGGAAGCCTCCGGCTTCGGCTAGAGGCTAACAACGCTAACAAAGTAAAGCTAGGAAGCGAATAAGTAAGGACGCCCTCCTGAAAGAGCATCCAGTCGGATCAGTCGCGATCGCCCCGCCAGCCAGCGCGACGATCGTCGCGCCAGCCACCACGATCACCGCCACCACCACCGCCACGATAGTCGCTGCCGCCGCCGCCGCGGTAATCACCACCACCACTGCGGTGTTCGCCACCACCACCGCCACCGCCGCCACCACGGTATCCGCCGCTTCCTCCGCCACCACCACCACCACCGCCGAAGGAACGTTCACGACGAAATCCGCCGCCACCACCACCACCCGGGGGCCGTTCTTCACGGGGTCGGGCGATATTGACCGTCAACGGGCGACCGCTGAAGTCTTTGCCATTGAACAAATCCACCGCCCGTTGAGCTTCCTCGGGGGTGCTGAACTCTACAAATGCAAAGCCCCGGGAACGCCCGGTGACCCGATCCATCATCAGATTAACGTTGGTGACGACTCCGGCGGAGCTGAAAAAGTCCTGGAGATCACGATCCTGCGCCTGAAAGGGCAAATTGCCCACATAGAGCCTCGTCTGGGCGTCCATAACCTACTCAATAACCGACTAACACAATCACCCAACCGGCGATGAAGGGAACCCGCACTCGCAGGTTTCAGAATGCTCGAGCCTACCAGCCAGATACAATCTCGTCTCGACGACACCGTCCCACTGCCGCGTTAAGAAGACGAGCGGTAGGGTGTCAGAAATGGAGGTGGGAAAGTCAATGTCAGAATTATGACGGTTGGGTGTCAAGACTGGACGCAATGGAATTGACCGGACTCGATGCCATGAATGCAGATAAGACGAGCGAGCAAAATATCCGCGCTCCCAGGTTGCCTTTTTGATGATGCTTTTTGATGCGAGAGCCATGAATTCCCGTCATTCTAGTTACCTTGATGAACCCGCAGTCTACTGTCCCCGTCGAGACGACCGACCCAATCAATGCCCGTATCCTGGCCATTTCAGAGGACCGGCTTTCTGGATTTCAACCCGATCCGCTGGGCGAAATTGCCCGCCAGGCCGAAGTACCGTTGGATCAGGTCATTGCCCGGATTCAGGCGATGTTGAGGGCTGGAGTGATTCGGCGGGTGCGGCAAACCCTATTGGCAACCAATCTGGCGGACGGAGCGCTGTGTGCCTGGCAGGTACCGATTGAGAAAACGGAGGCCGCTTTTGATTTTCTCTTTCAAAAGGACCCGTTCAGCGGGCATGTGGTGATTCGTTCCACGGACACCGCGACGGTGGGGTCCAATTATCGTTTGTGGACCACCCTTAAAGTTCCCCAGGGCTACTCGCTGGCACGTCATGCGGCATACCTGGCCCAACGGATTGGAGCGGAGCATTTTCGACTAATGCCGGCAACACGCCTCTTTGCCCTGGGTGTCGGACATGTGCGGCGTCGCGGCATGGAACCGGGAAGCCGCGCCGATGAATTAGCCGAGGCGGTTGAGGTCAAGGTTGCCGAACTCAGCGATCTAGAATGGCGGGTGCTGACGGCTCTCAAGCGGGAATTTGCCCCCGAGGAACTAAAGTCGGATTTGTGGAAAGACCGGGCCGCAGAGGCTGGAGTTTCACTGGCAGAATTCCACCGGATTGCGACCGAACTGGACCAACGTGGAATCATCGGGCGTTTCAGTACCTTCCTGGAGCACGTCAAGACATTGGCTAGCGGTGAGCGGGTGACTCGTTTCAATGCTCTTTTTCATTGGGCAGTCCCTCCCGGGCGGGAGATTGATGCCGGACGCGAGGTCGGACGCCACCACATCATGACCCATGCCTATTGGCGGGAAGGCGGACCGGAGTTTCACCATGTCAATGTGATGGGAGTCGCCCATGGAACGGACAAAGAGATGGTCCTGGCCCACAAGGCAGCCATCGACCGGCATTTGGCAGAGGCGGGAATCGAGGTGTCTTACACCAACGTGTTTTGGGGTGGGCGTAGCGAAATCAAGCCGAGCGAAATCTCGCCTTTAGCGTATGCCGATTGGTGTCGCTCCGAGAGAATCGACCCGGAGACGATGAAGTCATAGGGCACCTATTCGATGGCCGTTGGAACGTCATGGCCTCTTGGGCTTCGAACGTCCATTAATCGGACGGCTCGGAGCGTGGTTTCCACCACGTCGACGGTGGAGCGGATGATGGCGTTTACCCTCATCACGCTGGGAACGTTGATCACTCAACATAGACGCGCACGCGGGCTGATCACGCCCATGATAGGGAACCAACTTTTTCGCGCCGGGGTCCGAATGGTTCCCATGGTTTGTTTCTTGGGAATGGCGTTGGGCGTGTTGATCATTGGGCAGATTGAAGCCATCCTCCAACAAGTGGGAGCCAATCAGTACTCGGGAGCCCTGGTCGTCACGGTCATTATCCGCGAATTGGCCCCTCTCGTTTCTGGCCTTGTCGTTTTTGCCCGGGTTGGGACAGCGAGTGTGATCGAACTCGGCACCGCGCGTGCGCTGGGCGAGATCGAAGCGTTGGAAGCCCTCGGCATTGATCCCATTCACTACCTGGTGGTGCCGCGAGTGATCGGATTCACCATCTCGGTCATGGGATTGACCCTCTATTGCATCTTGACCGCTCTGTTCAGCGGCTATGTCTTTGCCTTTAGCCGGGGTTTGCCAGTCAATCCCGAGGCCTACCTCGGAAGAATCGTATCCGCCCTTTCTTGGGTCGATTTTCCGCTCCTGGCGGCCAAGTCCGGATTGTTTGGGATGATCACCGCTTTGGTGGTCAGCTACCAAGGTCTGGCGCGACCGCTTCGGCTGGAGCAACTCGGCGACACGACGGCGCTGACGGTGGTTTACTGTTTGGTCATCTGCCTGATCGTGGATATTGGGTTCATTCCACTCTACATTCTTCTATAGGGTGCCCTGATGAACTCTCCAGTACTCGAATTTGATGGAGCCTCGGTGAACTTAGCGGAGGAGGCGACAGCGGCGGTCACCGGGATCGATTGGCGCATCGCGGAGGGGGAATCGTGGGTCATTGGCGGACTACAAGGGAGCGGGAAGTCGGCAGTTCTGGAGGCAGCGGCGGGATTGACCCCCGTGTTGAGTGGGACCGTCCGCCTCTTTGGTGTAAGTCTCGACGGCTTGACTCCCAAGGAGGCTCGGGACCTGCGCCTTCGAGTCGGAGTGGTTTTTGAAGGTTCGGGTCGATTGTTCACCGACCTGACTGTCCTTGAAAATCTGACCCTTCCACTTCGGTACCATCGCGAACTGAGTTTCGCGGACGCCACCGAGGCGGTCGCGCCCCTTCTGGAAAGCCTGGACCTAGTCACCGTGGCCAGCCGGTACCCGGGCAAGATTGGTTATGGTGTGGCCAAGCGGGTGGCGCTGGCTCGTGCCTTGGTCCTGCGCCCGGCGATTCTATTGGTCGATGACCCATTGCGGAGCCTGGACTCAACCCAAGCCAGGGCCATGCGACGCCATCTCCAGGAGTTTAATAGAGGACACGCTTGGTGCGATGGACGCCCGGTCACATTGATTGTCACCGCTGAAGAACTACGTCCATTCGTGAACCCCTCGAACCAATTCGCGATTATCGACAAGCACGGGTGGAAAATCGTGGGCACGCGGGAACAACTCTTGGGCGACCGATCGGATGCCGTCCGAGAACTCCTGGCGGAACACTCGGAGCACGCGATGAGCTAAACACCGGTACCGTATCCCATTTCTCCTGACTCTGCACCATGCACGACCTCACCCCCCAGATTCGTACCCGCCTCCGACGAGTGGAATGGCTGGTATTGGCATTCCTGATTGGAAGCGGACTGCTATTCTTGGCAGCGATCGGCTGGTGGATTAAGACCACCGGGGATGAGCGGGGCTGGTTTGTCGTGGAAGTTCCTTACTACACCTATCTGGAGAATGCCGGAGCCATTCATGAGGGCACTCCGGTGAAGATGATGGGGTTCACGATTGGAAAGGTGGATAGTGTCACGACCGCCGAGGACAACGCTTACAATCGCTGGATGAAGTGGAACGTGTACGTGCATTACCTCGTCCGCGAACCGTACTATGGGTATATCCACACCGATTCGATCTGTCGCCTGGGCGGAACCGGCATTGACCTTCTCGGTGGTTCCTGGCTGGAGCTCACCCGGGCCGAGGGACTGGGAATCCCAACGGTTGTTTCGTCCAATGCCACTCCCGCGGTGCTAAATGAACAATTTGCCTACAAGCCTCCGACGGCGGAACGGACCAATAAGTTTCTAACCTACCACCCATTTAAGCGCCGGGACCATGGCTATTTTATTGCGACAACCAACACCGTTTCTTTGATGGACCAAGCGGAGCAAGTCGCGGCCATGGTCCGGGATGCCCTGCCCGGTCTGACCAATGAGCTGGCAGGCATCCTGTTCGATATTCATGGGATCACCGCGCAACTGCGCCCTGCATTGTCCAAGCCGGGAGGAATTGGAGACCTGGCCATTCCGACGAACCTGATGCGCGGACTGGAGATTACCCTGAATGATTTGCACCGGACCGAGGAGAATCTCCAACCGGTGATGACCAACGCCAGCGGAGCGCTGGTGACGGCACAGGAGCTTTCCCGCGAATTGAAGCCGCTATTTATCCAGGTCCAAGGGGCGGTCTCCAATGTCCAATCGCTGGTTGCTTCGCTTGAATCGCAGGTCACCAGCACCAACCTGGTGGGAAATGTCAGTCGACTGGCCGATAAGGCGGCCTTGTTGGCTGACACCACCGATACCTTGATGCGGCGGCATTGGTTGTTCCGCTCGGCATTCAAGACCAACGAGCCCGTGTCGGTACCAACCGAGCAGAAGCGGAATGTGGAGTGGCTGGACCGCAGGCGGTTTTGAAGGTTTTGGGGGACCAATCGACGGGGTGTGCCCAGCGGACGCGAATTGGCCTTGGTGAATTTGCGAAGGGGCGCGATTTTGACGGGTTACGGTCCATGGCTCGATGGAATCTCGCCCTACCGATCGCATCCGACTTTCGAATCGCATCAGTAGCGACACTCCGTGGAGCCTCGGATGGAGTCTCCGGACTCCTGGCCTCGCGCGTTAGGTAATGGGGAAAGTGGAAATGGAGTGGCACCGCATGAACGAAAGGAAGAGAGACGCGGATTCTGATTTACCAACTCCAACGGGGTTGAGAAACAAAGCCCGGGGTAGGGTCGTCCGCGAGCATACCCCGGGTATGGGTTGCAGATTGATTAAACCCCTGCGGGGTTGCGCTATTTCCAAGCTGAGGCGTCCCGCGCAAGACCAGGGGGGTTGGAAGAGTTTAAAGGCTGGACCGACCGATTTGACGGGACGGTTAGCTGAACTCATTTTGGAGACATTCCACTAGTGCTTCTTTGATCCTCCATATCCATTGATGCGCGGTCAGAAACCGCAGCGTAGAACCGTTGGAAGATGCAGAGGTTGAATCACTCACGACTACGGTATTTATCGGCCTGTCAGTGGCGATACAGGCACACCTCCATTGATTTTCTAGCCCGTTCAGTGCCTCATCCTTCCATGACGCCGTTGTTGTATTCCGATTTACCACCAGCCGACCGCTACACCGGTAGCGTCGAATCCGGTGAAATAGAGATAGTGGTCCCCCCGTCGGGTGCGGTGCCGGTTGTGTTCGAGAACAAGTACCTGACCCTGGTCAATGATGTCGTTCGGTTTCCAAATGGGAAAGAC
>CAILNN010000324.1 GCA_903835555.1 uncultured Verrucomicrobiota bacterium
ATTTCAATGCTTCCCACCGGTCAATCAACATCGCTAACAATCCACCCTTCTGAACGTGCCTGATGGGCCATCGCCGTGAAGGATTCGTCCGAGCCAAGTTCACCCGTAAATTCTTCCGGCATGACCTTGCCGCATCGATAGTATTCGAATCCCAACTCAAGAAAGGCCTGCTGGACGTATCGGTCATCTAAATCCATAACCAGTCCCTCCAACGACCTTATAACCAGTCCCTCCAACGACCTTTCACTCCTGCACGGTTCCAAGGGCGCTGTCCCAGTCCTTCCAGACGGGTTCACATCCAAGGCGACGGATTTGCTTGGCGAATTCTGTCGGTGACCGATCGTCGGATATCTCGAATTGGCCCGTAGCCCGTCGGTTAGCCGAGTCTTCCGTCGCAGTCGGCGCTTCCAGTTCCACCCGCCGGCCGCGAACGGTCTGGTGCAGGTCGTCGCGTCCAGCCCCGGTGTAACCACCGGGTTCGGTGTGGCTCCCCGCACTGGCATGGGTGACACCGAGAGGCAGGAGGCCATCCCGCATGGACTTCGGCTCACGAGTCGAGAGGACTAAACCGGCATCGGGCAAGAACAACCGGAACGCGGCCATCAATTGAACCATCTCGCGGTCATTGAGACCGGTGAGCGGCTGAAAATCGCCCGCGCACGGACGGAGGCGAGGGATCGCCAGTGTCACCATCGATTGCCAGCAGACCCGGGAGAGAAATGCAGCATGGGCGGCGGTGGCGATCGCCTCGTATCGCCAGTCGGCGAGGCCATGGAGGGCGGCGATGCCGAGACGGCGAAACCCGGCGGCATAGGCTCGTTCCGGGGTGGCGAGCCGATAATTGAAATCACGCTTGGGACCGGCGGTGTGCAATTGAGCGTAGGCCGTTCGGTCGTAGGTCTCCTGGTAAACCACCAATCCTTCAGCCCCGGCATCCACTAGGGGACGATAGTCATCGGTTTCCATCGGGCCGACCTCAAGAGCGATCGACGGAATCCAACCGTGCAAGGCGGCGACGCAATCCCGGAGGTATGCGCCCGAGACAAACTTGGGATGCTCACCGGCCACCAAAAGAATACTGCGAAAGCCTTGGCTATAAAGGGCTTTGGCTTCCCGGACTACCTGGTCCACGGTCAGGGTGACCCGCAGGATGGCATTGTCGCGGGAAAAGCCGCAGTAAGCACAATTGTTGATGCACTCGTTGCTCAGGTAAAGGGGTGCAAATAAGCGGATCACCCGCCCGAACCGCTGGCGGGTAAGGGCTTGGGACCTGCGACACATCGATTCCAACAATTCCGACGCTCCGGGCGATAACAGAAGGGCAAAGTCAGACAGACTTCGGGGACCCGATGCCAGCACTTGGGCGGCTTGAGCCCGTGAACCTTCCCGCGCCTGGCGCAACAGGACCGGCCACGGGAGTTGATCAAACTCGGTAACAAACGTCACGCCTACCAGTCTAGCGCACGGGCGACCATCGCCCAAACGCCGAATCACGCGGCATCGGCTACCGATCAAGCTGGCGGCTCCACACCCGAAGTCGATTCGTCGGCAGCCGCTTTGAGACCAAAATGGCGTAGCTTTTCCCGCATGGTGACACGGGAAACTCCCAGCCAACGAGCGGCTTTGGCTTGATTGCCGCCCGCCAAGGCGATGGCTTGGCCGAAGAGTTCCTTCTCAGTGCACTCCAAGATCCGATGATGGACATCGGAAACTTCGCCACGCTGGGCACTCGCCAACTCTTCTGCCACTAGGCTCGCCAACCCCAATGATTCGGGGGTGCGCCCGCGAGTCGCCGCCGACAACAGGTCTCTGAGGAGTTGGGCGGTAATTGGGTGGCCCCGCTGGCGAAGGAGTGCCAGGCGAATGATGTTTTCCAATTCGCGGATATTGCCAGGCCATGAGTGGTCTTTGAGGACTTCCCAGGCATCGACGACCATGGTGGGCGATGCGATTCCCAGAATGGACCCATGCTTGGCGAGGAAGTGCGGCACCAGCACGGGCAGGTCGTCCAATCGCTCGCGAAGGGGCGGCAAGGTGATGGTGACTTGATTCAGGCGGTAGAAAAGGTCCTCGCGGAATTCACGGTTGGCGATGGCTGCTTCCAGATCGACGTGGGTGGCGGCGATGATCCGGACATCGACGGGCAAGGTTTCCCGTCCGCCCAGACGCTGAATAACCCGTTCCTGCAATACCCGGAGTAGCTTAGCCTGGGTGCTGGCTCCCATTTCACCGATCTCATCCAGAAACAGCGTGCCATTCTGGGCTTGCTCGAACCGTCCGATCCGCCGCTCCACGGCCCCGGTAAAGGCACCGCGTTCATGCCCAAAAAGCTCTGACTCGAGCAACGTTTCCGGGATGGCAGCACAATTGACGGCGATAAA
>CAILNN010000325.1 GCA_903835555.1 uncultured Verrucomicrobiota bacterium
CGAGATATCCAGCCTGCTCAGGGCGGAAGTTTTTGCTGACCAGCCATGCTTGGAAGTTTTCCGTGATCATTTCCTCGCGTGTTTTGATCTTCAGCGTGCCAAGCGCCGCACGGATAAAATCAATCAGGTTGCCACCCGGCTGGCGGTAGACACGGCGGAGATTGTCCTCATTGAAATAGTTATCGGGGCTGTTGAGTTTACGGGCGAGTTCGTCCTCCTCTTTTTCGGTGAGCGGCATTTCCTCGCGGACCTTGCTCACAAGCGGGTCATCGGCGAGTTGCTGGCGGATGACCTGCTCCCAGCGGGTCTGGTATTCGCGTTTATCCACGCGTTCTCCATCTGGACCAACTTCGACATACGCCACGGCTTCAAGCCATTCATCCTTGAGGCCAAGCTCGATGAGTTCCGCAGGCAGACCGGGTGATTTGCGACCACCTCCGGTGCCAGCCGGGTTGGTGATCTCCTCGCCGTTGTCACTGAAATGCTGATGGTTTCTGAAGAAATCGTAGATAATGAACTGTTTTTTGCCGATGCGGGGTGCCGTTCTTGTCCCTCGCCCGCGAATCTGCTGGTATAGAATCGGGCTAAAGATTTTTCGGCACATGACAATATGCAATACCTCGGGGCAGTCGAAACCGGTGGTGAGCATGTCCACGCTGACAGCGACCATCGGATAGTTTTCCTTCTTGAAATTCTGTATGGTCTGGTCCGCCTCAGGGACATCGGACGTAATGACCTCAGCGTAGCGGCCATTGTATTCGGGGTGCAGTTCATTGAGGTACTGGCAGAGGCGGGCGGCATGGCGTTTGGTGATGGCGAAGACGATGGCCTTGCCCGCGCCGTATTTTTGTAACGGGGCGGATTCGCGGTAGTTCAACCAAGCGAGCCGATCGAACTCCTGCACCATCTTTCGGTTGGTGTCCTCGTTGGTCCATTTTTGCTCAAACGCTTCTGGGTCATAGGTCTCGCCGTCGACCTCCGCACCGTCGGCGATGAATTCGGTGATGCCCTCGGCAAATTTATAGGGACAGAGGAATCCCGATTTGAACGCCTCGCGGATGGGATAGGAGAAATCCGGTTTACCCTCCTGGCATTGAAAGAATTGGTAGGTGTTGCGCTCGATATAGGCAGCGGGCGTGGCGGTCAACCCGATTTGAACCGCGTCAAAGTGATTCAAGACAACCTGCCATGCCCCATAAATCGAGCGGTGGCACTCATCCGTGATGACCACGTCAAAATATCCGCTCGTGTATTCCTGGTAGCGCCCCATCATCGTCTGCAAAAGCGCGACCGTAATCTCTTTTTCCTGCCGGATCACGCCTGGCTTGAGCCAGTAGCTGCTGTGATGATTCAATATGTCTTGAACCGCAGCGATGGCTTGCTTGGCGAGTTGCTCGCGGTCTACGAGGAACAAGATGCGCTCGGCGCGTAGGGCTTTCAATAGTCGCTTGAGCTGCAGGCAAATTAAATCCGTCTTGCCCGTGCCAGTGGGAAGCTCGATCAGAAAGCGACGTTTACCCAATTCCGGGGCGTGATCCATCGCGCGCATGCAATCGGCTTGGTAACTGCGAACCTCTCGAACTTCGCCGAAGCGCAAATAAGTCTCGGGGATGGTGATGGTGGCAAGCGCCTTCCGTTCGCGGCGACGCTGAACGAGCCGCTCCAAGTCGCGTTGGGAAAAAAAAGATTGAACCAAGCGAGCGTCGTCGTTGCGGTAATCCCAGAAGTAAATGAGCTCGCCATTGGAAAGAAAGATAAAGTCTGCATCCAACGCTGTTGCAGTCGGTAATGCCTGACTTTTTGCCGTGTACGGATCGATCGATTTTCGTTTGGCCTCGATGACAGCAAGCGCGCGACCTCGCGAGCTGTAGAGAGCATAGTCTGCCCTGAGAACGTCTTCACCGACAGAATCCCGAACCGTCCGGTCATTTAGGACATTGGAAATTCTGGACACTGAAACCTCGGCGCGAACCTGGGATTTGTCGGAAGGATCCCAGCCGGCCTTTCGCAAAAGGTCGTCGATCACTATTCGAGCATCCGCTTCGCTTTCTGCTTTCATTGCCAAATCGTCTTGGTTGACATCGGTCAGTCTGGCATGTCTCCAATTCTTTTCTAGCCAAAAAATTGATTGGGCCATAACTTTTCAGTCATGGTTTCAAAGCTTTTGGAGCAGACTGGAATCTCACTGGAGCGGCTGCAAAGTTTTTGTTTGGTGGCTGAAGCGGGAGGACTCACCAAAGCGGCGAGGGGAAATCCTGCAAAGCAGAGCTTGTTCAGTCGGCAAATCAAAGAACTCGAGGGGTTTTTTGGAACCGAGCTGATGCACCGAATGGGACGGGGAATTGTACTAACCCCTGCCGGAGAGCGATTGAACGTGATCGCACGGGAATGCTTTGCTTCATTGTTGGACTTCAAAACTGAATCCACTGGAATGCCGTTAGAAATTGTCATCGGCGCAGGTGAGAGCCTCATTCGCTGGCATCTTTTACCTCATCTTGTCCAAATTCAAAAGAATATGCCCAATGTCCGATTGAAGTTCCTCAACCTACCAACGAGCGAGATTGCCAGAAGGCTATCGGACGGATTGCTGGACTTCGGCGTCATCCGAAAGGAGGCGATTAGCCCCCCCCTCAGATTGATTCCATTAGGGGCCGTTGGGTATTCCCTTTTTCTTTCATCAGCGGTTTCCAGCAAGAGGACATCGGCGGACGATGTAAGTCTCTTGGAGAGCTTGCCAATAGCAACACTTGAGGGGAGTGGGAATTTCAGGCAGCAGTTGGCGACAATAGAACAGAAGTTGAGAATAACTCTCGATGTTCGTTTGGAATGTTCATCGTTTCCACTAGTAGCGAGTGCCCTGAATAGTGGCGACGTAGCCGCGATTCTCCCGAGCATCGCCAAAATTGAATTAGCCCAGTTCGGGATTGAGCAGGTCGAACTCCCTGCCTTGAAAGACTTTGACAGGGAAATCTGCCTGGCATGGAATCCCCGCCTTTTTCAGATCCGCGCGGCTCTGGAGAGGGTTTGCGAGGTAATGGCAAAGGCATTCTTGATTTGAGTTTGCATCCAAGATTCACAGGCCAAAGGAAAGCCAACTGGTTCCGCCCTTTCAGGGCTCGATCGATTATTAACGGATTCCCAAGGCGTTGCCTTGGGCTTTCTCATTTCGCCCCTTTGGGGCTGAAAAAGGGAGAGGTTGATGGGCTTTAGGGCGTGTTTTCAGAATGCATTTTGTCTATCTGCTGGCCAAAACAGGTGGGGGCTTCGCTGCTCCTCGGTCACGTATGTCCAAATACGCGACCGCGTCGCGCCTCGCCCCCGCCTGTTTTGGCTGGCGCATGCAGACAAAGCCATCAGTTTTTCATCTCCCGCCGGACGGCGACGAGCAGGGCGTCCATTTCGGCGTCGGTGCCGATGGAGATTCGGAGGTAATGGCGGACTTCGGGGCTGGAAAACCATCGGACCAGGAAACCTCGCTTACGCAATCGGGCATGCCATTCGTCTGCGGGATGGCCAGAGGGCTCGACCAGCAGGAAATTGGTCTGGCTGGGTAGAACGCGAAAGCCCATCTCGCTGAGCGCGGAGGCGACCCGCTGGCGGGTGGCGCAGACGAGTAAGAAATTCTTTTGGTAGTAGGGCAAATTATCCAGGGTGGCCAGAGCCGCCACTTGGCCGAGGCCATTGACGTTGTAGCTATCCTTCAGTTTGGCCAGAGCTCCAATGAGTTCGGGGTGACCGACGACATAACCGACGCGTTGGAAGCAAAGGGAATAGGCTTTTGAGAACGTGCGCGAAACGAGGACGTGGGGATGTCGCAAGGCCAATTCCATGGCGTTTTCAGCGGCAAAGTCGACGTAGGCCTCGTCCAGGACGATCACGCCGCGTTGGCGGATGCACAGCGCCTCCAATTCGGACATCGAGTATCCGCGACCACTGGGGGCATTGGGGGTCGTCACAAGGGTCAAGGCCGCTTTGGTGTCCCATCCGAGACGCCGAAGGGCTAAGGCATTGGGGATAGAAAAGTCAGGCGGCAGCGCGATGGGATGGCGGATTGCCCCATGTAAATCGGTCAAGACGGGGTAGAGGGAATAGCTCGGCCAAAAATATTGAACCCGCGCTTTTGACACTTGGGACTCGTTCTTCAAGCTGGCCTGTGGCTCGGCAAAAGCTCGGACCAGCAACGCTAGAACTTCGTCGGAACCGTTTCCGATGAGGATGTGATCGGGAGTGCATCCGTGCAACTTGGCGAGCTTTTCACGTAGAGGTTGGGCGGTCGGGTTGGGATACAAACGAAGGCGACCATCCACGGCGTCGCGAATGGCGGACAGAACTTTGGGCGCGGGTGGATAAGGGTTTTCGTTGGTATTCAGCTTGATCAACCGTTTTTCCTTCGGTTGTTCTCCTGGCACGTAGGCATTTAGCTGACGGACCACCGGACGAACAAAGCGGGCCGGACTCGATATCGACATCCGAAGAGCATGAAGCCGAAATCGATCGGTTGCAATGGATCGGAACGGGTCATTCGCCAATTGACGGGGAATCTCCCTCACCCGGTTTGGTGTGACCAGGAAGCGGGGTTAGAGTGTGCCGGTGAATATCCTTGTGACCGGCGGGACTGGTTTTATTGGGACGCAGGTGGCGACCCGACTCATCGCTGGCGGGCACCAAGTGCGGGTCTTGAGTCGAGGAACAAAGCCGACTGTATCTGGAGCCCAATGGGTTCGTGGATCAGTTTTGGAGGAGGGCACACTCGCAGAGGCGCTGCATGGATGCGATGCCGTGGTGCATTTGGTGGGAATCATCAGCGAAATCGGCAGCCAAACCTTTGAGCGAATGCATATCGAAGCCACGGCCAAGGTCGTGAGTGCCATGCGCCAAAACGGGGTGAATCGGTTGGTCCACATGAGTGCACTCGGGGCCCGGTCCAACGCACCATCTCGCTATCATCGGACCAAGGCTGCAGCCGAGGCCCTTGTCCGGGAAAGCGGACTAGCGTGGACCATTTTTCGGCCCAGCTTGGCCTATGGACGTGGGGATGGATTCGTCACCCTGTTTGACCGAATATCTCGTTGGTCGCCGATCATACCGGTTTTTGGGTCCGGAACCAATCAACTCCAACCGCTCCCCGTTCGAACGGTGGCCGAGGCATTTTCACGCGCGCTCGAAAACATCGGAACCGTATCCCAAATCGTGGATTTGGTTGGTCCCCAGCCACTGAGTTTTCGGGAAATCTTGAGGACGCTGCTATTGGTGCGGGGGCGGCGGCGATGGCTTGTTTCAGTGCCCATGCCCTTGGCCAGACTTCAAGCGAGGTTGTTGGAGACGATTTTCCCGACCGTTTTTGGGGCTGCCCCACCTTTGAACCGAGATCAATTGTTGATGCTGCAAGAGGACAATGTGGGCGACCCTCAACAAGCTGAGCGATTGATGGGGATTTCGACGGTGAGTTTTAAGCAAGGTTTGCAGGGAATGTTTTTTGATTAGTGGAGCCTTCTACCTTGAGAACGCGCGGCAGCGTCTTGGAATGCGGGTGTCCTCCATGGCTTTTCGCCTCCGAACCTGAAGAGTCCGCGAATGAACTCTGGCTACCGTCGATTTCACGGCCGTTTTCAAAGCGCCAGAGGGCTGGCGCACTCCACGATCTGGCGGACATCCCGTTGCCCCATAACTCGGGAAACTGTAAGCTATTTGGGAAACACGACACTAGGTGGAGTGGGGCCACCTTTTTTCAGTCTCACCATCACTCACAGCGCGATGGGTTCGCCGAGGAGGGGAAGATAGGGGTGAATCTGGTGCCGATCGCCGATGCATTTGGCGAGGGCTTTGCGCTGGCGGTCTTCACCATGAGTCAGGATCACGCGGGGACGGCATCGGGCTAGTGATTCAAACCATTGGAGGAGGTCGGTTTGGCCTGCGTGCGCACTAAATCCGCCGAGGGTATGAATCCTGGCTTTGACCGCGATCTTTTCACCGAATATCGAGACGAATTTCTCGCCGTCGACCAATTGGCGCCCCAGCGTCCCGTAGCCCTGATACCCAACGATGATCACGTGGGTATCGGGTTTCCAAAGACTATTGCGGAGGTGGTGGACGATACGCCCGGCATTGCACATACCGGCTCCGGCCAAAACCAGAAGCGGTCCCGGCTGATCGTTGATTCGCTTGGAGTCATCTGGAGTCGAGGTCATGATGACCTCAGCAAAGTCCGATGAAAAAGGACGTCCCTTCAGGTAATCCAAGAGATCATCGTCATAAAGCTCGGGATGACGGGTGTATATCTTGGAGGCCTCAATGGCCATGGGGCTATCGAGGTAAACAGGAAAACGTGGAATTGAGTTTTCGGCCATCAAGCAGGTCAGCATGTGAATCAGGCCTTGAGCCCGCCCGATGGCAAACGTGGGAACAAAAATTTTGCCTTGCTCTAGTACCGCTGATCTAACGATGTGGGTGAATTCATCCACAGTTGCCTCTCGGGGGCGGTGGTTGCGATCGCCATAGGTCGATTCCAGGACCACCAAGTCGGCCTCGGTGAATGTTTCCGAATCTTTAAGGATAGGTGTCCCTCGCGGACCCAAATCGCCGGAAAAAACGATTGTCTTGGTCTTCGCGTTTTCCTCGACCAATAGTTGGATACTGGCCGAACCGAGCATATGCCCCGCCTCGCGGTAGAAGGCTTGAATACCGGGTGCCACCTGGATTGGTTGATGGTAGGGTATGGGACGAAAGCAACGGAGGGTTGCGTCGACATCTTCCTGAGAGTAGAGCGGTGGGTGTGGAGGTTCGCCGGCTCTTTTCAAATGCCGGTTCCGGCGATCGGCGTCCTGAGACTGAATCTTGGCCGCATCGTGCAGAACAAGAGCAGCGATTTCGATAGTAGCGGGCGTCGCGAACATTGGACCGCGAAAGCCGGCCCGAACCAACAACGGCAACCGCCCGACGTGGTCAAGATGAGCGTGAGTCACCAAAACGGCATTGAGGTGAGACACCTCATGTCCCAACGGGGAGCGATTTAACTCTTCGGTCTTGCGAGTACCCTGAAACAACCCACAGTCGACCAGGATCCGGGCCTGATCGGTTTGAACATCGTAGCAGGAACCGGTGACTTCGCCACCGGCGGCACCCAGGGGCGTGATGGTCATAAGAAAGCGTCCCACCCGCAGCTTTCGGAGTGGGATGGCGGATAACTTGCGAAGTAAAAGTGGTTCGAACCGCCTCTGGCTCGACAGAGTCTCGCCCTACCGATGTAGTTTTGATTCAATTGGTTACGAATCATTTGTGCGGTTGGAAAGGACCGCTGTTATTGGGAAGTTGGAACGTGCACTGTGAATGGTTGAGGCGAAAGCAATTGTGAAACTGCACCACTGGTTTCATTCCAGAGGTGGAGTGAACCGCTAATCCCAAGGACGCTTAGCGACGCCGTACCAAGTTGGAATTGATCGGCTGCAGTGATGGGCAAGCCCAGCCATCGAACAGTCAGGACCCTGAGGAAATGTCCGTGGGCAACGAGAGCAATGTTGCCATCCAATGCCCGAAGCTGGGCAATGACGCCATTGATGCGGGCCGTCACCTGCTCCGGCGATTCTCCATGGGGACAGCCATGAGAAAACAGATTCCAGTCGGGAACCAATCGACGAATTTCGACGGAGGTCAGACCTTCGTAGTCCCCATAATCCCATTCGTGAAGGTCTGCCTTTATCACAGCCTGACCGTCCAAGCCGGCCAGTCGGCACGTTTCCCGAGCGCGTCGACGGGGACTGCACCAGACGTGGTCGAAGCGAACCCCATCGAGCCGTTGCCCGAGTTCGCGGGCCTGGGCTTCGCCGGTTGATGTGAGGGCCAAATCGGTGCGACCGGTATGGCGTCCGGAGCGGGACCAGTCCGTTTCTCCATGCCGAATGAGGCAAATTCGCGAAAACTTCACGGAAATCTCAGCGATTGATACCGCATTCCCAGACGAACCATTGAGCTTTCAGGTCGGACAAGGGGCCGCGCAGCTTGTCCAATTCGGATGCCGGGCCGTGGAATTCAAGACGGACCAATTCGGCCAAGGTCAGTGCTTCAGCCAAAAGGGCGGCGACATTATCGAGATGAGCGAGAGCGGCCTCGCCATTGACATACGCTTCCCGGCAGAAGACGTCGCCACCATTGATGGTGAATTCGTAATAAACCGCGCCTGGCTCGGAAGAAGTCCGTTCGACAAAGCGGTGAGCCAAGACCTTGAAGGCGTCGAGGTTTCCCGGATGCGGACGAAAATAGGGATGGATACTGACCAGTTTGGAAGTGGTGCTCATGCGCGAATGAAGTTGGCGAAGCTTGACCGGGTGCGGATTCCCAAGCAAGCGGACAGACACGGGTCCTGAGGGAAAGACGTCGTTTTCATTTCGGGATCGCATCCATAAGACGTACATGGCAGGATGGAAACATCAACTCGACGCAGGAAAACCTGGGAGCAGAGGAGCATCTAGCGCGGCGGATGGAAGCGCTGGGAATCCGGGAGGCTGACTTGGAGGAGACTTTTGTCAGGTCGGGGGGCCATGGTGGGCAGAACGTCAACAAGGTGGCGACATGCGTTCAATTAGTCCATCGACCAACGGGGATTAGCGTCAAATGCCAGACAACGCGGCACCAGGGACAGAACCGCATTCTGGCTCGGGAAATGTTGGTGGAGAAACTGGAAGCGCAAGTACGCGAGGCAGCGGCAGCACGCGTAGCGGCTATCGAGAAGTTGAAGCGGCAAAAACGTGGGCGCAGTCGGGCAGCAAAGCAAAGAATTTTGGCAGACAAAGCCCGAAACTCGGAGAAGAAGGCGAATCGGCGGGTGGGGAATGTTTAGGGCGAAGGGGAAGGCTGCTTCCCACCCGAGGCGTTCGGGGTCAGGCGAAGGATACCTTTCGGGGTGGGCGTGGCTCGGAGCGCCTTCGGCTTGACGGAGTCTCGCCGATATTGCTTTGCTTCAATTCGTTACGATTTAATCGTTACGTTTTGATCGCGAGGGTCGGTGGAAAAACGGCGAGACGCCGCCTCTACCTGCAAAGTCGATGTTTACATTCTTTGTCGGATTCGCCTAAGATCGCGGACGTCCACACGGTTTCGCTCACTATCTCAAATGACGCCCATGATCCATACAAGTGACACCTTTTCGGAGTCCCGACCAACGGGCACGAGCGCAAGCCTACGCCCATCGGCGGCTTTTACCTTGATCGAATTGCTGGTGGTGATTGCCATCATCGCCATTCTAGCCGGTATGTTGTTACCCGCCTTGAGTGGGGCCAAATCAAAAGGGGAACGTATTGCGTGCCTGAACAACCTTCGGCAGGTGGCGATGTTCATGCAGTTTTACACAGACGAAAACGTGGATGTCTTTCCCGCCCATCGAAACGCCGGACTTCCCAGCGGTGATTCCGACGAACCACCGTCGATTACCAATTGGTGGGGAACCCAAATCGTCGGCAAGGACGCGGGGCGGAGCAATCTGTTTCATTGCCCTGCGATTAAGGGACAGCGACTGGACAATGGAGTGAAATGGACATGGAACTTCGACTGTCACAAGGTGGGCTACGGTTACAACAGCTTTTTTCTGGGACTGCATCCATACACCCCGCAATCGTTCTCGGTGGGCGGAACTGTTTTTTCCAGCAGCCCTTGGTTTAAACGATCACGGGTGGTGAGCCCGACACAGACTCTCTTGGTAGGCGACCGGATGCCCAAGTCGGACGGTACCTGGAGCAGCAGCCTTTGGTGGCCAACCTCTTGCCTGGATGAAAAAGCGAGTAACAGCAAGGGTTTCGAAGGGATCGATCCTCATCGGCACGTACGCACCGGAAACGTAGTATTTGTCGATGGTCATTCCGAATCGCGGAAAAGTGAGACCATCAATCCGCCGGTCGACCCTGCCGACGGGACCGCCAAAGGGTTGGTCAATTACGAATTCTGGGATCCGCTACAACGGGCGAAACTTTAGGGCGTATTTCTTTTCTTATGCTGATTCCATCCCGACTACGTCTCACGATCGCCATTTCTGTGGCAATTGCCGCATCGCTTTTTCCATACACTTCCCGTGGAGCGGAAAAGACTTCCGGAACCATCGGTATTTCGGTGCTGACCCTCAATAACCCGTTTTTTAAGGAAATCGCCGACAGCCTGACCAAGGAAGCGGCGTCGCATGGATACCAGGTGGTGGCAGTCAGTGGAGACTTTGACGTCGCCCGGCAACAGAATCAGGTCAAGGACTTCATCGTCCGCAAGGTTGGTGCGATGGTTCTTTGTCCTTGCGATTCGAAGGCCATTGGCCCCGCGATCCGGGAGGCCAACCGTGCCGGGATACCGGTGTTTACCGCTGACATTGCCAGCCTAGACCCGGCAGCCAAGGTGGTTTGTCACGTGGCGACTGACAACCTGCAAGGAGGGCGCATGGCAGCCGATGCGATCGTCGAAGCGCTGGAGGGCAAAGGAAAGGTGGCCATCCTAGACCATCCGGAAATTGAATCGGTCATGCTTCGCACGAAGGGATTCGAGGCTCGGCTGGCGGAATTAAACCAAAAACCCGGTGTCCACGTGGAGATAGTGGCCAAGCTTCCTGGCGGCGGAGACAAGGCCCGAAGTTTCAAGGCTGCCCAAGACATCCTTCAGGCCCACAGCGACCTCAATGCCATTTTTGCCATCAATGATCCTTCCGCTCTGGGGGCTCGGGCGGCACTCGAAAGCGCGGGTAAAGCGGACAAGATCAAAATTATCGGTTTTGATGGTCAACCGGAGGGCAAAGCCGCAATCAAGGCAGGAAAGCTTTTCGCCGACCCGATTCAATTTCCGGACAAAATCGGGATCGAAACCGCCCGCGCCATCCAAAAGTACATGAACGGCGATGAGGTCCCGGCGCAAATCCTCATCCCCACGGCGCTCTATCACCAAACGGACGCCATTCACGATCCATCGGTCAAATGAGCGCCGGTGGCGAGAGCCGATTGACCCACTGGCGCAGGCAGGCGGTCTCCGATTACGGGATGCTGGGGGCGCTATTGGTATTGGCTTTGTTTTTTTCCTGGCGAACCTGGGAAGTACAACAGCCGGAAGGGGCCGACGCTGGGCATCAGATTGCGGCAACACTCAAACGTTCGTTGCCATCGGCGGGCGGGATTCTTATAGCCGTTCGAGACAGCGCAGACGATCATGCCTTTACGGATGCGATCGCGGACGATCTACGGGGTTCCAAGGTTGAAATCGTCGAGATCGTGCAGGGCCAACCATCGGACGCCCGGCGTGCATTAGTCCGGGTTACTGAAGCGCGTCGAAGTGTTTCTCTCATTGTTTGCACACCGGCTACAGCCGCCTGGCCGATCTGGCAAAATCTGGGGGAGAAATTTCCGTCCTTAAAGGAAGTTCCGATTATTCAACCGCATGGCTATCACTGGCCTAATTTCTTGAAGGCCGACAACTTGCTGAATGTGGCCAACCAGATCGTGGTGATCGCCGTTCTGGCGATTGGCATGACTTTGGTCATATTAACCGGAGGTATCGACTTGTCGGTGGGCAGTTTGATTGCATTGTCGGCTGTTGTAACCACCTGGATTATTGCTGGATTTGGCGGCGGCGAATCGGCGAGCATCGGTAGCATGTGGGGCGCGGCGGCGTTGGGAATTCTGATTACCGGATTGATGGGCCTCTTCTCCGGCTGGATGGTGACCTTTTTTGCCATTCCGCCATTTATTGTCACGCTGGCAGTCATGCTGGTTGGAAGTGGGCTGGCGTATCTGCTTTCAAAAGGGCAATCGATCTATCAACTGCCGGAGTCTTTTGTTTGGTTGGGACGGGGCAAACTGTTTGGAAGCATCCCAGTTTCCGTGATGTTGATGGCGCTCCTCTACCTAGGGGCTCATCTATTCATGAGTCGAACGGTTTGGGGACGCTACATCTATGCGGTCGGAGGAAACCGGGAAGCTTCCAGGCTCTCGGGTGTTCCCGTGACCGCCATCCTGATTTTTGTCTATGTGATCAATGGGTTACTGGCCGGACTCGGTGGACTGATCACGGCTTCACAACTCAAGAGCGGTTCTCCGAACTACGGGACTATGTACGAATTGTATGTGATCGCGGCGGTTGTGGTTGGCGGCACAAGTCTTTCAGGTGGGCAGGGTAAGGTGTTGGGCACCCTGATAGGAGCCTTCATCATTGCCGTCATCCAAAACGGAATGAACCTGACCGGTGTGGAAAGCTACACGCAAAAGGTCGTCCTCGGCCTCGTCATTTTGGGAGCGGTGCTGCTGGACCGTTTAAAGAAGACGGGATTCCGTCGGCGCACGGGGAGGAAAACAGCATGAGCTTTCGTTTGGTGGGGATTGGAGAATGGTTGTGGGACCTACTGCCGGGTAACCCACAGATGGGCGGTGCCCCCGCCAACTTTGCTTTTCAAGCTTCAGCGTTGGGTGCGGAGGCGCACATCATCTCGCGGATAGGCGATGATGCGCTGGGGAAGCAACTTTTGGAGCGGTTGGACGGCTCCGCGATTTCACGGGAAACCGTCCAAATCGATCCTTTGGCACCGACAGGAACGGTGACGGTGGTGGTGGATAATCAAGGACAACCCCACTTCACTATTCATGAAGGCGTTGCGTGGGATAGATTGCAACCAATTGATAATGGATTTCAGGTGGTTGGCGAGGCGGACGCGGTTTGTTTTGGAACGTTGGCCCAGCGAGTGGAACCGTCGCGCAGCACTATCCGCGCGCTCGTTTCCGCCACCCGCCCAAGTTGCCTGCGTATTCTGGATGTCAACCTGAGGCAGCATTATTACAGCCGGGATATGCTGATGGCTTCGCTCGATTTGGCGGATGTCTTAAAGGTCAACGATTCGGAGCTTCCCGTCTTGGGAGCGATTCTTGGACTCGACGGGAATCCTCAAGCGGTCATTCCTCACTTGGCAGATTGTTACTCGCTACTGATGATTGCCTATACGCGGGGAGCGCGCGGGAGCCTACTCTATCGGGAGGGTGAACGGTCCGATCATCCAGGAATACCAACCCAGGTCGTGGATACGGTGGGAGCCGGAGATGCTTTTACGGCGGCGATGGCCATTGGACTTTTGTCGGATTGGGACCTCGATACCATCAATGAGCGTTCCAATTTGGTTGCGTCCGCAGTGGCGGCTCGTGCCGGTGGCACTCCCCCATTGCCGGAGGAAATCTCGCGGTTATTCCGGAGTATTCCCATCACTTGAAGGGAGAGTGGAACGTGATCCATCATTGCTTCGCGGTTATCTTACCCTAGTTTTCGACCGATGAACTTTCAACGTCGGACCCTACTGACTGCCGGTGCCGCGATTGTTGCGGCTTGGGTTCTGGCGTTTGGAGGGCTGGAGCTGGTTCGCTCAACCAAAGTCACGCAGGAAACGGTCCGCAAATTCCTTCAAGATACAGATTTCGCCCATCTTACCGGTCCAGAACGCGCGCGAGCGTTGAAACGACTGGCGGAATTGTTGAATGCCTTGACGATTGAGCAGCGGCAACAGGCCCGTTTCCAAGGGGAAATTGACCGTTGGATGGTCGCCATGACCGACGAAGAAAAGGGGCAGTTCCTGGAGGCTACCCTTCCCACCGGGTTTCGACAGATGATTTCGGCGTTTGAACAACTGCCAGAAGCCAAGCGGCGCCAGGCGATCTCAAATTCCCTCAAGAACATCCGACAGGCACGTGAGCGTTGGGCGACCAACGATTCGCCCGATTTGGCGTCGAGCGACACCAATCAACCGCCGCCTCTGTCTCCAGAACTACAGGAAAAGGCGGTCAAAGTCGGCCTTCAAACGTTTTACGACACCAGTTCGCCGCAAATGAAGGCGGAACTGGCACCGGTGTTGGAATCTCTCCAGGAATCGATGAATAGCGGTCAACTGTTTCGACAACCCCGTTTTGACCGGGGTCCGGGCCCATGAGACACCAAAGGGCTTTCACTCTGGTTGAATTGCTCATTGTTTTGGCCATCATTGGGGTGTTGGCTTCTCTGTTGTTGCCCGGGTTGTCTAGTGCTGCCGAACGCGCCCGATCGACAGCCTGCCTTTCCAATCTTCGCCAGATCGGTGTTTCCCTTCGATTATATCTGGACGAAAGCCAGGAACATTTTCCGATCATGCAGAACCGGGGACGCAATCTTCCCATCCCTGTCGGCACCGGAATTCTGGAAGTCCTCGGTCCCAAACTCGGAAATCCGGCGATATTAAAATGTCCCAGCGACCGGCAAGGCTGGTACGAGAACACCGGCTCCAGTTATTTCTGGAATTTCCTTATCAACGGTCAACCTGCTACAGCACTGAAGGTCATGGGTCTATCGGTGCAGGAAAATGGAATTGCGGTGTTTAGCGACCAGGCCGACTTCCATGCCGCCCGCGGTCCTGGAAAAGGAAAGAATCACCTTTATGCCGATGGGGCGATCAAGACAACCTTTACCGTTGATCTTGACCCGAGTCGACCCGCAACCCCTTAGTGAAGATATTAATATGATTTTATGTTTTAACCATTTCGCGGGTCCGCGCTCCGCTTCAAGATTTGGGAACGTCCATGATTGAACTCCGCCAATTGCATAAGGAATTCGGTAAACGGGTGGCGGTTGAAAGACTCGATCTGGAAGTGCCCAAAGGCTGCATTTTTGGCTTACTTGGCCATAATGGAGCCGGGAAAAGCACCACCATTGGGATGTTGCTCGGACAGGTATGGCCGACTTCGGGGGCGGCCTCCATCGGCGGCTTTGACGTATCCCGCCAGCGTGGGCAGGCTCTAGCGCGGGTAGGAGCTATTTTCGAAGCTCCGGTATTCTATGACTACCTAAGCGGATGGCGGAATCTTGAGATTCTGACCAACTACACGGCACCGGTATCGCGTCAGCGCATGAACCAAGTCCTTGCCTCGGTGGGACTGGAAGGGCGTTCTCGGTCGAACGTACGTACCTATTCCCACGGGATGAAGGCGAGGTTGGCTCTTGCGCAGGCGCTGTTGCCGTACCCTGAACTTCTGATTTTGGACGAACCGGCCAACGGGCTGGACCCAGAGGGTATTCATGAACTGAGGCACACTATCCGGCGGCTTCACGTTGAACTCGATCTGACCATCCTGCTTTCATCCCATCAATTGATGGAAGTCCAGCAAACCTGCTCCCACTTGGCGGTGTTGGACCGTGGCAAGAAGGTATTTGATGGCACATTGGGAGATGCTCTGGCCACCCCCGAATGGGTTCGTTTGGGTACAGATGATTTCGGGCAAGCGGTGGTTCTGCTCCAAGGATCAGGACTGATTCGAGACTCCGCATTACCCGACAGAATTGCCTTGGCTGCCGGGTACCACGTCTCCGATGTCGCCAAACTTCTCGTCCACAGCGGTTTTCCGATTCACCAATTGACGCCACTGCAAGCGACTTTGGAGGAATTCTACCTGGGACTGATCAAGACTCAACGCGACGCCAACACCCCCGATGTCAAATCTTCCTGAATCGACCGCCATGACGGCGATTTCGCCGATCTTCCATTTCTGGAGGCAGTTTCGAAATGAACTGATCAAACTTTTTGGAAAGCGGCGGACCTATATTGGCTTTGGGGCTTTTCTATTGGCGCAAAACGCTGTCATCTTGATGTTTCGATTCAGCCACGCGACTCGGGGACTACGGAGGCAATTGGAAAGCGGCGGGTATCCGGTGGAACAATACCTGACCGCATTAACCATCGCAACGCAGGTGGTTATCCCCGTAGCTTTTCTCTTGCTACCGCTGTATGCAGCGCTGGTTGGTGGAGATATCGTTGCCAAAGAAACGGAAGAAGGGACGCTACGCATGGTCCTTGCACGTCCTATATCGCGCGTTCGCCTGCTGACGCTGAAGTGGTTGGCTGGGGCCTTCTTTTCTTTGTGTCTCTCGCTATCGCTTGGGCTGTTTGGCTTGGTCTTCGCCTATCCGTGGTTTCCATCGGGTGGGCTCTTTGCTCTGAATTTGGGAGGCGGCGGCGGATTCAGCGTCTTTTCCCCATCGGAAGGACTATGGCGGTTTGGCATGGCGCACGTTCTTTTGGCGACCAAGACAATTACCGTCATGGGACTGGGATTCAGCTTCTCATGCTTCAACATGAAGCCGGCGGCTGCAACCATCCTTGCATTGACCCTCTTGTTTGCGAATTCCGTGCTCATGAACATTCCGTGGTTTTCCGAATACCGTGGATGGTTCATCACTCATCACCTCGACATCTGGGAATATGTTCTGCAACAACGGGTTCCATGGTCGGAAATGGGGGAATCATTGAGCATTTTGGTGGGCTATAACGTGACATTTTTTGCCATTGGGGCGACAGCGTTCCAATTACGAGACATCAAATCGTGAAACGACAGTTTTGTCTTGAGATTGGGGCGACTTCGCAACAAGTTGACGGGGACAGGGAAAATGCGGGTTGCCGAGACGCTTTACAGCGTTCCTCCGTGAATTGCTCGTCACTATTGGCCCTCGTGATATTAACTTTTAAGATGCTCGACTGACACAACTATGAAGATGCCTTCGATTAGTTCACTGCTGCTTTGCTCGGCCAGCTTATTGGTGGCAGCACCGCTCACCGGTTGGGCACAGACGTCCATCGTGGTTCCAAATGGCTCATTTGAGTCGCAATCGGCACAGTTCAGTCCAAACGGCGTGAACTTGAATGTGGATAGCTGGACCAAGCTTCCACAGCCAACGAGCTCCCAGACAGACCAAGCCGTTGGACTATTCTATAACTACCCCAACAACCCCGGGAACACCATCGACAATGCCGACGGTTTTCAGGTGGCGTATGTTTTCAATGTCCCAGGCTTCGGCGTTCAGCAGACCTTGACTTCGGCGGACGGGGTGTATCAAGTCGGGAATTCCTACAACCTTACGGTCAGCCTCACCGCCAATAATGCAGTTACAAGCTCCGATAGCTTTGCTCTCACACTTTACTACCTGAATGGCACTACCCCAGTTACGATAGGAGAAACCGATGTAGCGGGGGGATTCTCCACCAAGACCCATTTGTTTGATTCGCAGGTAAACATCCCCGCTGTTCAGGCCACAGACGCCTGGGCGGGCAAAGCCATCGGGATTCAACTTTCGGTCGCCTCGGGCACCGGATCTGCTTATTGGGACCTCGATAACGTGCGCCTCACATCAACCACGACCGTCCCGGAACCTTCGACTTGGACTTTGGCTTTGGTGGGTCTCGGAGGTCTCTGGCTGACAACCCGATTCTTTCGCGTTCGTCGATAAGCAAGGCTACCAATCATCGCCTCCATGAAATCGCCAGCCCAGTTTCTCTGGTCCGTCGTTTTGCGTGTGTGGCTATTGTTTACGTTGTATCCTATGGCTGGACGTGCGTCCGTCTGGGTGACCAACACGATCCCGGTCCCAAATGGTTCGTTTGAATCTCCGACGACTCTTTTTGTAACGACCAGCATCGACTTCTGGCAGAAGACGGATAAGCCGCCCGACTTTGACGAGTCGAGCGGTTTCCTCTGGATAGACGAGACTGGCATCTTCCTTAATACACCCGATGGAGCTTCGGACCACATCATCAACTGCGATGGGCTCCAGGCCATCTACCTATTTTCGTATCCTAACGTTGGCCTATTCCAAGACTTCGACTCAACGGGAAGCACGAGCACCAATGCCGATCGTGAGTTCGGTACCCGATTTGAAATCGGAAAAAGCTATCAATTGACGGTGGGGATCAACGCAGGGCCTGGCAGTCAGTTGAAAGATGGTACGACAATCGAATTGGACCTATATTATCGAGACGACTTTACCAACTTGGTAACCGTGGTTTCAAACACGGTTGCCCATTCGACCACTCTTTTCCCGGACCATATTCACCTCCACGACTTTGCGGTCCTGACCGCTCCGGTGCAGGCCACCGACCCGTGGGCCGGAAAACATCTTGGAATTCGGCTCCAATCGACAACGGCAACCAACTTGGTCGGTGGATATTGGGATATCGATAATATTCGATTGGCGTCCATTGAGCCCAAGGCACCGGTCCTATCCATAACGTTGCTGAACCCTGGCTTGATCCTCTCCTTTAACTCCTCACCCGATTGCCAGTATCAGCTCCAAATTTCACAGGACCTCATCGCTTGGGCGAATTCCGGGGGGACCGTCGCGACGTCCGAATCCTCCATTTCGATTCCGATTGCGACCATTGGAACCAACCGCGGCTTTTATCGCGTCCTGGTTTTCCCCAAGAACTAGGGCGGAAACCACCGTGGCCCCAGGGAGTCAACTCGCCTGCGTAAATCTAAAAGGTCGAAGGAGAACCGCTTTTACGCTCATTGAGCTCTTGGTAGTGGTCGCTATCATTGCCATTTTGGCGGCACTGCTCCTTCCGGCATTAGCCTCGGCCAAGGCACAGGCAAACCGAGCGGTGTGTCTGGGCAATTTGCGGCAATTGGGCATCTCGATCCGGACTTATGCGGACGACAATTCAGGGTTGATTCCGTATGGTCCCAAGGCACCGCCGTTCATCAGCCCGGCGGACCTTTATCCGTCAACCGGAGCTCCAACCAGCCTGATTTCCTTAAGCACCGGCGATCCGGTAGCTCTCGGACTCTTATTGACGAATCATCTAGCCCGACAACCCAAGGCGCTCTTTTGTCCTGGAGCTGACCAACCACTCTCTGCCGACATAGAATTAGCAAGAGTCGGATTAGGACAAGCCCAGGGCAGCTACTATTATCGCCATGGAGGGAACACAAACCTGTTTGATCCCCCGGCAACGAATCCGCCCCCCACGACACTGAGGCTGGATAATCTGGGGCTCAATCGGCTGGGAGGTGCGATTCGAGCGCTGGCGATTGATGTGCAATTCTTGGCACCGCCCGATTTGGCCAACTTCAATGTCACTACCCGAACTTACCACCAGCAGCGATTCTCGGATGTTCTATTCGCGGACGGGCATGCCATTTCGCTAAAGAATCGCGACGGGAAGTGGACGGTCAACACCACCAATTATAGTGCCCTCCGCGGCTCGTTTGGTCGAATCCTAGAAGTGCTGGAGCAGGCTGATCAAGAGCAGTAGCCTCCGCCCCCTTCATTTTCAATTACTTGGGCAGCAAAAGCCACCGAAAATCCCAATCCTCGACATTGTATCTGCTCGCCCTTCCTTCGCAACTAGAGATGATTTTCGTCCATTTTCGGAAAGAATTCTCGAAAAAGAGCGCAAAGAGAAGCTCCATGCAATGTGCAAGACGGGCTAGGTTGGGCTAGGTTGGGCAACGTTGTGGACTAGGTGGAGGGCAAAGAAACGGGTCTGATTCGAAGGTCCCGGAGGCCGAAGACCGTCGTGTCCGCCAGGAACTTAATCTTTCTGGCTCCATCCTGGCGTTTGGGACCAAATCGATCGCGATGCTGTACAAAGATATTGTCGACCCACGCTCGACTGCCGATGACCGCTCCATCGGTGAAGTACCGGACGCGGCAACGGACAAAATCGCCCCAGGAAAGCTTTCCTTTCCGAGCAAAGACTTCTTTGACCTTCTCAGGGTCAATTCCCGACCGAATCGTCGGCCCTTCGGTTCCTTGAACACCTTCAGTCATTCCTTCTCCAAAGACCCATAGGCGATATCGGGCCATGGCCTCGGTCAACGTTCCTTCCTGGCCCTCGCTGAGGTGGATAATCGCCCGAATTCCTTCTTTTTCCGAGCGTCGACCGGCAACCGCAGCGGCGTAGCCGCTCCACCGATAATCCTTCGGGTCGGTCACCAAATTGGCCCGAATGGGATTCAAGTCGATGTACGCCGCCACGCAGGCCAAGGAGTCTCGCCGCCCCTCGATCCAGACACTCTTGAATCGTTGTTCCCAGAGAGTTCCGACCCGTCGCTTGCACCGATTATACCACTGGGTAAACCGTTGCTTGAGAAGCTTCAGATACGAACTCAGGTCCCACATTTGGGCGTAAAGCCCATCACGCCACTGCTGGCGTTGCTCCTCGGACCACTGGGCCATTTCTTTGCGCTGGCTTTCCATCGCCTCGTCGCCGTGCACGGTGGCATGGAGCTGCAACAACTCGTCGTCC
>CAILNN010000326.1 GCA_903835555.1 uncultured Verrucomicrobiota bacterium
ACGTGGATACCGTCGATTCCAGCGGGACTCTGCGAACGACGTACTACAAGTACGACGACGCCCGCCGCCGACGGCAGGCGGATAGCCCCGAGGGAGTGCTCACCTGGCAGCGGGATGCCCAAGGCAACATCATCGCCATGCAGGGTTACCGCCGAAGCGCCGTGACTACCAACGCTCTCGGAGCCAACACTTCGACGGCAATCAGCCAGGGCTATACCTACGATTCAGCAGGGCGGCTTTCGACCGTGACGGATGGAATCTATTCCGCTGCCTACGGGTATTATGCCAACTCGCGCCTGGTGAACACAGTGACCTCGCAGCAGAACTCGACGACCCGGCTGACGGTGAGCCGCAACTACGACCTGCTGGAGCGCCTGCGCGGTGTCACCTCGACGCCGGCGGCGACAAATCAGTTGCCGGACTTCAGCGGCTACCAATACAACAGCGCCAATCAGCGGACCCGGCGGACTCTTGCCGACGGAAGCTACTGGGTTTATGCCTACGACACTCTTGGCCAGGTCATCAGCGGCAAAAGGTATTGGGGCGACGGCACACCGGTGGCCGGCCAGCAGTTCGAATACGCCTTTGATGACATCGGCAATCGCAAGTCGACCAAGGCGGGCGGAGATCAAACTGGGGCCAACCTGCGTTCGGCGACCTACACGCCCACCCTGCTGAACCAATACACCAGCCGCAGCGTTCCCAGTGCGATGGACGTGTTGGGCCTCGCCACCGCCACGTCCACAGTGACCGTCAACGGTTCCAGCAGTGGAGTTTATCGCCGCGGAGAGTATTTCCGGAAGGAAGTCGCCGTGGCCAACTCCACCGCTCCGGTCTGGCAAAGCCTGAGCCTCAGCGCTGGCGGCACGGCAACCGCAGGGAATCTGTTCGTTGCGGCGGCGACGGAAAATTTTGGAAGCCCGTCCAACCCGACCACCTATCCGGGCTACGACCTGGATGGAAACCTGCTGCGCGACGGTCGCTGGCTCTACACTTGGGACGCCGAGAACCGCCTCGTGAAGATGCAGCCGCTGGATTACCAGACTGCGCCCGCCAACTCCCGGCGACAGCTCGACTTCGAGTATGACGCCTTAGGACGGCGCATCCACACGAAGGTCACCAATCTGGACACCAACGCGGTCACCCGTGAGACCCGCTTTCTCTACGACGGATGGAATGTCATGGCCGAACTCAATGGTGCCAGCGGAACGGCAACTGTTCGGACCTACCTTTGGGGACTGGACCTTTCCGGCAGTCTACAGGGCGCGGGCGGCGTGGGAGGCCTCTTGGCAGTCCGGGACAGCTCGTCAGGCGTCAGCCACTTTGCCGGCTATGATGGCAATGGCGATGTGACGCTGTTAGTCGACGGTTCGAGCGGGTCCGTCTCAGGTGCCTACGAATATGGTCCCTTCGGGGAATCCCTGCGGGTCACCGGGACCATGGGAGCGACCAATCCTTTCGCCTTTTCCACCAAGTTTACCGACCGCGAAACAGACCTCCAATATTATGATTACCGGTTCTACTGCCCGAGTATAGGGAGGTGGTTAAGCCGCGATCCCGCGAGCGAGCCGGGCTTCAGCTTGCTGGCGAATGGCGGCCCTGATGAACGGTTTGACGCGGATGGCGACGGGAATTTGTATGCGTTCGTTGCCGACAACCCGATTAACCAGATAGATACGTTTGGCCTGGCCTTTTACGCAATAGATGGCACATGGACAGATGCTACCGATAAATCAAATCCTTGGTTCCTGTCCGTTATGACACGAGAAAGTCCTGCGAGATATTTCAGAGGTCCGTATGACGGCCCCTCTGGACTAGATAGCGGCTGGATCGCTCTCCACGTGTGGAAGAGAGTGTGTGAAGACTACTGCGCAGCGGACGGCAACAATTTCACGGTCAATTTGACGGGATGGAGCAGAGGCGCGGTTGCTGCGGTTGCTGTTGCTCAATTGCTAAATGACGTCGGCTGCAATTGCGGTTGCGGCTGGCCACGCGGATGGTTCGGTGGCTGGAAGAAGCCGATTCCGGTGAACTGGGTCGGGCTTTTTGATGCTGTCAAACAGACTCCAGTTATGTTGTCAAAGTCTGTGCCGCCCAATGTCGCCAATTTCTACCACGCCGTGAAGACGTCAAAGAGCTGGCTTTACCCCACCGTACGCTACGGACGCGGCACTGAGTACAAAATCTACAATTATAACGGTACGCTAAGTAATCATGCCGATGTCGGCAAATCACAAACTCGGAATGCAAATTTGGCCTTACCATTAATTAAGGCAACAGCAATCGCATCCGGGGTGAAATTCTAAGAGAGGAGAATCGAATGAAGAGCATCTTGACAAGCGTCGCGTTCATATTCTGCCACATGGGAAGTGTCGGATGTTATGCCATGAGAGAGGTAGACTTCGTTTACGTTAATTTAAGTGAAAATCAAATAATAGTTGATTCAATTGATGGACTCCCGCCTTGGGTAACTCCTGGCGTTTTAGTGTCCTCCCACGCCGAAGACCGGCTTTCGGAGAAGAGTATGACCATGCTAGGGGGGCCGGTCGAGATATCGCCCGTGCTAAAAATCGTTTGGCGGGAAGGTGAGGCCTTGCACCATGCCAAATTGACGCGAGACGATTTGGGGATGCCCGCCAAGATCAGAACGGGCAAGATCCGCTTCACATATTTGGGTGGTGACAAGTGGCGTGTAACCATTTTCAAATAACGGGGTTCGCTTCGGGTGTGGAACCATGGTGACGATTAAAAAGGTGGGACTGTTAGTGTTTCTGGCCACGGCCGCAGTAGCATTGGAGTGTGGATGCAGGGGGAGGGTGCTCCGGACCGTGAAGGTTATGGATACCAGCCTGAACATTCCCGCTACGAACAGGTCATTCGTTTTCTTCGACAGTCCCAAACTGGATCCACTGGTCCAAGCAGATGAGCCAATCAGGGCGACACTCGATGCAAATGGCGAAGCGAGAGTTCAACTTCGCAAAAGACGCGGGTGGGTGACGATCGAAGTCGGCGGCACGAATTACGTCACTTCTCTTGAATCAGCGGACATAATAATGGGCGGACAGTTTCCGCTGTATGCCCCACGTCCCCTATCAGACCAAACGACAAACGTATATCCCTCAAAATACAGGTTGGAAATACGCCCCCCCGAGGAGGCTATGGCTATGACTCCGCATGTCGGCTCTCGACCGTGACGGATGGGGCTATTCCGTTGCTTACGGGTATTTCGTAACCGTCCGACGGAACCGTAGGGGGCTCGGAGCCGGACGGATTTGGCGCTGTCGAGGAGGAACGGTTCGGGGGCTTGAGATGAGCGACTGCGCGGCCTTCAGGCCGAGAGCGGGCGACGGGCTCAGGGAGGGTATCCGTCAGAGCAACGACGTCTATCGGAGGTAGCGGATCGCGGTAGGCTGTCCGGATGAATTCCACACGCGCAGGCCGGAGACATTTCACCGAAGAGGAACGCGCCAGTCTGTTGACGGCCTACCACCAGAGCGGACTGACCCAAAGCGATTTCGCAGCACGGCATGGATTGAGCCTTTCGTGTCTGGGCATCTGGCTTCGAAAATCAAGGAAGAGCGGAACAAACCTGGTAACTTATCGATTGGTCGAGTTGCCAGTCAGTCTGGCGATGGGTTCAAGGCATCGCCCAATCTATAAGATCGGATTTCCCAACGGTCAGAGTTTGGAGGCATCCTCCGGGTTCGACATCGAGGAGGTGAGGGAACTCTGCCAACTTCTGCGTGAGTTATGATTCCAACCGGTCCGGCCACAAGAGTCTATCTATCACTGGGGACGACTGATCTTCGCAAGGGGTTCGAAGGCTTGGGTGATCTGGTACGGCATCAAATGAAGGAAGACCCGCTGAGCGGACATCTGTTCGTTTTCACCAACCGGAGCAAAATTCGAATCAAGGTGCTCTATTGGGATGGATCGGGAACCTGGTTACTGACCAAACGCTTGGCGAAGGGGCGATTTAGTTGACCGAAGGAAGAAGGGGTGCCGACGGCGACGGCGCTTCGGATACTGGCCGAGGAATTGACTCTTCTGTTGAGCGGGATTGATCTGGAGAAGACGCGATCGCGAGCTTGGTGGCGAAAGGCGGCATGATAGATCAGTAGGGAGAAAAAAATGTGATATATAGTCATTTCGACTTTACAGATCGCTTGTTTTTGGTAGCTTAAATGTCGCTGGATATTACATTGCTGTCGCCCGAAGTCCGCAAGGCCTTCCTGGACCTGCAAGCGGAGAATGGGCGGCTTCAATTCCTTCTCAAACTAAGAGAAGAGCAGCTCAAAATGAGGGATATCCGGCAGTGGGGTCCCAAGGCCGACAAGCTCTCTGAAAACCAACTCGCACTCCTTCCCCAGGAATTGATTGTCGCCGCTCCCGAGGTCGAGCGCGAAGCCGAGGTAACGGAGAAGCAAAAGCAAGTGGAATCCGTTCCCAAGGCAAAGCCCGCCCATCTGGAACGGCGAGAGAAGATCATTTCCTGTCATCCCAGCGATTGTGCCTGCAGCACCTGCGGCCAGCCCCGTCCGTTCATCGGCTACGAGGTCCGCGAGGAACTGGGTTGCAAGCCCGCTGAGTTCTTTGTCTGGGTCATCAAGCGTGAAAAGCTCGGTCCCCATTTGGATGATCCGCGCTTTGAGGGCAGTCATTACCGGTTCGCTTTTTGCCTGGCGCAGATCCAATCGTTGAGTCGGGGTCAGGTTTTGTGCCCGTGCCTTGCGTTCGACGTCATAAAGCAAGCCGATCTGAGCGAGGATTTCCACCGGCAGCGGGTCCAAGGGCTTGAGTTTGCTGACGTCGGCAAATTCCCGACGGATGTGTGCCATGCAGGCAACGAACGTAATGCCTTCTCCCAACTTATCGTACGCGGCATAGCCATCACATTGAAGTTTACCCCGGAATGGTTTGAGGAACTCTCCGGGGCCAGTTTTTCTTCCCCGACCCATTTGGAAATCGAAGACCACCGCTCCTCCCGCTCGACTGTATTCCCACAGGTACGCGGTGTGATTCTTCCCCTTCTTTTCCGGGGTTTGGCACGGTATCGTGGTTTCGTCGGCCTGGAGATAATGACCGGAAAGCAGTTCAGCCGCCTGGGCTTTAACCACCGGCACCAGCAATTGAGCGGCAGCCAGAATGCCATCGTTGAGAGTCTGGCGGCTCAAGTCGATGCCATGGTCTTCCAGGAGACTGGCACATTGACGGTACACCGGATTGTGCTGCTGAAACTTGGCCGCCAGCACTTCAATGATGAGTTGGTCGGAAAGTTTGCTCCTGGGAAGAATCTGCGCCGGGGCAGGTGCTATTGTCACACCTTGTACTGCTTGGCAATCCGCCAGGACCGTCCACCGGTTGACGCTTTGTCCAAAGCCTGTGACTACGCCCTTGGACAGTGGAGCCGGATTGAAGAGTACCTCACCGACGGCCAGGTAGAGATCGACAATAATTGGTGCGAGGGCGCGATGCGCCCCATAGCCCTTGGCAGGAGGAACTGGCTCCACTTGGGCGATGAAAGTGCCGGACCAAAGATCGCCGCCATCATCTCCATCGTCGAAACCTGCCGTCGCCTGGACATCAAGCTTCGCGAGTACTTGGGCGATGTCCTCCCCAAACTCGGCAATTGGCCCATCACCCGAGTGGCTGAGCTGACTCCCACCGCTTGGAAGGCCGCACGTAGTCTCTGACATCCCGGCAGCCTACCGCCCGTTCGAGATCGCGATAGACGTCCTTGCCGTGACGGATACGAAGGAACTGGCTCCACTTGGGCGATGAAAGTGCCGGACCAAAGATCGCCGCCATCATCTCCATCGTCGAAACCTGCCGTCGCCTGGACATCAAGCT
>CAILNN010000327.1 GCA_903835555.1 uncultured Verrucomicrobiota bacterium
CACTGGAATTCACCCGGTGGACTGGTTTCCCGAAACCCTCGAATTGGTCTATCCATCGCCATGGCAATCGCCATCTTGGAGTTGATCGTGTTTGGAGCAATGATCATTCTAATAATCATCCGTCCCCGTTAAATTGCCAAATATGTCCAATCCCAGCAAACGATATGAGCGGCTACCGGGAAGTGGTCTGAAGGGAACCGGTTGGGAGTCATTTCTCGTGGGGGGGGGGAAATGCCGTTTGTATTTGGCCAGGGACCATTTGCTTCAAGTGGAAAACCAGGCGGGATTCGTCGAGGTTTATAAGCGCTTCTACTTTAGTGGCATTCAGGCTGTCCAAGTTCGCCGCACCCGCTGGCTTCTGGTGCTTTCCCTCGTTCTCGGGGTGTTAATAGGGGGGGGTGCCATCTCCGCCTTCGAAGTCAACCTCTACGTAACCGAAGAGAGTATTAAATATCCGCTCGAAATCATCCTTTTCCTTTTGATGGCGGCCTTGCTTTATTTTTTTGTAAAGAACTTGGTCCAAGGACCCACTTGTCGCTGTTTTTTCAAAACGGCGGTGCAATTTGAGCAAATTCCCTCCCTCGGTCGATGGTGGCGGGCACGCAGAGTCTTGGGTCGATTGAAGCTGTTAATTGAAGCCGCACAATCGCAGCCCTTGCTTCAGAAGACGGATTTCGCCACCAAACCGGATGCTCCTCCTTCCGAATCGCAATCCTTGTCGCCAGGAGCTCAAATGCCTGCCGAATGAGCCTCCACCTTCAGGTTTGTCAGAATCATTCGGAGCGGGAAGCCGTCGCGCGCTGTCCCGTCTGTCGTCTTTACTTCTGCCGCGAATGCGTCACCGAGCACGACGACCAAGTGGTCTGCGCGGCTTGCCTCACCAAATCCGTCCGCCAAGAGCCGCTCCAGCAAGGGCGGTATCCGTTTGTTCCTCGATCTGCGGCTTTCCTGGCGGGGCTTTTTATCGCTGGGGCCTCGTTTTATTCTTTCGGACGGTTGCTCTTGCTGGTCCCCACCTCGTTCCATGATGGCAGCGCGTGGCATTCTCTTTCACCCCCATGAGCCGCTCAACTGCCCAACGCGGTCCGTCCGCACTGGAGTTGGTCGAGGAAGCCGTCCAACTGCTACGCCAATTGCCGTTGCCATGCTGGTTGGCATACTATGGTGGCACCGTGCCTTTTCTCGTGGCGCTCCTCTTTTTCTGGATCGAAATGTCCAGCGGGGGACACGCCAAATCGAGCTGCCTCCCTGGCTCCATTCTCTTGGTGCCCTTGTTCCTGTCCATGAAGGTGTGCCAGACGATTTTTGCCAGCAACCTCCGTAGACAGTTTGCCGGACAGGCCCCATTGTATTGGTCCATCAGGCGGTTGTGGAAAGTGGCCCGGATACAAGGCGCGATTCAGCCATGGCGACTGCTGGTATTGCCTATCGCAGCGGTGATCACCCTCCCGTTCGCATGGACGATTGCCTTCTTCGAAAACGTGACCGTATTGGGCCAGGGGGATTCGGACGAGTTTGCACCCGATATCAAGCGGGCGGTGGCGCAGGCCAAGGTTTGGCCGGGCCAAAATCATCTCCTGGTCTTCATCCTCCTGCCCATCACGCTGGTGACGTGGCTC
>CAILNN010000328.1 GCA_903835555.1 uncultured Verrucomicrobiota bacterium
CGAAGCCCTGGGGCATTTTAGGCGCAACCCGCAGGGCCGCAGTTCTTTTCGGCTCCCGCTTCGTTGCTCGCTCCTCACAGACCACTGCGGGTATGCTCATCGCTCGTCGCCTCGCGGGAGCCGAAAATCCCTCGCGGCAATCTGTAAGCTATTTGGGCAACACGACACTAGAACAGGTTCAATTGTCCGGCTTCAACCCGGCGAAATGCCGTAGTCGAAAGCTCCGGATGTCGCCCGTCTATACCCGCTCTCCGACAGGCCACTTGGAATAGCTGTCCGATTCGTTCGGCTGCCGGACCTTCACCCCGCATACGATTTCCAAAACGGGCGTCGTTCAAGGCACCGCCGCGCACAGCGCGAATCTGTTGAAGCACTTTTTCTTTCCGATCGGGAAAGTGGCGTCCGAGCCAATCCTCAAAAAGCGATGCCACCGCGTGCGGCAATCGTAGCACGACCCGACCGGCAAACTGGGCACCGGCTTCCGCCGCCGCCGCCACCAACTGCGGGATTTCATGGTCATTGATCGCCGGAATTATGGGCGCGATCATGACACCTGCGGGTATCCCAGCGTCGCGAAGTTTCCGAAGAGTGCTCAGTCGCGAAATCGGCGGTGATGTTCGCGGCTCCAAAATAGTCCGTAACTCAGGATCAAGCGTGGTCAGCGAAATAAAAACCACCACCGCGCGATGTCGCGCCAGTTCCTTCAAAAGATCGATATCCCGAGTGACCAGGCTATTCTTGGTCACAATGCCCACCGGGTTCCGGAATTCGGCAAGAACTTCCAGACAAGACCGCGTTATCCGAAGCTTCCGCTCGATCGGTTGGTAACAATCGGTGACCCCACTCATCGCAATGACTTCGGGCTTCCATCGGGGAGACGATAGCTCTTTGCGTAGCAATCGAGGTGCTTCGTGCTTGACCAAGATGCGGGTCTCGAAATCCAGTCCCGCACTGAATCCCAGGTATTCGTGAAATGGGCGGGCGTAGCAATAGATGCATCCGTGCTCGCAGCCCCGATAGGCATTCAGGCTATAGGTGAATCCAATGTCTGGACTATCATTCGTCGTCAGTATCGTCTGGGTCTGGTCGGCCAGGAACTGAGTTCTGGGGAGTGGCTCTTCGCCGGGATCAATTTCAGAATCCGGGTCCGGCTCAAGATGGCTTGGAGCAAATCGATTGCCCGGCTGAAGTGGGGTGCCACGATGTGCGGCTGAAAATTCGCTGGCCACGGGATCTCGGAGGGGTTCCTAGAAATCCCTCTCCGCAACGTCGCCAATGGTTGCAACTCCGCAACCGTCAAGTCTTGTTTCCTAGTGCAGGATCGGAAGACTTGCCTGGCCTTCAACACCTCGATTATGTACGAAACAAAGGGTCAAAAACTGGTTAATCGTCGGCGATTCGCCCGCCGCATGCTCAAGGCAACCTTCACTTCCCTCCTATTGGCTGCTGTGGCTCTCGCGATGGGAACCGTCGGTTACCACCAATTCGCCGGATTTGCCTGGGACGATTCCTTTCTAAATGCATCCATGATCCTGACCGGCATGGGGCCGGTAGGAACGTTGAATAACACGAGTGCCAAGCTCTTCGCGTCCTTCTATGCACTCTTTAGTGGGCTGATATTCCTGAGCCTCATGGTGACCCTGCTCACTCCGGTGATTCACCGGGTCTTGCACGCCTTTCACATCGATCAACCCGAAATGAAGTGACGATCCCCAAAAAAAGTAGAAGCGGCGTCTCGCCGCTTTTCGCACGGGCAGCCGGGTTGAAAGCTTACTTTTCGGTCGTAGCCCCAAAGAAAATGCAGCGTCTCGCTGCTTTCTCAAGTTAGCCACAGGAATCCCGACCTCGCTCCTTGCGCAATAGTAAGGATCGAAAAAGGCAGCCCCAATCAACGTAGCGCGGGCTTTCCAGCCTTCCAAAAAACAGCTTTTCCTCCTACCTCTTCAATTCACACGTAACCCATTGCAGAAAAGCAACATCGGTAGGGCGAGACTCTGTCGAGCCGTCGGCGGTCCAAACCACGCCGCCCACCGCAAGTTATCCTCCCCTAACCCCGATCGCCCCGGGTCGAATGCCGCAGTAACCCCGTCTTTCATACTCCCCGGCGGTCCGGTTATTCCCCTCGTTTTTCACCCGAATTTCTTGAGGCCCGGAATCCCGAGCCTACAAGAATTTCCAACTTCAAAGGAGATGTTCCCGTGCATCACGAGCCTTACCGTGCTCGGATGCCAAAACCGGGATTCAAACCTACTGCTGCGCCACCAACTGGCGGAGCACAAATGGCAATATCCCACCATGCTGATAGTATTCGATTTCGATAGGGGTATCGATTCGGCAGCGGACCGATACCTGTTCAACTCGCCCGTCGGCGCGGTGTATTTCCAAAACGAGGTCCTGCTGCGGCTTGAGATGGGCATCTAATCCGACAATCGAGAAGACCTCGGTTCCGTTGAGTTGCAGGGTCTGGGCGTTGGTCCCTTCGTGGAATTGCAACGGAAGGACCCCCATTCCCACCAGATTAGACCGATGAATCCGCTCAAAGCTTTGAGCCACCACGGCTTTTACCCCTAACAGGTTGGTTCCCTTGGCCGCCCAATCGCGACTTGAGCCCGTTCCATATTCTTGACCGGCAAAAACCATCAGCGGTGTGCCGCGCTTTTGGTATTCGATCGATGCATCATAGATCGAAAGCTTCTTTCCTTCCGGTTGCAACAAGGTGTTGCCTCCTTCCTCACCGCCGAGGACCAGGTTCTTGATCCGAACATTGGCAAAGGTCCCGCGGGTCATCACTCGATCGTTGCCGCGTCGGGAGCCATAACTATTGAAGTCTTCCGGCGCGACACCGTTTTCCACCAGGTACTTGCCCGCCGGAGATGATTTCTTAAAAGAGCCAGCCGGCGAAATGTGGTCCGTGGTTACCGAATCCCCAAAGATACCCAGCGCACGTGCGCCAGCGATCGGCTGAATCGAACCCGGTTGCAGGGAAAAGTTCTCGAAAAACGGTGGCTCCTGAATATAGGTGCTGCTGGTATCCCAAGCGTAGACCAAACCCGTGCTGGCTGGGATTTCGTTCCACTTCGGATTTTGACCGGCAAAGTCGGTATACAACGCTTGGAAAACTTCGGGTTTCAGTGCCGAAGCCAAGGCGGTCCGAATTTCTTCAAGACTCGGCCAGATATCCCGCAAATAGACGGCATCACCACTCGGAGTATGACCCAACGGCTCTTGGGTTAGATCAATATCAACCCGGCCTGCCAGTGCAAATGCCACCACCAACGGCGGCGACATCAGAAAGTTGGCTTTAATATTCTGGTGGACGCGCGCCTCGAAGTTTCGATTACCGGAGAGAACGCTCGCCGCCACCAAGTCGTGTTTAACCACCGCTTCTTCAATTACCGAGCGCAGCGGTCCCGAATTGCCAATACAGGTCGTGCATCCGTACCCGACCAAATTGAACCCAAGTTGGTCCAGATACGGTTGGAGCCCAGTCTTGTCCAAATAGTCGCTCACCACCCGGCTTCCCGGAGCCAGCGATGCCTTGACCGATCGGTTGACCGTCAACCCCTTTCCAACCGCCTTCTTTGCCAGGAGACCCGCCGCCAGCATGACCGACGGATTACTGGTATTGGTGCAACTCGTGATGGCGGCGATCAGGACCGAACCATGTCCAAGCGTCGCCGATGATCCGTTCCAATGCACCTCCGCCTTGGTGGAGGTAAACTCCTCGGCCTTTTTCCCAAACCCGTTTTCGGCCACCGGTTTGCTGAAAGCACCGACAAATTCCTTCTTCATCCGCCCAAGGTCGATCCTGTCTTGTGGACGTTTCGGGCCGGCTACGCTGGGGCCAACCGTCGCCAAGTCGAATTCGATCTGCTGGGAGTAATCAATTTGACCCGACTCGGGCACCCCCCACAGCCCTTGCGCTCGGTAGTAATTTTCGTAGGTCCGGCAATGGTCTTCGGACCGCCCAGTAGCCCGCAGGTATTGAATGCATTCGGCATCAATCGGGAAGAAACCCATGGTGGCTCCATATTCCGGTGCCATATTCGCAATGGTAGCCCGGTCGACTACCGACAAGTTCCGTGCACCTGGACCAAAGAATTCCACGAATTTGCCGACCACTTTGGCTTTGCGGAGCAATTGCGTCAGCGTCAGGACCAAGTCGGTCGCCGTCACTCCTTCACCCAACGTTCCGGTCAGGTGAACCCCGACGACGTCAGGTGTCAGAAAATAGACCGGCTGCCCCAGCATCCCCGCTTCTGCTTCAATTCCACCAACTCCCCAGCCGACAACGCCGATACCATTGATCATGGTGGTGTGCGAATCGGTGCCGACCAGAGTGTCCGGATAGTAAACGTCGCCTTGGTTCAATACGCCCTTGGCCAAGTACTCCAGATTGACTTGATGGACAATGCCGATCCCGGGCGGAACAACCTTGAAGGTGTCAAAGGCCTGCATTCCCCACTTGAGAAACTGGTAGCGCTCCCGGTTTCGATAGAATTCGATTGCTAGGTTTTGGGCAAATGCGTCCGAACTACCACTGGCGTCAACCTGGACCGAATGATCGACAACCAAGTCCACCGGCACCAATGGTTCGATCAGCTTCGGATTGCCACCCATTCTCGCCACGGCGGACCGCATCGCTGCCAAATCAACGAGCAGGGGCACACCGGTGAAGTCCTGCAAAACAATACGGGCGACCACAAACGGAATCTCAGCGGTTCGCTCGGCTTTGGGCTGCCAGGACGCCAGTTCTCGGACGTTTGATTCCTGGACCTTCCGCCCATCACAATTTCGGAGAACGGATTCCAAAACGATACGGATCGATACGGGAAGCCTGGAAATCGGTAATCCCAAGAATTGCTCGAGAGCCGGAAGTGAATAGAAGTGGCCGGTCGAGCCATTCCCAAGCGTGAAGGATTGGCGGCAGGAGGCCAAAGAAGAAGGCGTGGTCATTGCGTCAAAAAAGCAGAATAGGTCGACCCCCTGAAATTGAGGCTTTGCCGCCAGAGCGTCAAGAAAGGGTGCGGCTTCGCGTACCTTCAATTTCATTCTTGCACCACGGATTTCTTTGACCGGCGTCTTGGTTCATGTAACTGAGAACCGGAAAGTCTGTCCCAAGGGGATAATTGCTCGGTGGAGCAATTGCTTTCGAGTAACCGTTCTTGCCCGTCAACACCCAGTCCGGCAGTGTCACAACCCAATAGATGACCTTTGCGGTCCCTCAATCGCGATGGAAGCAGCGAGTACGATCACCATTGGTGGTCGCTCTCCTGATCTCTCTATTGCTCCACATCAATTTCTTTCTGCTGGCGTGGGTTTTTCCGAAAATTATTGACTCGATTTGGTTCCCTCCCTGGCTCAGACCTATTGTCGAGTCCTTCCAGAAGCCCCCTCCAACGGTTCGCCCCCCTCCCACAGCGGAAACCGTGACGGAATTTGTCGAGGTCAACCCGGACACCATCACTCCAGATGCCCCCGAAGACGCCACCAAGTTGTCCAATGCGAATACGATTGCCGCAAATCCAGAACCGCCTCGCAAGGACCTACCCATTCCCAATATCGACGGTAAGAAACCCGATGCTCGGAAGACCTTTGATACGGTGGTGCCCATAACCCCGGTCGAACCATTGCCAAAACCGGCTCCAGAGTTGAAAAAGTTGGTAGAGAAAGCGGAAGCGCCCCCGCCAGGAGGGGCTTCATCAGGGGAAACAGTCCAGGCCAAGCCAGTCCAAACCTCAAAGCCGGAAACTTCGACACCTCAGACCGCAGAAAATCCGGTGCCTGAATCGAAATCCGAAAAGCCGCAGGAAGCCCAGAAGGAGACGGCTGCTCCCGTGCAGCCCAAGCCCAAGCGGTTTAAGACTTTGGCCGAAGCCCGAGAATCCAAGGGCATCATCGTCGAGGAAAAGAAGAAGCAAGAAGGGGGTGTCCGACGGATAAGCATTGAGCCGTCGGAAAACGTCAAGGCCTCGCCCTTTGGTGACTATGGAATAAAGATGACCGCTGCAATCCAAGCCCGCTGGTACGACCTCCTTGACGAGAAGAAGTATGCCTACGAGCGGACTGGACAGGTGGTCATCACCTTTCGCCTCCACTCCGATGGTCATGTATCGGCCATTGAAAACAGGCCATCATCGGTTGGAGAGAATCTTTCTCTGATCTGCATTCTTTCGATCGATCAGGCAGCTCCTTTTGGCACTTGGCCTACCGCGATGCGGAGTCTGTTGGGCAAGGATTTCACCGACGTAACATTTACCTTTAACTACCTCGTATACTGATGTTTGACGCTCTTCGTACCGGCGGCCCGTTCCTCTGGCTGCTCTTGGTTTTGTCGGTTGTCGCCGTGGGTTTCATTTTGGAACGTGGTTGGGCTTTGCGCGGAACCATGATTCGTCCGCTTCCATTGACGAATGCTTTGGGGACCGCCAGTGCTGAAGACCTTCGCTCCCTCGCATTGGCCCGGCCATCCCCGCTTGCCCGACTGGTAATTCTCATGCTGGACCATCGTGATTGGAGCAAGATCGACAATGCCGAGGCCGTCCAAGTCCTCGCACGTCAGGAAGTCGCTCAAATGGAGCGTGGATTGGTCATCTTGGAAATTATCGTCGGGATTGCGCCCCTGCTTGGATTGGTGGGAACCATTTATGCCATCATCCCTATTTTTGCCGATTTCGGACGCGCTGTGACGGGAGACAACGCCCTCCTGGCCCAAGGCATCGCAGCCGCCCTTAACAAAACCCTTGCCGGTTTGATGGTCGCCATCCCAGCCCTCGTTGCTTGGAGTTACTATAACAAACGAGTGGAGTTACTGTCGGTTGAATTGGAAGGCCTCTGCGATGGTCTCCTTCGCCGGCTCTACTTGGGCGACCTCAAATCTTCCGAGACCCCTGCCGCATCTGTGTCCGGACGCAAGTCATGAAGTTTTATCCCCGCCGCCGTCGGAGCGCTCCTGCGGTTATCATCATCTCGTTGATTGATGTGTTGATCGTCATGGTGGTCTTCTTATTGGTGACCACCAGCTTCAAGAATCAACCCGCCGTTCGTATCAATCTCCCCGAAACCACCGAAGCACCCAAACAGGGGGCGACAGCGGAAAAGCCGCCGTTTACCATCACCTTGGCAAAAGACCCTCCCTATTACTTCATCGGTGTGCGGGCGGTCACCGAGGACAAGTTGGCGGCGGAACTAAAGCAAGCCGGATTGGATGACCCACAGCTCAAAGTCATCGTCCGCTCCGACAAAGGCGCTTCTGTCGGCGGCCTAGTCAAAGTCATCGAATTCGCCAAGGCTGCTCAAATCAAGAACCTCAAGATACTCAGCAAAGGGCAGGGGCAGCCCTGAATGGGCATAAGGCTGGTCGTGTCAATTCTTTGCGGTCAACCCGCTCAAGTCACTGGATTTCTGCGAACAGTTCGGATCGCCAACCCCATTGCTGTCAGCATGAGCGCGGCATTGGCTAAAAAGACGGTTCCAGGAAAGTGAAGCCAGCTTCCTTCCTGAATCGAAGACGCAAACAACATGGTCCCAGCAATGGGTGCCACTACCGAAGCAACCGAATTCAGGCTCATCAGCGCCCCTTGAACCGCCCCTTGCTCGTTGGGCGGCACAGCCCGCGAGATCAGCCCTTGAATCGAAGGCGTCGCAATCCAGCCGATCGACCCAACAACCAAAATGCCGTAGATCATCCAGCCTTGGCTTGCAAAGGCATATCCCGTCATATTAAGCACGGAAATCGACAGCCCAAGAACGACGGCTCGGCGCTCTCCTAGAGCAGGGATAATTTTCCGTGCCAGTCCTCCCTGGACAATCGCGGCCATGACCCCAATGACAGCCAATGAGTATCCCACCTGACGCTCACTCCACTGATAGCGGTAACCCGTGTACAATACCCAGATACTTTGAAGCGACGATTGGGCGACATTGATCAGAAAAATCGATTGGGCCAATCCAACAACCATCGGAAAGCGACCAAGCGCTCCTAAAGACCCAATCGGGTTTGCCCGTGCCCACGAAAAACGACGACGATTGCCCGGTGCCAATGACTCCGGAAGGACGAAAAAGCCATAAAACCAATTGAGCAGCGCCAACCCGGCGGCAACTTTGAAGGGCAGCCTCAAATCAATGGACCCCAACTGGCTTCCAAGCAACGGTCCGGCGATAAACCCAAGACCAAAAGCCGCCCCGATAATACCGAAGTTCGCCGCCCGCTTTTCCGGCGGACTAATATCAGCGATATACGCACCCGCTGCCGTGATGTTCGCGCTGGTCGCTCCGCTTATCAGGCGTCCGATAAAAAACCACCCCAGATTGGGGGCGACAGCCAAGAGAATATAATCCAACCCGGTTCCCAGAAGTGAGATCAAGATAACCGGGCGCCGTCCAAATTGGTCCGATAGACTGCCCAGAATCGGTGCGCACACAAACTGCATGAGCGCAAAGACCGACGTCAGCCAACCGACCATCGAGGCGGCATCGGCGACATTGTTGTCCCGAAAAGACTTCACCAAATCGGGTAAGACCGGAACGATGAGTCCAATTCCAAGAATATCGAGGAAGAGGGTGATAAAAACAAACCCAAGCGCTGGCTTTTGACTGGTCACGACCAAGGGAGTCTGCCCGACCCGTCTTCGAATGGCATCCGAAATCTGTCAATCGGGGTAGCGGACGCCAACGCCCGACAATCCACTCTTGGTGCCGCAATTATCCCTTGAAATGGATCATTACAATTGTGACCGAATCGACACCCATCAAAAACGTTCCTGCGGTTATCATTCGGCATCGGCTCCAACTACCTACAATGAAACCAAGCAATTTATTTTTCCGTTTGATGGCCATTCTGCTGGCCATTTCCAGCCTAGCCCTACAAGCGGATGGTCCTTACAACAATCCCAACGGCCCTGCCTTCATCGTCATTGACTTCTGCTCCAATGGCATCGGAGATCAACCCACCATCAATCCAACCAATGGAGTTGGATTCCAATTCAACCCCGTTTCGCCCGGTGTCCCTCGCTTAACGCCCGCCGTATTTGACATCGGTCTGGATATTGACGCAGACGGCACCATTGACCGATGGCTTTCCCAAGAGCCCGCCACCTTCCTCGCGGATGGTGCCAACAGCGATATGATCCAGTATGGAGATAACGGATGGGTGCATGCCTACTTCTTTCAGCTGTCTCAGTACGTCGGCCACAAAATGAAGATTCAGATCGTGGACCGCAGCGCAGATTACTACATGGCCATCAAGTCCATTCGCGTGAATGGTGCCGATGGTCGCATCGTGACCAATGCCCTGCGAAATGGCTTTTTTGAAGAGGGATTGACCGGTTGGACGGTCCTTGAGTCTTCGGTGGCTAACCACGCGTCCCTCGTTTACCGCGATGCCGCTAGCACCTACCTGACCTATGGTACTAATTTCTTTACCACCCGTATCGATCCAACCTCCAGCGATTCATCCGCAACGGCCGTCATAGAATCCGACACGTTCGTTCTTCCACCCATCACCAGCTTCATCTACGGAAACGTGTCCGGTGGTGCCAGCGAGTTTGTCAATAACCCCGGTGCCAACGGTTCCGATAACGCCAGCGGAGTTTATATCGACTTGGGGACCGCCACTGAAAATCCCGATGGCAAATTCCAACCGGGTAATGACCTCCCGCTGGTCGGCTTCTGGCCAGGTTACGCCGGCAACCAGAAAAAAGACATCTTCTCGGTCTTCTTCAACACCTCCGGATTGGAAGGTCGCCGCGCTCAAATCGTGGGATTCGATAATTCCCAAGTGTTCAGCATCGCTTTGGACGCATTCCGCATGAATTGGGATTGGGAAGAGTCCATCATCAAGAACGGGGGTTTCGATCAAGGTATTCCCACACCGGAATCCGATCCCGGTGCAGTCAATTGGTTCCAGGAATTGGGTGATGGTACTCTCACCGCCGATAGCCATCCGTCCGGCAAGATTCCCAATTGGACCGTGATCAAGAGCGCCAATGCGTCCGGTGACGCCTACTTCTTCGACGCCAGCGCCGACCATCGTCACATGAGCGGACGCACCTTCGTCGGAACCGGCGGCGGACCCAATTTCCAAGATTCCAATAATAATCTCTACAACAGTGGCATTGAGATTCGCTCCGACGTGTTTACCATCACCCCCATTCCCAACCCGACCAATTCCGCGTTCGTCGGCTTTGCTTCCGCACAAGCCACGGACCGGATTCGCTATGAAGACGACGGATCCTACAAATATTACGGCATTATCGATCTGCTTGTTGACGTCAATACCAACGGAATCTATGGCGATGCCGGCGACTTCCGCTACGTCCAGCACAATCAGGCTTTGGGCGGTCCGAATCACACCACCGCCGGCGGTCACGATGCCTGGCATTTCCCCGCGTACCGCTTCTACATCAAGCC
>CAILNN010000329.1 GCA_903835555.1 uncultured Verrucomicrobiota bacterium
GGCTTGTTTAAAATCGCTTGCCTAACCTCCAAATTGTAACATTGACATGACAACCTCTACTGGCAAAATATCAAAGTACCTGAAACTCCTGATAGCTAACTCTTTTTAAGTCTTATGAATCGAACATCGTTTCACATTCGTATTATCAGCTCGATCGTTGGTTGGGCTTTTTCGTTGATGGCCTCTCTCGGAGATGAGATTACCATTGTTAATCCGAGTTTCGAGAGCATCACCGGAACAGATTTGAACTATTTTGATTCCGCAGGACATCTCCTCCCGAACCGATATACGATAAAGCCTTCGCAACCTCATGATGCCACGGCATTTCTGACTTCCGACCCGATTCCTGGATGGACCACTGTCGGCACTGCGGGGACGGCTAATTACGCGAGTAGAGGCGTACTCACGCCGGTTGCCACAGACGGTTTCAACGTCGCTTACGCCAATGGATACTTCAGTCAACACGGATCGTTCAGCCAGACGCTAGGTTCCACCTATCAGCCAGGGTTAACCTACACGCTACGCGTGGATGTGGGTGGATTCACCCAATTCGGCCAGACAGACTACTCGGTTAGCCTCTATGCCGGAAACACCATCGTTGGAACGTCCCTTAATCCGGTATCGCTCATACCCGGTACGTTCACAACTGCCAATTTCAGCGTGGCCGTCGATCAAAATTCTTCGGCTCTCGGTCAGCCCATTACAATTGTTCTGGCAAATGCTGGCACCCCGACTAGTGGCAATGAGGTAGTCTTTGACAACGTTCACCTGACCACCCAGACGACGACGGTTCCAGAACCTTCGACCTGGATACTGACCGCTGTTGGTTTGGTTGGCTTGGTGACATTTGGTCGCAAAGCGAACCGAAAATAGGCAACCGTTTTTAAGCGTTTCGCAGCTCATGGACCTGGGTTCTCCTGCTTGGTCGGGTTAACCTGGGTCCAGGCCGTTTACTGGATACACTTCGCGGAAATTATCCCATGGGTTCCGTTCCGCGACCAAAATACCCCTTGGTGAGAGTTCCAGGTGAACTCTCGTCCGTTCACGCGCAATTCCGTGGACCCGCATATTGCGTGGCTTCGATTGTTCATAAAGTCCCTGGCCATTGGCATAGAAGGCATCGACCAAAGGTCCCTACCATTGTCGACGCAGATGAAACACGGGCTGGCTTCACCGGGAATTAATGCCTATTCGGGCATAGTCGCAGCCAATACAAAATCGTTACTCGCCATGAATATCCTCTCCACAACTTCAATCGTTGCCCCATCCCCACGGCGTCGGTTTCTCCGCCAACTCGGTTTGGGCTCGGCTTTTTTCGCGATACCCGGAGCTTTTGCGGAGCAGTTGATGCGGACTCCAGCCCAAACGGAAGGTCCATTTTACCCGGACCACCTGCCATTGGATACAGACAATGACCTGTTGGTGGTCAACGATAGTTTGACCCCGGCGGTCGGCGAAGTCACCTACCTCAGCGGACGTATCCTCGGGCCAACGGGTGAACCGGTCCGCAATGCCGTGGTGGAAGTCTGGCAATGCGACCATTCCGGCGTTTACTTGCACAGCGGGAGCGACAATGCCGCCAAGCGCGACAAGAATTTTCAGGGATTCGGGCGATTCGTCACCGGTAGCACGGGGGAGTATCTATTCCGCACCATCAAGCCGGTTCCCTACCCTGGCCGGACGCCGCACATCCACTTTAAGATCAAGCGGACGGGACACGAATTGCTGACGACCCAATGCTACATCAAAGGCTACGCCGGAAATCCCCGCGACGGCATTTGGCGCGACCTGGGCAGTGCGGAAAAGCAGGCGGCCGTCACGGTTGATTTCGCTCCGTTGCCGGGAGCCAAAGCAGGCGAATTGGCCGCCAAATTCGACGTTGTGTTGGGGGTAACCCCGGAGATATAGGGGCGAAGGTAGCCATTCCGACCACCGAGCGGATCAAAATACCTCCGATTAACCGACAGGATGGTTGCGATACGGCAGCTTCCCCCGTGGCGCTTGGGTCAGGCGAGAAATAACTGGCGCGGTGGGCGTGGTTCGGACCGCCGGGCAGGTCTGGAGAGCTGTGCTACGGGGCGGGATATCGCCCTGCTGATGTTGCTTTGCTTCAATAGCTTACGAGTGAATAGTGCGAGCAGTTGGAAAAGCTGTTATTTGGATTTCCAACGCCAGGCATGGCACAAGCGCAGGTAGGCGGCTTGGTTCACTCAAGGCGACTACGCCCGGTTGGGTTGGGGCGTTACGACAACCGCACCGTCCCCGAGAGCCGGACGCTTGCCTTTGTGCCACCAGAGGACCAGAGCCGAAGCGATGTAGATCGAGGAGTAGGTACCCGTAATGATACCGACCAAGAAGGTGAAGGCGAAGTCGTTGATTGGACCACCGCCGAACAAATAAAGCGAGCCGGTGGCTAGGAACACCGTGCCGGAGGTGATGATGGTTCGGCTCAAGGTTTGATTGAGCGCCTTATTCAGAAGTTCAGAAAAGGAACCGGGAACGCCCAACTTCAGGTCTTCGCGGATTCGATCAAAGATA
>CAILNN010000330.1 GCA_903835555.1 uncultured Verrucomicrobiota bacterium
TAACATTTACCCGATCGGAAATGGTTTTTTGCAATAAATTCGCCCATCCCATTTTGGATACCTGACGCGAGCTGCTTTCCTGTAAATGCCTTTTCCAAGATGGATTGCCGCAAGCGAGACGCCCGTTGCAGGTTGGCGGACACTACGGCTTCCAACTCCTCCACCACGCTCAGCCGACGCTCTACTTCCGCTACGATCCGCGTCTGTTCGGAGAGGGGGGGGAGCGGAATGGCCAACGCATCAAAGCGGCTTTTGTTTAAAATTGGAAGCGTGGTGGACGATGCTTTGTCGATGATCTGCCGCTGTCCAAATGGACTGCTGAAAATCCAGAAGACAAAATATGGCGATACTAAATCGGTAGGTAATGTGAGCGCGTTAATTTGCTGGTTAGTGGTGCACCTAACGCGTGCGAGCCCAGTTTTACCAATCGTAGCGCCAATGCAGGTCACAAGGATTGAAAGCGCCGGAAGAACTCGCCCGTGCTCCGCTCCAGTTCCCGTGAGCGAGTCGCGAAACTCCCGAACATAGTAACCTGTGTCCAAGTCAGATGGCTTGAATAATGGAATGGACCCACCGAAAAGCGATTGGTCATTCTTGGGCGGCGTGAATCCAGTCGTTGTTTGTCCTAGTTGCTCGACACTTGCCCATATCCAACCTTCGGGAAGTGGAGGGAGATTCGTGATATCCGTTGCTTTGGGCTCTTTGTATTTCCCCCGGCCCTGCCAGTTTTTGCGACGCTCGGCGAGGATGCGGGCGAGGAGGGCTTCACCGGTCTCAAAGGTGGAAGCGGCGTCTTGCCGCTTTTTGCCGGGACCAAGCGGCGAGACGCCGCTTCTACTCTGGAGTTCGGCTTCCGTGGGGACAAGTCTCCCTTCGCAGGCGGCTTTGAGGACGGCAGCGCGGTAGCGTTTGAGATTGGCCTGCACCCGCCGCAATGCCGCCACCCCTGCCTCCAGCCGGGTGAATTGCTTTTCGATCTCTGCGACAATTCGACGTTGTTCGGGAATGGGTGGGAGAACCAAATCGATACTTTCGAGAACGTCACGACTCAGTACGCCTTGAGCAGAGCCAGTGCTCCCCGCCCGAAGCGTAAGGACCTTGGGCATCAACTGAAAGTGCAGGAATCTATCGAGAATTTGTTCGCTGGGGCGAAGCGCAGCAACGCTTCGTCCGATTGCACAGTCGATGGATAGATTAAGCTTCCCGCATGTGGCACCAACAACACAAATCAGCACATCGCCAGCCTTCGCGTGTTTCAATGGCCTCGTTGTCCATTCTCGAACAATGGGCCAGACCGGGCCGAACTCACCGGCCTTTACGAACACTGTACCACGTTGATCGAAGTTCGTTTCATCACCGGGTGGCGCTTGTCCCATGATGACCCCAGCAACCTGTCCAAGCTTTACCCTCTGCCAACGCTCATTCAATTGGTCGCGTTTTTTTGCTCCCTCAGTAATCGGCGCAGTACGCGATGCCTGACTCAATACAGAACCGGCTTCTCGCAGCTTCCGGGTGTCCTCCTTAAGCGGCGAGACGCCGCTTCCACTTTGTTTGGCGACGGGGTTGCGTTTCGGACTCATTTCCGTGCCTCCAGTTGTTTGCGGGTCTTTTCCAATTCGGTGGCGAGGACTTTTTCGTTTGGCAGGGCGGTGCGGTATTCGCGGACGAGCGGATGGCGGATTTCATCGTCGGCGCTGACGGCGTCGCCGGGCTGCGGTCTGGCCCCCCTGGCGAGCAGGGCGGCTTTGTTGCGGGAGAGGGCGGTGCGTTCGTAGAACTGGCTGTCCATCTGCCGTGCCAATTGACGCACGGACCAGCCGCCCCGCAGGGACTCGGCGTGGTAGAAGGCCAGGGCTTCGGGCGAGCGGCTGCGGTTAATTAAAAGGACATAATGAGACCACGGCAGGGGAAAGGCGCGGGCGAGTCTGGCGAGGTTAAAGGGCGCAGAGGGAGCCGGGGAGCCGGCTGCGGGCAATTCCGCAGACAGTGTCTGCGGATTTGAGATATGTGAAGTCAATTCCGCAGACAGTGTCTGCGGAATTGCGGAAGAGCTTAGTCTCTCCTGAACAAGAGTCGTTGGAAAAACGAGAAAAAACTGGCGCATGCCTTCGACGTTCCGCTGGCCAAACCCGCGTCCAAAGCGCCGGGTCAAATCCTTTGAAAGTTGCTCGATCAGTTTCCTGCCATACTCCGCCCGGTTTTCGCCGCCCTGCTCAAACTCCACGATGCGGCGGCCCACCTCCCAGTAGGTGGCCGTCATGAACGCATTCACCGCACGCACGCTGGCGCGGCGCGCGGAGTCGAGCAATTCACTGACCCCGTCGACCAGTCCGGAGTAATCGGGGGCGGCGGCGGGCGGGGCGCGCCTGATTTTTCTGGGAGGCTTGCTCATGCGACGAGAGCCAAATTAAGTTCATTCAGAATGCGATGCAAATCATCCCCGAATATCTGATGCGCCTTGCCGAGGCCGCCCTTTTGTGAGAACGGCGCGTAGTCGAAATCGTCCGGCTCGATGCTGAGGCTGGTGGCAATGTGGTCGCGGATGAGTCCGAGCCAGGCGAGCTGCTCGGGAGTAAAGACGGCACCGGCTCTGGCTTTAGCCCCGAGCCATTCGTGAAAGCGCTCGCTCACGGAGTCGGCGAACGGAGCGAGGACCGGTTGCTGTTCCAGAGCGAAGCGGACCAGGGCGACAAGGTCGGCGAAGCGCCCGGCCTGGGATCGGCCTCTTACTTTGGCGGGAGCGGTGATGGCGAAGGCATCCCAGAGCCGGTCCTCGGTCCAGGTGGCGTGGTTGTCCCGGAGTTTCGCCTCCAATTCCTTGAGTACAGGCTCGGTCAGGCGTTGATTGTATGGGCGGCTGTAGAGGATTTGCAGAGCGTCGATCTGGGACTGGTTCTGCGTGAGGTAATCGCGAAAGGCTTGCACGAGCCCGGCGGCCTTCGCCTGGGCGGCGGCGTCGAACCCCTGCTCCAGCACCGCGTCGGGCGTATAGATATCGAGGACTTGTTCGGTTTCCCGCTTGAGCGCTTCGAGGGTCTGCCTGAGGGCCGGTTTGTCAAAGGGAGCGCAGGCTGCCGTGATCAGTTCCTGTTGGGTGGCCGCGAATTTCTCCGGTGCGACTTCATCGGGTGAAGCCCCCGGCTTTCCGGTGGCGCGTTCGGCAATGGCGTCCGGGTCAAACGCGCGCAAGAGCGCAGCGGCAAGCGTCGCCGGGGTCTGGCCACCGGAGGCGGCCACGATTTGCTGGCGTTGGGTGGGCTCGAGTTCGCGATCGAGCCGGGCCAGACGGGCGGCGAGGGTGGTCAGGGTGTCCTCATCGCGGCCACCGGGGAAGAGAACGCGCTGGAGCAGCGTCTTGAGCGGCACTGTGGGCTCGCGGTCGAGGGGGCGGGACTCGGTCTTGTCGCTCTCGCACACGCCCACGGCATCCACGATGACGAAGCGGGTCTTGGCACGGGCGTCCTCGCCCGAGACCGATTGAAGGTCGGTGGAGGAGAGCACGCGGGTGCCGCGTCCTTTCATCTGCTCGAAATAGACCCGGCTGCGGACATCGCGGAGAAAGAGGAGGACTTCCAACGGCTTGATGTCGGTACCGGTGGCGATCATGTCCACCGTGACCGCGATGCGGAGCGTGGGTGAAAGGCAGAATTCCCGGATTAGTTCCTTGGATTTGGCGGGCTTGCCTGTGACGGGATGCCTGGCCTGGTAGGTGATCTTCTTGCAGAAGTCGTTTCCCTTGCCAAAGGCCTCACGGCAGAGGTGGACGATGTCCTCGGCGTGGGAATCGTCCTTGGCGAAGATGAGCGTCTTGGGCACCAGCGTGCGTCCGGGGAACAACTCGGTCTGCACGACATCGCGGTAGGTGCGCAGGATGGTGCGAATCTGGTCGGGTACGACGACGGAGCGGTCGAGGTCGGCGGGCGTGTAATCGAGATCGTCGGCGAGCACTTCCTGCCGGGCCTTGCGCGAGGCTTTGCTGCGGTGGTCGATCAGGAAACCTTTGTCCACTTTGCCGCCGGTCTGGGTGACCCTGGTTTTGATGCGATAGACGTCGTAGCCGACATTCACTCCATCGGTCACAGCCCGCTCGTGATTGTATTCGGCGACGCGGTTCTGATGGAAATAGGCGATGGTTTGTGGTGCTGGGGTGGCGGTGAGGCCGATGAGCGAGGCGTCAAAGTATTCGAGCACCTGCCGCCAGAGATTGTAGATGGAGCGATGGCATTCGTCGGTGACGATGAAATCAAACGTTTCTATGGGAACAGCGGGGTTGTAAGCGATTTCGCGGGTGCGGGTGCTGCCGAGCGCGTTGGCAAGTTCCGCGCCAGTGAGGTCGTCCGCCCCTTCCGCGAGGTCCTCGCCTCGAAGAATCGAGTAAAGCCGTTGGATGGTGCAGATGGTGACCCGGCAGACGTCATCGATGTGCGGCGATGTCAGATGCTGGACGTTGTAGAGTTCGGTGAACAGGCGATGGCTGTCGGGCGTGCGGTATCGGTGAAATTCATCGCGGGCCTGTTCACCAAGATTCGCACGGTCCACCAGGAACAGAACGCGGCGAGCTTTGGCGAATTTAATCAGGCGGTAGGTAAACGCACAGGCGGTGAAGGTTTTGCCCGCACCGGTGGCCATGTGGATCAGCGCTCGCGGGCGGTCTTCGGCGAACGATTTTTCGAGGCCGGTGATGGCCTCGATCTGGCACTCGCGCATGCCGGTGGTGACCAGCGGATGGGCAAACGGCATCCGCGCCAACCGCCGCCGGAGGGTGTCGGGTTCAGAAATCCAGTCGGCCAATGTCTCCGGGCGATGAAAGGTGAAAACATGACGCGAGCGAGGAGCGGGATCGCGTTCGTCGCGGAACAAGGTTTCGACGCCGGTGGATTCGTAGAGGAACGGAAGCGCACCGGTGAGGCCGGCGGCCAGGAAATCGGGCAGGCTGGCGGCGTAGCGCGTGGATTGATCGGCAACCGCCGAAAGCTTGGTCCCGGCCTTTTTCGCCTCGATCACGCCGAGAGCCCTGCGGTCCACCAGCAGCAGATAATCGCACGGCCCCGTCGTTAAAGGAACCTCGCGGAGCGCGATCCCGCGTCCGGCGGAAAAGTCCACGGTCCGGTAATCCTGGACGAGCCAACCGCATGCGACGAGCTGCGCATCAATCTGCGCGCGGGCGCTTTGTTCCGGTGTCAGATCAGGCATGGGCCTGGGCGGAGTCTGGCGATGGGTCGGGTGTTTGGCAATCGACGAGGGCGGGACTTCGCCGGGAAAATGCGAAGGAATCGTGATTCGGACCGCCTAAGGCTCGACGGAGTCTCGCCGATATTCCTTTGCTTCAACAGGTTGCGTTTGAATTATAGCCGGTGGAAGGAAAGCTATTATTGGGACGGATGTTGGTATCAACGACCGGTTTGGCGTTCATGGGTTTGGTCTCGGGTCAAGGGTTGACCGCCAAGCCGGAGCCCGTTTTGGAGGCGAGCCAATGCCGCAGCGCGGTCTGATGCCCCAGCTTCCGACCGGAGCAACCAATCGAGGCCCGGCTGCGGGCCTACCCCGGGTGAGGTTTGCAGATTCAGTAAACTCCAATTGGGTTGCGGGTTTCCAACATTGAGCCGTTCCGCACAACCCCTGTGGGGTTGAACTGACATTTCGACCAGTCCCCGGGGTAGGCCCCAAAGCGGGCCAACCCCGGGCTTTGTAACGCAACCCCCTTGGGGTTGTGTCTACGGGATCAATTCCCTGCCTCACTCGAATTTTCCCGGTGCCATTCGACCCCATGAATACCCTTTCCATGAAGGCCGTCCGGCTGTTCAATCGCTTTTCTGCCATGAACTCTTGCCGCCTGCTGCTCGCCGCTGCCTGTTTGGCCGCTCTTCCCGCCTTTGCCGATAACGGGAATCCGCTGACCGAGGCTGAAATCCTCAAACGTGTGACCTATCCGCCGGAGTTTGAGGCCACCGTCTTCGCTTCTCCCCCGCAGATTTCCTACCCGATTTTTCTCAGTGCAGCCCCCGATGGCACGTTGTTTGTCGGTTGCGACGAAAACGGTTCGCTCGACCAAAAGTCCGAGCGTGGTCGAGTGATGATGCTCCAGGATACTCAGGGCACGGGACATGCCGATAAAATCTCCACCTTTGCCCGCATGGACAGTCCGCGCGGTGTCGCCTGGGACGGCAGCACGCGCACGTTGTATGTCATGCATCCGCCCACCTTGACCGCCTATCATGATGATCAAGGAACGGGCGCTTCCACGCGGGAAGAGGACTTGATTA
>CAILNN010000331.1 GCA_903835555.1 uncultured Verrucomicrobiota bacterium
CAGGGGGTGGAAAGAAAAGCGATGGAACATGCCATCCGCAATCTGGTTCCGGAACACCTGGCAGAAGTGCGATTCCGACGCGAAGCCCTGGTCGATAAGACGCTGGAACAAGTGAATTCACGGTTGCTGGCAGAAATACGCCACTGGGACCAGCGGGCCAATGAATTGAGAGCCAAGGAAGAAGCGGGACACGGGGGCGACAAGCTGAATTCGGACAATGCCCGCAAGCGGGCGGACGAATTGAACGAGCGACTGATCAAACGCCGAGGTGAATTGGCCTTGGAACGGCAAATCAGTGCCCGACCACCTACCATCCTGGGCGGTGCGTTGGTCATTCCGGCGGGTTGGTTTCGCGTTCATTCGTCGCCCTATGGTCCCGATGCGATCCGAGAGACACCGCCACCTTACGGGGCCGCCGACCGCGAGGTCGAGCGCTTGGCCATGGAAGCTGTGCTGGCCCACGAACGATCCTTGGGATTTGAGCCCCGGGACGTTTCCAAGGAAAATCGTGGCTACGACATCGAATCCCGATATCCCAAAGGCCATGCCAAAGACGGAAAGCTGCGATTTATCGAGGTCAAGGGCCGTATCGCAGGCGGAGAAACGGTCACCGTGACCAAGAACGAAATCCTGACCGCCCTCAACAAGCCCAACGATTTCATCCTGGCGGTGGTGTTCGTCTCACTGGGTATCGCGGAGGTTCCCCGTTACCTGGAACGTCCGTTCGAACAGGAACCCGACTTTGCGGCAGCGAGTGTCACTTTCAAGCTAGATGAACTTCTTCTCCGGACGGCAGAAAGGAATGGATAAACCTTGGATGGACCAATTCAATAAAAATGAGAGACCGTCCTTGCGGGCGGCCTCTCGGCGATTCATAAAAACCAACACTGTAACTTTTTATAGCTACACAGAGAGGATAGTCAGCATCTGGGACAAACAATACAAGCTTTTTTTTGAATGAAATCACCGCCGAAGCCGGAGGAGCTCCAAACCGAAAGTGACGTCGAGCAAAAGTTTGCCTGGCCACTGCTTACTGGACTGGCACCCAATGGTTTAGGGCATCCGGAGGCGGAGATATTCACCAAGCCGAACATCCAAGCGTTCCAAATTGGCAAAGGCTCAAGCTCGAAGCGTTACTACCCGGACTACGTTTTGACCGCCTTGGGGCTGCCGGTTGCCCTGCTGGAAGCAAAGCGACCGGGGGAAGACTTGGAAGAAGCTGCGCGTGAGTGCCGACTTTACGCTGTTGAATTGAACGCACGCTTCTCGTCCGGAGTGAATCCTTGTAAATACTGCATCGTCACGGACGGCCTAAATACTCAACTTCGCAGTTGGGATTCTGACACAATTATCGCCCTGTTTGCATTGGCGGACGTCGGACCAATCACTCCGTCATTTGGTGATTTCACCAGAATACTTGCCGTGGAAAAGCTGAGAGCTCATGCCGTACAAGTTCACGCACTGGTTAAGCCGGCACGGCATTTTCGTGCCTTGAACCTCGTCGGCGGATTCACAGTTCAGAGTGAGCAAATTGCCTACAACGACTTCGGACGGGTCCTCGCGGCAAACTTCCAAAGCATCTTCGACCCCGCTTCCTACGAAGACCGATTGAAAATTGTGCGACACGCGTACGTTGGATCTCCCCGCAAGGTGCGCTTCATTGGCGAGATTGATCGCGTCATTCGGAATTCGTCGCCTACGCTTGTTTCCCAGGCAGCGCTTATCGAAGATCCGGCTAACCCACTCGAAATCGCGCATCGATTCAAGAACCTCCCCTCATTACGTAACCAAATCCTGCTGCTGGTCGGCTCCGTCGGTGCGGGCAAGTCAACGTTTGTGGACTACTTGAAGGAGCGTGGCCTCCCGGTGGAACTTAAGGACCAGACAGCGTGGTTGCGCGTCGATCTAAATTCCGCGCCCATATCGTCAGCCGAAATTTACGCCTGGCTGCGACGTCAGTTGATCGATGGCATTCGGACAACGTCGCCAAACATTGATACGTTTGCCCTAGACAACCTCAAGAAGCTCTATCGGCAGCAGGTGCGCGAATTCAACGAGGGCGAAGGTGCTTTGTTCCCAAAGAATTCCGAACACTACGCAATGCGGCTCGCTGACCTTCTCTCCAGGCTGAAACAGGATGATGCCTTAACAATTCAGTGCCTAGAACAGTATCTCTGCACTGGCAGAGGTCGACTGCTCATTGTGGTGTTGGACAATTGCGACAAGCGGGACCGAGACCAGCAACTGCTCATGTTCCAAGTTGCGAAGTACATTCAGCAGCAAATTCGGTGCCTTGTCATCCTGCCGCTGCGTCACGAGACCTTCGAGAACCACCGGCACGAGCCACCGCTGGACACTGCCCTCAACGACTTGGTCTATCGAATAGAGGCCCCGTCATTCCACGAAGTCTTAAAGAAGCGTCTAGGGTTGGTGCTCTCCGAAGTCAAACATGCGAGTCCGAAAATGCTTTCCTACCATGTGGGCGGCAAGACGATCGAGTTTCCCGCCGAGAAACTGGACCGATATCTTCATGCCATGATGGGAGCGCTTTTCGATTATAAACAATATGGTCGGAAGATCATCATCGGACTGGCTGGCTGGAACATCCGAAAGGCCTTCGAAATATTCCTTGAATTCTGCCGAAGCGGCTTTATCCGGGAGGAGGATATCTTCGAGCGCCAGGTGGAAACCGGACAAGTGGGTGGTCTGCCGCACGGAGTCATTGCCAAGGTGCTGCTGCGCACCAATCGTCGGTATTACGATGGCGACCATTCGTTCGTGAAGAACCTATTCCAAACCGACCCGGGCTCACCCAAACCGTGCGGATTTCTTCGCTACTGGATTCTTGCGTGGCTTCGTACGAACGGCGGGGTCATCGGCCCGAGCGGGGTGAAAGGTTATCACCGATTGGGAGACTTGATCCGTGATCTTCTCCGTATCGGTGCGGAACCCGAGGCACTCCGGGTCGAGTGCCGCTACCTTGCAAAAGCTGGCTGTCTGCTGGCGGAGCATCTCCGATCAGACTCGATCCAGGATGCCGACCTGATTTCGCTAACGCCTTGTGGCCAGGTACATCTCGAACTAGCCCACCGCGACATCAACTACCTCGCCGCCTGCTCTGAGGACGCCTGGGTCAATGATTCCAACGTGGCCGAGAAGGTACGCAAGCGAATCACACAACAGCCGTATTGGAAGGCATTGTCGTGGAATAACACATTATTAAATGCGGCTGACTTTTGCAATTACCTGAAAGCTTCTCAAGATGCCAGCACTCAAACCTCGCCATACCTCCCGCCTTGCCCTCACCCCACAGACATCGTCGATTTTCAGAAGATTCTTGACGAGATAGGCAATCACCGTTCACGCACCGTTGGCATGCAGGCTTTGCCGCCCGACATCAACCTACTCCATGACTACCCGATGACTGAAGGGGATCAACCATGACCTACAGGAAGAAGCTGATCGAGGTGGCGTTGCCGCTGGAGGATATCAATCGCGAGGCGGCGAGGGAGAAGTCCATCCGGCATGGGCATCCTTCGACGCTGCATCTTTGGTGGGCGCGACGGCCATTGGCGGCGTGTCGGGCGGTCCTGTTTTCGTCGTTGGTGGATGATCCGTCGGAGTGTGTTGCGGAACTGATGACGGATGGGGCGAAGCGGAAGGCGGCAGAAAAGGCCTTTGCGGTGCAGAAAAAGGCGTGGGATTCGCGAAAGGCCATCTTCGACAAGGCAGCGGCGTCAAGGATGCCGGTGACCAGCAATCCGCCTCCCGGATTGGAGCCGAAGCTGGAAGACATTCTTGTGGAGACCGAGCGCGAGCGGTTGTTCGACATTATCCGCGAGTTGGTGAAATGGGATAATTCGAACGACGAGCGGGTGCTTTTTGCAGCCCGGTATGAGATTGCCCGGTCGGTGGCTCCAAACGGGGTTATCCCACCGACAAAGCCAGATTTGCTACTCGCGTTTCTCGCGAAGCACGCCCCGCCGGTGTATGACCCGTTTTGCGGCGGGGGCTCGATTCCGCTGGAGGCGCAGCGGCTCGGACTCGAGGCGCATGCGAGTGATCTGAATCCGGTGCCGGTGCTCATCAACAAGGCGCTCATCGAAATCCCGCCAAAGTTTGCGGGCAAGCCACCAGTGAACCCGGAATCGCGGCAAAAGTTGAGCGCTTCTGGCTCGTGGAAAGGCGCGGCGGGGCTGGCTGAAGACATTCGTTACTATGGCCAATGGATGCGCGATCAGGCAGAGAAGCGTATCGGTCATCTCTATCCCAAGGTGAAGTTGCCCAAGGAACACGGCGGCGGCGAGGCGACGGTGATTGCCTGGCTGTGGGCGCGCACCGTGGCCAGTCCAAACCCGGCGGCCAAAGGTGCGCATGTGCCGCTGGTTAGGTCGTTTTGGCTTTCCACCAAACCGGCTAAACGAACTTGGATCGAGCTTGTTGTAGATCAAAGTGCGATGGCCTATCGATTTGCGATTCGGACTGGAATGCCGTCGGATGGGAAGGCGGTCGATTCCGGCACTCAATCGGCGAGGGGCGCAAACTTTCGCTGTGTCCTCACAGGCGCAGCTATTACAGGTGAGCACATAAGAGCTGAAGGCAAAGCCGGAAGGTTAAGCGCGCGTTTGATGGCTGTCATTGGCGAAGGTAAGTCAGGCCGCATCTATCTTTCGCCGACCCCCGAGCAAGAAGCATCTGCGGCCATTGATGAAGAAATCTGGAAGCCAGAGCAATCATTGGCAAATGACCCTAGAAATCTTTGGTGCATACCCTACGGGTTCGAACAATTCGGCGACCTTTTCACCAACCGCCAGCTCAAAACGCTGAACGCGTTTTGTGATCTTGTTGCATCTGCGTCCGAAAAAGCCAAAAAGGATTCCGGCGGTAGCGTCGACTATGGGCAGGCAATTGCAACCTACTTGGCTTTTGCAGTCAGTCGACTAGCAGATCGCTGCTCGACTATCTGCTCTTGGGATTCAAGCCCGAAAATGGAGGCGCTGCGAAATACGTTTGCACGTCAAGCGATACCAATGACTTGGGATTTTGCGGAGGGTAACCCATTCAGCG
>CAILNN010000332.1 GCA_903835555.1 uncultured Verrucomicrobiota bacterium
ATTTAACATATGCGGCGGCATTCGGTAATGGGAACTTCGTTCTCGTCGCTGCTTTCTCATTCGGCGGAGCCCCCGACCCAGTACCGGATTTTCCCGGGATTAGTTCGATTTTCTCTGCCGCGACTTTGAAATCGGAATCCAGTGTGTTGCCCCCTCAATCCTGGATACTACGGCAACAATTTTCCAAGAATTTGTATGGCGTGGGCTTTTGGCGCGACCGGTTTTTCGCGGTGGGTGAAGCAGGAGAAATAGTGGTGTCGGGAATCGCTCCGCCAGTCCTGTCGAATGTCGTAGTTGGAACCAATGGAACCTCCGTTGAGCTACAGGGGACACCCTTTCAATCCTACGTTCTTCAGGCATCACCAACCGTTACTGGCGATTGGCAGCCGATCTCTACTAACACAATCGCATCGGACGGAACCGTTATATTTACCGATCCCGTTTCCTCTGCCGGACCGAGCCGATTCTATCGGGTGCTATCACAGTAGTTGTTTTTGGCCCAACGATAGGTCGGAGCCAACTTCACCGGGCCATATCCAATTTGAGAAAAAGTGGCGGTAGACCCCGACCAATTTTCTTCCGGACGGCCCTCTGGCATTGCTCGCGCCGGATAGGTGTGGTCTAAACCGCCAGAAGCCTCGCACGAGCCTTCTTGCCGAGCGCTCACTCACCCTGGCCCCAACCAGGGCTATGGTATCGAGTTAGTTGTTGCTGCCCGGCTCAGTCGATGCTGACTCGCCGGGGCATTAACCCGTCCTCCGACAAGCCGTCATTTTGTAACAAAAACTCCAAGATGACCATCAGGCTATAGCCCATGTGGGCGTTCATCATCTCAGACTAGCTCCAGTTTGTGATCCGCGAAGATCCGGAAATCAGTTGAATTGTTGGTAGCCAATCGCGCACCAGCGACTACGGCGCAGGCGGCAATCATGCAGTCCACCCGAAGCGATCGTTTTCGTCCGACGGCATTGAAAAGCCTGGCAGCCACGACGGCCTGAGCTTCCTCAAAGGGCAGAATTTGGTGAAGGCATGCACGCACCGTCTCAATCTGGGCAGGGGTCACCGGACCACAGAGGAACTCGTACCAGCAGGTAGTCGCTGTCACGAGGATTTCACCCGATTGCATCCATCGAATGAGTCGTCGGCCTTCCTCGCCACCCGGCACGAGCCCAAGAATCAGGTAGTTCGTATCCAGACTAATCATGTTGACCGCCACTCTTTTCGGTCTGACCGGATTTGGGCAAGATAGCGTTGCGCATCGGCTTCGTTCAACCCGTTGCCCGATTCGTGCAATTGCCGCAGCAACGTTACGGCGTCTGGTTTATCGGCCGGCATATCTGCTTGGGCAACCGCACGACGAATAACCTCCGCTTGGGAGACGCTCCAGCGTGCGGCCAACGTCCTGATGCGGGTGGTTGTCGACTCATCAAGCGAGTAGGTACACCGATGAACCATAATTGCCATACCAGTATTTCATACCAGCATCTCTTTAGCTTGTCAATGGCTCTTTAACGCTGTTCTCCCGCAAATCCGCTTCCCATCCGTCTTTAGAATCGGTACGCCCGAATTCCACTACCCAAACCCCAGCTTTTGTCCGACAACAGTCCCACCCGGGACATTGCCGGCAACCAATCGGAACGCATATGGGCATTTTTGATTACATTAAGTCACAGCTGATCGAAATCATTCAGTGGGAGGATGATTCGCGCGATACCTTGAGCTGGCGGTTTCCTGACGCCGAAAAGGAAATCAAGCGCGGGGCACAGTTGATTGTCCGGGAATCCCAAGTGGCCCAATTCATCTACCTGGGTCAGTTCGGTGATACCTTTGGCCCGGGAAAGCACACGCTGGTCACCGACAACATTCCCGTTCTTTCCCAACTTCAAGGCTGGAAGTACGGATTCGAATCCCCCTTCAAGGCCGACGTCTACTACGTCACCACCCGGCTTTTCACCGGCAATAAGTGGGGGACATCCAATCCCATCCTGATGCGAGATGCCGATTTCGGCATGGTCCGGGTCCGGGCTTTCGGCACCTACGACTTCAAGGTGGTCGACGCCAAGACCTTCTTGAAGGAAGTGGCCGGAACGGACGCCCATTTCCGTTTGGAGGAATTCCAAGACACCATGCGCTCTCGGTTGGTCAGCGTCTTCACCGAAGCCGTTGCCACCTCCAAACTTCCGGTACTCGAAATCGCCACGCGGTACGGCGAACTGGGAGCCGCGCTCTTGCCGGTGCTCAATCCCATCCTGCACGAAAAATACGGCCTGGAGTTGGGAAGCTTCATCGTCGAAAACGTCAGCGTCCCGCCCGAAGTCGAACAGGCCATCGACAAACGCTCAAGCATGGGTGCTCTCGGCAACCTCAACGATTATGTTAAGTTCCAATTGGCCGAAGGTATTGGAAAAGGGCAGGGCGGCCCCGGAGGAACGGCAGCGGAGTTGGCAGTTGGATTCGGTCTCGCTCAGCAAATGATGGCTCAGCCTGGCGGAATGCTCGGTGGGGCCAGCACGCAAAGCCCCCCGACACCGGCTCACGCTGCACCTGCTCCATCCGCTGCTCCGGTTTCGGACCTCTTGACTCCGCAGGATGTGGCCCGCCATCTCGGCGTCGAAGAAAACGATGTTCTGGCCATCCTCACGGACGGCTCGCTCAAGGGAAAGAAAATCGGTAGCCAATGGCGCATCACCCGCTCCGCACTCGACGATTTTCTCAAGAGCTGAGAACTTCGTAGGCCAAGTCCGTGTCAACGATACGTCGCCCCAACCCATTCACCTGCCATGGCCGAAGCCGTTGCCCAATCCAAGTTTAGTTGCCCAGCATGCGGTGCCGAGGCTACTTGGAATCCCGCCAAGCAAGCCTTGGTCTGTGGGTTTTGCGGTACGGAATCACCGGCCAAGTTAGAGGCTCAATCGGAGGGGGGAGCCAAAATTGTCGAGCACGATCTGGTGGAAGCTTTGCGGAGCATCCCGGAGGCATCCCGCGGCTGGGAAACGGAACGTGTCCAGGTCCGGTGTCAGAGTTGTCAGGCGATATCCGTTTTTGATCCTGCCCGGGTGGGACAGCGGTGCGATTTTTGCGGTTCTTCAGCATTGGTTCCGTACGAAGAGGTCAAGGAATCGATTCGTCCAGAGAGCCTCCTGATGTTCAAGATGAGCGAGAATCAGGTCCGCGACGCCGTCCGTGCCTGGTATTCCAGCCGATTCTGGGCTCCCAATGCTCTCAAGTCGCGAGCGCTGACTGACCAAATCCGGGGTATCTACCTCCCCTACTGGACGTTTGATGCTCAGGTTCATGCCGAATGGACGGCTGAAAGCGGTTACCATTATTACGTGACCGAGGTTTATACCGACGCCAATGGCAATGAACAGACCCGCCAGGTTCAGCACACCCGTTGGGTACCCAGTGCCGGTAGCCTCGACCATTTTTTTGATGACGAACTGGTCTGCGCCTCAAAAGGCGTCGATCGGGCTCTGCTGGAAGAAGTCGAGGATTTCCCCACTAAAGATCTGGTCCCCTACCAATCTGGCTTCCTTGCCGGTTGGGTCGTGGAGCGCTACCAAATCGATCTCCTCGCAGGCGCACAAGCAAGTCGAGAGACGATGAGTACCAAGACAGAGCAGATGTGTGCCAGTCAAGTCCCTGGCGACACTTACCGGTCACTTTCCGTTGCCCTCAATTGGTCAGGCCAGACGTTTAAGCACATCTTAGTCCCAGTATGGCTGCTGACCTATGACTTTCAAGGAAAGTCTTACCAGGCGGTTGTCAATGGCTACACGGGCTCCGTCGCCGGCCATTATCCTAAGAGTTGGGTCAAGATACTCATCGCCATTCTGGCCGTCTTGGCCTTGGTGGCGATAATCATTGTGATCGGGCGGCATCGCTAATCCAAAAGGCGCGAGGCCCCGCTTGGGCAGAACGCCAGGGTTTGGACTGCCGACGCTGCGTTAGGCAACTTGTCCCGCTTTTTTATGGGGCCATTTTGGCATCGCAATTGCTACCGACTGATGGGGTTCATTGGTATTGTAAGTCGATTCCAATAGGCTGTATGTATTATGGCAAGAAAAAATCATTCCATTCGGTTTCTCGGAGCAGCTCCTCTCATTTTGGCAGCGCGATTTTCTTGCGGGCTGAATCCAGCCCAAGCCGACACCGCTTACGGTAGCGTCAACAATTTCGATACGGTCAATGACACCGGTTCAGTCGCCCACGGATTCGAAATCGAATTGGATGACGTCCCCAGTTCCAGTGTCACCTATACGTTTGACTGGAATCATTATGGAACCCCAAAGATAACCGAGGACACAACCTCCAACCCGGGTCATACCAACACGGTCATTCGGTATCAGGCGACATTTGATTCTAAGACTCTAACTTGGTCGACTTACACCGCAATACCAA
>CAILNN010000333.1 GCA_903835555.1 uncultured Verrucomicrobiota bacterium
GTCCACGAGAGGGCGAAGGCGATCTTGGCGACTTTCATGAAGTCGAGCTGGGCGTCGCGGATGAGGTGCAGCATTTTCACTCCACCGGACAAGATTTGGGTCTTGTACAAGAGGTAATCAAAAATAAGGCGGGTAATGACCAAGGCGGTGAACAAGCTGGCCAAGACACCGACCGTCAGCGAAACACCGAATCCCTTCACCGTACCGGTTCCGAAGATAATCAGGAGGACCGCTGAGATCAGGGTCGTGACGTGCGAATCCAGGATGGTGGCAAAGGCGCGACCATAACCGGCGGCCACCGAACCGCGAATGGACTTGCCGGAGGCTTGTTCTTCCCGGATACGCTCAAAAATCAGGACGTTGGCATCGACCGCCATACCGACGGTGAGCACGATACCGGCGATACCAGGCAAGGTATAGGTGACATTGAGCGAGCACATCACCCCAAGAAGAATCAGGATGTTCACCAACAATGCGACATTGGCGATGACGCCCGCCAGCAGGTAGTAAATGGCCATGAAGGCTGCAACCGCGATCACGCCATAAATAGAGGCTTTGATACCCGAGCGAATGGAATCGCCGCCTACCGAAGGATCGACGCCGCGCTCTTCGATGATGGTCAGCGGGGCTTGCAGCGGATTATCAAGCGACACCGCCAAATCAAAGGCCTCTTTTTCAGTGAAATCGCCAGTAATCGAACCGGTTCCAGCGGTGATCGGGGTGTTGATGGTCGGGGCGGAAACTACTTCACCATCCAGGATGATGGCGAGACGGCGGCCAACATTTTCCCGGGTGATGTCGCCGAACAGTTTGGCACCTTCCAGATTGAGGTTGAAAACGATTTCGGGCTTACCGGAGAGGCTATCGCGCGAAACATGGGAACTGGAGACAAAGGTTCCCACCATCCCACGCTCGGCGGTACGTTTGACGATGACTGGGATATAGCCAACGGACCCATCCTGGCGCGTCCGCTTTTCACGTTTGAGCTCATAGCCGGGTGGGATGAGACCGCTTTCGAGATGAGCTTCGTTATCGGGATCAACCAGTCGAAATTCGAGGAAGGCGGCCTTCTGGATTTGCTGCTTCGCACCTTCCTTGTCGGCTTCGGTCAAGCCGGGCAATTGAACCATGATTCGGTCATCGCCGGCCGGAGCAATCAATGGTTCTGACACGCCGAACCGATCCACCCGTTTGCGAAGGACTTCCACCGCTTTCTCCGCCATGAGCGTCCGGGACATGCTGCCGCCGTTGCCATTGGTGTCGGCCTTGCTGGTGTCCATGCGCAGCAAAAATTGAGTGCCGCCTTGGAGGTCGAGACCGAGTTTGAATTTTCCGGCACCCTCGCGTTGAAGGCGATTAAGAATGGCCTTGGTGGTCTCGGATTCGTAAGTAACCTCGACAAAATTGGTGGGAAAATACCGATAAATTTTGTTCGTGCCGATGGCAGCAAGCAAATTGGAGTAGCTGCGACCTGGGTTGGACTTTTCCAGTTCGCGCGCACGATTCAAAATGGCAACGAAATTGGTGTCGGTATTGCTGGCCCGATCATCGAATTGGTCGACAAGATTCTTCGCCGACGGTGGCCAAATGTTTCCCAGGGACCAGATAATGACAAAAAGGATTAGGCCGAATTTGTAGAGATGACTCCGATTCATGACGCGGTAGGGGTGCGGCGGAAGGGGCAGTGGAGAGGGTGGACCGGCGGAAAAGTAGGCCAGCGGTTAGGCTGCCCGTTCGGTTATTTGGACGATGGCACTCTTTTGGAACTCCAGCTTGGTCTCGGCGGACCGAAGGGTCACGGTGTCGTCCCGAACGCTGGTTACTACTCCCAAAATGCCGGAGGAAGTAATGACTTTGTCGCCAACCTTAAGCGCCTTGAGGAGGAGTGACTGTTCTTTTGCCTTCTTTTGCTGGGGGCGGAGGACCATGACGTACATCACCACCAGCATGAAGACAACCAGGCCCAATTGGGTAAGGCCCTGCCTCTTGGCGTCGTCCCCGGATGCATTCGGCGACGGAGCCATGGCAAAAAGTATAGAGAACACAAAGTGTGTCATTTCAGCGACAAAGGAGGGGAACACTAGGAGAACCGCCGTTATTGGCAAGCTTCCGCTTTCGCAAGTTGAACAACAACAAAGCCAGTCCCCCCTTTTTCGGGTCTTTCACGGCCAGAGGAAGCCCGGGTATTTTGCCTTGATCGTGGCCCGAAGCCGGGGATAAGCACCGGTTTTCCAAGCCTTCCAATCGAGGGTCGAATCCAGGCGTTTTCCATCCGGTGCCTGCAACCAGAGCCGAACAGGCACCCGCCCATCGGCCACACTCGGGTGGGTTTCGAGATTCCAGCAATCGGAGAGCTTCAATTGCGTTTCGGGATTCGGAAACTTCTCGGTATCCTCGGGGGAGTCCTCGCGGTAGAGCAGCTTCAATGAAAGCCCGCCGGGACCGGCCACGCGCACGGGTGCGACATCGTTGAGCCACTCCAGTTGCCCGGAGTCGAGGTGCTGACGGATCGATGGAAGCAAATCCGCTGCCTGAGCCTCCTTCGCCAGGGTCAGACCGTGAAACGCGCGGGTGAGACAACGGCGCACGGCATCGCCAGAGAATTTTGGAAAGTCGAGCTCGGGGATCGCGAGGGAAATAAAGTTCACCCGGGCAATAAATTGGCGGACTTCATGGGTTAGGAGTGGCAATTCAAACCATCCCTTGGCAAAGGCATCGGCCAAGGCCTGACCTGAGGCCTCGGGATCGACTTCTCGCTGGTGCTCTTCCGAGACGAGCAGCCCGAGGAATCGAGTTTGACGAATGGCCGCGACCCGTTTGTGGGTTCGGTCGTAAATATGCTGGAGGGAGGTGGAGAGGTGCTGAGGGTAAAGTTCAGCCAGCCAAGGGGTGTCCACGGCGGAAGCCAGGCTAAGCAACGGTTTTTTCCCTCCCCGCAACTCGACCTCGCGCAAACTGGTGGCAACGAAAAGCGGAGCGGTAACGACACTTTCGCGAGCTAAGACGCCCTCGCGCCCCGCCGCAATCAGACAATCCAAGGAGCCCGTATCGCGTCGGCGAGCCAGTTGGTCGGGAAACCCGGCCAATAAACAACGCCGGAGGGCGTCTTCGGGAGGCTCGGGGGCGGTAGCTAACGGTGTGGGCTGAACGTTGGAATGCCGCTCAGCGACTTCGAGCAATTGACGATAGGTATCCTCCACCTGGCGGGCAACCTCTGCGCGGATGCCATGACGACGGCATTGTCCAGGATCGAACTGACAATTGCGTGCGAACTGATGGGCTCGCATGAGGGTGTAAAAATCGCTCAAGGCACTGCCCTCGAATAGTTCCCGAGCCTCCTGGGCCGCGCGATCGTCACGCGCGGGACGCAGGAGCAAATCACGCCCGGAAGCCAGAGCGGCGGACAAGCATGCCGACGGCAAGCAACCCCGTCGACGAGCCTCGATCATCATGCGGGCGTAGCGAGGATGCGCCGGCAGGGTGCGCATTTCCCAACCGATAGGCGTGAGGCGTTCCTGGTCAGAGATGGCTCCGAGCATTTTCAAGAGCTCTTCTGCTCGCTCGACGGCGGACGGTTCCGGGCGATCGAGCCAAGGAAAATCGGCTGCCCGCGAAACTCCCAGCGAGTGCAAGAGGAGAACGACCTCGGACAAATCGGCCCGTTGGATTTCCGGCGATTGGCGCTCGGGACGATTCAGATGACCGCTTTCAGTCCACAGTCGCCAGCACGTTCCCGGTGCCGTGCGCCCGGCCCGCCCGGCCCGCTGGTCTGCGGAAGCCCGGCTGATTTCTTCGATCGCGAGAGTGGCCAGGCCACGCTCCGAATCGAACCGCGCGATGCGGGCGAGTCCGCTATCCACGACATGGCAGACACCATCGATCGTGATGCTGGTTTCGGCGACATTGGTGGCGACAATGATCCTGCGAAGAGGGGAATTTTGAAAAGCGCGGTCCTGCTCCTCGGGCGATAGGTCGCCGTGTAACGGCAATAACAGGCAACGCTCGGATAGATTGGAAGACCGAAGGGCATTGATCGTGCTTAGAATTTCACCCATCCCCGGCATGAAGACGAGGACATCGCCGGATTCCCCATTGGCCAAGATGCGCTCGACCGCTTCGGCCGCCTTTTCGGATGGAGACCGTTCATCGCCGTATTCGGCCCAATGGATCGAGACGGGAAAGGCACGCCCGTCGACAGACAAGGCTGGGGCGTTGCCGAGAAAGCGGGCAACCGGTGCGGCGTCCAGCGTGGCAGACATGACCACGGCCAGCAGGTCCTGGCGGGAACCTTCCTGAAGTTGACGAACCAGCCCCAGAGCCGCATCGCTGAGAAGGTTGCGTTCGTGGAATTCGTCGAAAATGATGGCACCCACCCCGGATAAGGTCGCGTCACGCTGAAGCCACCGAAGTAGGATTCCTTCGGTAACAAAGCAAATACGCGATTCAGCGGAGAGCGCATCGTCAAAGCGGACTTGGTAACCGACCTCCGAACCGAGGCGAACATTTCGTTCAAAGGCGACCCGTGCTGCAACGGTTCGAGCAGCCACACGCCGGGGCTGGAGAACGACGACCCGGGAATCACCAACCAGACCCGAATCGCGGATCATCTGAGGGACCTGGGTGCTCTTGCCGGAGCCAGTCGCGGCCATCAGCACCAACCGCCGGTGGGTGCGAAGAAAGTCGACAATAGGCTGATGATGCCGCCAAATGGGCAGATCACTGGGAACCATAGGGAGGTCGGATGGACCGAACCTAGGATTTTAGAAACCAGACACCGATGGCAGCGGCCAGCGAAACGACGGCAAAGATTCCTCCCGGCATCAGCTTTCGACTTCGAGCGTAGCGGCTGGCAAAATATGCAGCTAACACGAAAAGAACGATCGCCAACACCATGGCTGAAGCACCGAACAACAACAAAGCAGTTAATATCGCAGCGATAATACCCGAGGCGATTAAGGAAGCTCGACTTCCCGCCTTGAGGAATCCAATCAACCCTCCCACCAACAAGAGACCGATGTAACTCCAGACAATAATCATCCAATTCATGCCGTACTCCGTATAAGGGAGACGCCGCCGGTGCGCAACCAGGGGTCTCCCCCTCGGAGCAGTTCGGGAACGGCATCTCCGGGCACCAAAAAATAACCTCGGAGTCGGGCCTGCAACTGGATTAACCTCGATCCAATGATGGAAATGATCCACCAAGCGCTCGATTTTGTCTTGCACCTGAGCGACCGCCTTAACGAATTGGCCGGGGCACACCCCGAGACCGCTTACGGACTTCTTTTCTTGATTGTGTTCTGTGAAACGGGACTAGTCTTCCTACCCTTTCTCCCCGGCGACTCCTTACTCTTTGCTGTCGGTGCCGTGTGCGCTGGAGGAGCCATGAGCCCAGCATATTCTGCCGGAGTATTGATTTCGGCTGCCTTCTTGGGAGACAATGTCAACTACTGGGTCGGGAGGCTGGCGGGGAAGGAATTGGCCGGACGTCTTCCGCGTTTGGTGCGCCCTCAACACTTGGAGCGGACCCACCAATTCTTCGAAAAATATGGACGGAAAACGATCATTTTCGCCCGATTCGTCCCGATTATCCGGACCTTTACGCCGTTTGTGGCGGGAATGGGGGCAATGGGATATGGACGTTTTCTCATTTCCAGTGGAATCGCCACCCTCCTATGGGTCGGTTTGATCCTGCCGGCGGGTTGGTTCTTCGGCAATTTAGGGCCGGTGAAACGCCACTTTGAACTGGTCGTCGTAGCCATTATTTTCATCAGTGCGCTGCCCATGCTGGTCGAACTGATGCTGGCTCGCCGCACGAGCGACTCCTCGGATTAGCCGGTTGCGGAGAGCGGGAGTCAGGTTAGTATGCCTCAGTCATGGCCAAAGCAGAGGCGGAAATAGGTTTAAAGGTAGGCGATTTGGCACCGGAGTTCTCGGTGTCAGCGTCTGACGGATCGACCGCCCGGTTGTCCGAGCTTCGAGGGAAAGTGGTGATTCTCTATTTTTATCCCAAGGACGACACCCCCGGATGCACGAAGGAAGCCTGTGCGTTCCGCGACATATACGATCAATTCACGAAGCGTGGGGCCGTCGTGCTGGGAGTCAGCACCGACCCGGTGAAGTCCCATGTCAAGTTCACGGAGAAATTTAAACTCCCCTTCCCATTATTGGCCGACGAATCAAAAGCAATCGTGGAAGCTTACAAGGTTTGGGGCGAGAAGACCTTTATGGGCCGGAAATACATGGGAACCCATCGGGTCACGTATTTGATTGGACGGGACGGACGGATATTGGACGTCTGGACCAAAGTGAAGCCGGAAGAACATGCGGCGGAAGTGTTGGCTGCGCTGGGGTAGCCAGAGACGTTCCCTTGGATGCGGCGGCGACTTGCATTGCGACGGGCGAAGGATAACCTGCTCCAGTCAAATTTGGTCATCAACGACACCTCAACACCAACACATTTACTCCATGCCTATCGCCGTCGGAACCCACGCACCTGATTTCACCCTTAAGTCCAAGTCGCCCAACGACGCGGAGGTCAAGCTTTCGGCCAATTTCTCTCACAAGAATACGGTCATACTCTTTTTCCCACTTGCCTTCACGGGAGTCTGCACTGCGGAACTCTGCGACCTAAGTTCAGGACTGGCGGACTACGCAAATTTGAACGCGGAGGTCATCGCCATCAGTGTTGACAGTCCATTCGCGCAACAAGCTTGGGCTGAAAAGAACAAAATCACCGTCCGCATTGCCAGCGACCTCAACAAGACAGTCACCCGTGCATACGAGGTTCTCTTCCCCAATCTGGCGGGAATCGGTGACACATCAGCGCGTGCGGCCTTTGTGGTGGACCGCAACGGGGTGATTCAATACTCGGAGCAAACGGCGACACCAAAGGACCTACCCAATTTTGAGGCGATCAAGATGGCACTCGCCAAACTGGGTTAATTATTCCCGGCAGACTCTATTCATTCAAAAGCGGTGTCTCGGACGCAATCTGGGCACCGCTTTTTCTTTTCTCCGGAAGCTTGCCGGTTGGTTGCAGAATGCCTTAGAGTGATAATCCGGATGAAGGTTTACATCGATGGTCAATTTTTCGACGAAGCAGACGCGAAGATCAGCGTCTTCGACCACGGATTGCTTTATGGGGACGGGGTATTTGAAGGCATCCGGATGTACCACAACCGTATTTTCAAGCTGCGAGAGCATTTGGAGCGCCTCTATTACTCGGCGAAGGCGATCCTGCTTGATATTCCGCTGACCATTGACGAACTGGTCCAAGCCTGCGTCGCCACCTGCCAGGCAAATGGGCTTCGCGACGGCTATATTCGACTGGTGGTGACCCGTGGGCGGGGAACCTTGGGTCTCGACCCGCGCCGATGTCCCAAGGCATCCGTGATCATCATCGCAAGCACCATCCAACTGTATCCACCCAGCTATTATGAGACCGGGTTGACCATCGTGACGGTGCCGACAACGCGGAATCTGCCAAACTCCGTCAATCCAGCGATAAAATCCCTCAATTACCTCAATAATATTCTCGCCCGAATCGAGGCCAACAATGCCGGCGTCGAAGAGGCGATTTTGCTGAATTCAGATGGTTTTGTCGCGGAATGCACGGCTGACAATGTGTTTATCATCCACAAGGGTCGGTTGATGACGCCATCGCTGAGTGCCGGTGCCCTCCACGGGATAACGCGCAACACCGTGCTGGAATGCGCCGCAGCCTTGGGTATACCAGCTTCGGAGCCGAATTTGAGCCGTTACGAGGTCTACATTTCCGACGAAATGTTTTTGACAGGCACGGCGGCGGAAATCGTTCCGGTCGTCAAAGTGGACGGGAGAACGATTGGGTTCGGACGTCCTGGCCCGTTGACGTTGAAGTTGATCGAGGCTTTCCGGGAGCGGACCAAGACGGACGGCGAGATCATCTTCGTCTAGTGTCGTGTTTCCGAAATGGGTTACAGTTTGCCGCGAGGGATTTTCGGCTCCCGCGAGGCGACGAACGACGAGCATACCCGCGGTGGTCTGTGAGGAGTGAGCAACGAAGCGGGAGCCGAAAAGAACTGCGGCCCTGCGGGTTGCGCCTAAAATGCCCCAGGGCTTCGTTGCTCGTCGGTCACAGATGCCATATTCGAGCGCCTCGCGCCTCGCCCTAGGGCACTGTAGGCGCAACAAAATGCAAGCTATTTCGGAAACACGACACCAGTTGTTTGGCAAACTGCTGGTTGACCGGCAAACAAATATGGCAAACAAAGCACCCTATGGTTGATTGTTGCCCCTGCAAGGTCGCCCATTTCTTGACTTGTAGTGCCGTCGCTATGAGCTTGGGAGGACTGCTATGCAATGCCAAGTTTGTAAAAAGGCGCAAGCGAAGGTCCACTACACCCAGATTCACGAAAACCAAATGAAGAAGGTGGACCTCTGCGACGCCTGCGCGAAGGAAAACGGGATAAACGATCCGGCATCGTTTGCCCTGACAGAAATTGTATTGGGTCTGGGGGCGAGCAAGAAGCTTGAAGACGGGGGTGGCGCTCCCGGAAATGCAGGCAGCGAGGTGACCTGCATACACTGCGGTTTCACCAGCGCCGACCTCAAGAAGAGCGGTCGGCTTGGCTGTTCCGAATGCTATGGCACGTTTGCAGAGGCGCTGGAGTCACTCCTTAAGAATATGCACAAAGGAACGCAGCATCGGGGCAAGGTGCCACCCAATGCACGACGGGCTATCGATTTGGAGGCCCGCATCCTCCAATTGGAATCCGAGCTCAAGGCGGCAATCAGTCGGGAAGACTTCGAATCCGCCGCCCAATTCCGCGACGCAATCAAGGTGGCGCGTCAGCCAGGTGCCCCAGTTTGATCCAATGGAATTCTGGGCGTATTTTAAACTGAATTCAGCCACTGACCAAGACCTTCCATGACGCCGATCCTCAACTTCCTGATTCCTACCACCGACGCCTGTCGGCGAAGTGGCCCGCAGGATAAGATTGTTTTCTCATCACGGGTACGGCTTGCCCGAAATCTGAGGGGTGCGCCGTTTCCCGGGCACGCCAAGAAGGTGGACCGAGTCAAAGCATTCGACCAATTGATGCCGGCTGTGTCGCGACTTCCCCAAGCCGCGCCCGACCCCTATGCCGAGTCAATGGACAAGCCGACGGCACAGGAGAAGCAGATTCTCGTTGAGCGGCACCTGATCAGCCGGGAGCATGCAACCAAGACTGCGGGCAGTGGGCTGGTCCTAAACCAGGAAGAGACCCTGTCGATCATGGTGAATGAAGAAGACCATCTCCGGATGCAATCGCTATTGCCGGGTCTTCAGTTGCACCTGGCATGGAAAGCGATTGATGAGGTCGATACCTGTTTGCAGGAGCAGGTTGAGTTCGCCTTTCATCCGCAGTACGGCTTTCTCACCGCTTGTCCGACCAATCTGGGTACGGGAATCCGCGTCAGCGCCATGCTTCATCTGCCAGGATTGGTGTTGGCGGAACAGATCAACCAAATCATTCAGGCGGTCAGCAAACTTGGGCTGGCGGTTCGCGGGCTGTATGGTGAAGGCACCCAGGCTCTGGGAAACATTTTCCAGATATCCAATCAGCAGACATTGGGTGAGTCGGAACAGGAAATTGTCGAGCGATTGAACAAAGTTGTCCTTCAGGTGATTGACCATGAGGAAGACGCCCGAATATCCCAGTTGGAAAAGCGTCCAAATGTATTGTTCAATCAGATCGGTCGGGCTTACGGAATTCTGTCCCACGCTCACACGATTTCATCCAACGAGACAATGAACCTCTTGAGCCTTCTTCGGCTGGGCGTAGACCTGGGTTTATTTCCCGGCACGCCCCGGACGTTGGTCGACGAGTTGTTCCTTTTGAGTCAGCCCGCTCATTTGCAATTGGGGCGGGTGGAAAAGCTGGATGCCGATCATCGGGATGTGGTGCGGGCTGAGATGCTGCGCCAGCGAGTCAAAGGCGTTTCAACACCGGACCACACCAAGACAACCGCTAAGACCGAATCTATTTAAGCCGCCGGCGCAATCGTTCAACCCGGCGGTTGCGACGATGAAAAACCCGGGCGGGAGGCGGGAATGCACGATGGCCATTCGATATTCACTTGGTTGACAAATGAATAGCCAGGCTTCCTCGCCCCGCACCCGTGCGGAAATCTCAGCCATCCCAGTTGCGGAATCTTCCGCAAACCTGTTTGCGGCGATTGTTTCGTCGCCGTGGCTGTGTGTTTTGCTGACGGCTGGTTCCTACTTTTTGGCAGCAACCGTCTCGTACTATCTATCGAATCACAATCGATACGACCTTCAATTTTGGCTCGCGGGTGGGTTAAGCGTGGGCATTCTGCTGATGACGCCGCCTTCGCGCTGGCGATGGAATGTCGCCGGGATCGTTATCGCTGAACTGGCTTTCAATCTTTTTGTGACACCCACCATCACGTGGTATTGGGTCCCGATGACGGCAACCAACACCGCCTGCGGTCTCCTGGGTGCCTGGCTCATCAAACGATTCGTACCCATTGAGAAGGGCTTATATTCTCTTGGAAACCTGTTTGGCGTCATCTTGCTCGGTGGGATGATTCCTTTCCTTTTTTCGGCACTCGTCGGGACCTGGATTTCGACAAGAGTCGGCGCTCGAGAAACTTTCTGGAACATTTGGATTAAGTGGTATCTGAGCGATCTGCTTGGGGTTATTCTGATCACGCCGATGGTTCTTCCGTCCAATCCCAATTCCCGAACGTCGGCGAGACTTAAATCCCGCTGGGGTTCGGCTGAGGCAGTCTTGTTATTGGTCACGGTCAGCCTGGCGGTTTACCATTTAATTTCTTCACCCTCATTTCAGATCTTGGGCGTTTTCTATCTGATTTATCCATTTGTATTGTGGGCATCCATTCGGTTTGGGCGAAGGTCGGTGGCTTTGGTGAATCTATCGATCGCACTGATGGTGGGTGTACTTTCGGTGGAAAAGGGGCCCGGCACCCAACCCTCTTCGCCAAATGCCACCTTGAGACGGGATATGGCCATTCAAGTGCAGGCAGGATTGGGATTGCTGGCATTTTTTGGGCTGGTGCCTGCCATCGTTATCGCGAATCAACGACAGACCGAGAGTGCGTTACGTGCGAGTGAGGAGATTTGGAAATTTGCCCTTGAAGGGGCTGGTGATGGGGTCTGGGACTGGAGGATTTCCGAAAATCGAATCATCCGTTCCAGCCGGTGGAAACAAATGCTGGGATACGCCGATGATGAAGTGGGTGAGGATGTCAATGAATTCACCGGACGCGCTGACCCCGACGATTTAGTGCGGGCGATGAAGGTCCTGAATACCTATTTTGAAGGCAAGACCCCGACCTATTCCGACGAGTTGCGCCTCAAACACAAAGATGGCTCCTGGCGCTGGATATTAACTCGGGGAATGGTGATCAGTCGAGACGCGACGGGACGCCCAATGCGCATGATCGGGACCCATGCGGACATTACAGCCCGAAAGCAAGTCGAAGTAGAAATGCTGGAGACCAATCGCCGCCTTCAAGCTGCCACCGAATCCGCCGAACAATTGGCCGAAGAGGTCAAGCGGGCCAGCGCGGCAAAGAGCGAGTTTCTGGCTTCCATGAGTCATGAAATTCGAACGCCGTTAAACGGCATCATCGGTTTTATAAATTTAATTTTAGACACTTCCATCACGCGAGAACAACGTGACTATGCCCTGGCGGTGCAACGGAGCGGGGTGAATTTGTTGACGATCATCAATGATATTCTTGACCTATCCAAGATAGAGGCCGGGAAAATGACCCTGGAGATCAGTTCCTATGATTTGGTCGAATCTTGCCGGGAGGTCATTGATCTGACGATTGCGCAGTCCCGCAGAAAGGGAATTGAGATGATTCTGGATTGCGATTTGGGCGCGGCCATGGCGTTGGCTGACTTGGGTCGGCTACGTCAAGTCCTGTTAAACCTGGTCGGCAACGCGATCAAGTTCACCGACAGGGGAAGGGTGATTATTGAAGTCAATGATTTTACCAACCACCAGAACTCTGGAAGCTTTTATACCGTTCGTATCGTCGACACCGGAATCGGCATTGCACCGGCACATTTGCCGCTCCTGTTCCAAAAATTTACCCAGGCGGACAGCTCCTCGACCCGTCGGCACGGTGGAACTGGCTTGGGGTTGGCCATCTGCAAAAGTCTTGTCACATTGATGGGCGGCGAAATCGGCTGCTCAAGCGAACTGAACCAAGGATCAACTTTTTGGTTCACGCTGCCCCGCAGTCCATCGCCACCGCAAGCAAAACCACGGTTGGCCTTAAAACCGATGCGGGTTCTCCTCGTCGCCCAACCCGATGCCCGAAGCAAGGTTTTGCATAGCATCCTTTCTCGGCATGGAATTGAAGTGCGTTCAGTTGAGACCCCACGCCACGGCTGGGAAACACTCCAAGACGCGTTTACGCGCAGGAACCCGATCCATGCGGTCCTGTATGACGCATTTCTCCCGCTATTCACGTACGACGAACAGTCACGGTTGCTTTTTAATTCGGCGGAACGAAGTCGGGTTCGAATGGTGGGACTGGATTCGGGAGAGATGCTTGAGCTTGGCCAGGCGAATTCGACTTTTGCACCCGATGCCATTATCCAACTGCCGATTACGCGACCTGAAGTGCTTTTGTCGGCACTCGGGCTGGATACCTCTACAGCTCAAATTCTTGCTCCCCCAATGCCGACTGACCCGACCGCTCTGCCGACTCCAGATTTAGGGCCGGTGTCGTCAACGGAAAATAGGGGTCAGACGCGGGTATTGCTGGTCGAGGATAATCCCGTCAACCAACTGCTGGCAGCGCGACTGCTGGAAAAGATTGGTTGCCGCGTAGACGTGGCGGCAAACGGGAAGGAGGGGGTTGCCTTGACTGAAAGATTTTCGTACGACGTTGTGTTCATGGATTGGCAGATGCCCGAAATGGACGGCCTAGCAGCCACCCAAGCCATACGGCTGAGGGAATCCAAGGCTCCGTCGATGGCTGGTACGCCCCCACGGCGGCTCCCGATTATCATTCTCACCGCCAACGCGATGGCCGGCGATCGCGAAAAGTGCCTGGCATCAGGGGCAGATAATTACCTTTCAAAGCCGTTCTTGCCCGAGGATTTGCGTCGCCTCCTGGAACAATATAAACCGGCTTAATCGGGCTGTTTTCGTACGGTAATCCTGGGATGGAATCGTTGAGGATTTCGTTCAATCGTCTGTTTGAATCAATTGTTTGACACAATTCAATACGAACCTAACTTTCTTCACTTGTGATCAAGGTCGGTTAGCGATCTGGGTTACCGGTTGTTATGCGCCGCCGAATTGTCCTATCTCTCCTCCTAGTGACCGCCGTTTTGTTGGTTCTTGGTTGGCGAAGCTGGAAAGCATCGCGACCGGAGGGCGATCTTGTGCTTTATGGCAATATTGACATCCGCGAAGTCAACCTTGGATTTCGAGTGGCCGGAAAGGTTCGGGATGTTCGCAAAGATGAAGGTGACAGCGTTCAGCCAGGAGATGTGTTGGCTCGTTTGGATGACGAACCCTTCATCCGCGAAATGGAAGAGGCGGCAGCGCAAGTGTCTACCGCAGAAGCGCGTCTGGCCCAGCTTCAGCGTGGATTTCGCCCGGAGGAAATCGCTCAAGGAACGGCTTTGTTAAATGAGCGGGAAGCCACTTTGACCAATGCAGACCGGGTTCGACTTCGAAAGCAGGACTTGGCTACCCGGCGGGTGGTACCGACCCAGGAACTCGATGATGCCAATGCGGCTTATGGCGAGGCTGAAGCGCGTCGGAATTCGGCCAAAGCCGCTTTAACATTACTAAATGCCGGGTACCGAGCCGAGGAGATCGCGCAAGCGGCCGGAGATTTGGCGCGATCACGAGCCCAACTTGCCTCCGCAAGACTGAGGCTGGAAGATACGGTTCTAAAGGCAGCAGAGGCGGGAACCGTGATGACCCGATCAGTTGAATCCGGTGCCATTGTCCAAGCGGGAACGTCAGTAATCGGTCTATCGTTAAATCGTCCGGTTTGGGTACGGCTTTACGTTCACGAACCGGAACTTGGGTTGATACGACCGGGCCGAAAAGTGCGAATTTACACCGACTCCCGCCCGGACAAACCCTATGAAGCTCAGATAGGCTTCATATCCGACCGCGCGGAATTTACTCCGAAAAACGTGGAAACCACGGAACTCAGAACCCAACTGGTTTATCGCCTCCGAGCGGTGGTAAACCAGCCGGACGACGGATTGCGGCAGGGGATGCCGGTTACCGCTCGAATCGAAAGACACTGAACCGATGGGAACCGATCCAACACCGTCGACTATCCGCACGGACCCGGTGGTGGAAATCCGTCAACTACAAAAATTATTTAAGAAAACCGCCAAACCGGCGATTGAGACCCTGACGATGGTCATTCGCCCGGGGAAAGTCACTGGTTTGGTGGGTCCCGATGGAGCTGGCAAGACCACGCTTCTGCGCCTTCTGGCGGGACTTTTGCATCCTACATCCGGAACCGTGCGGGTGATGGGATTGGACCCCATTACCGACGCCGAAAAGGTTCGGTCCATCATCGGCTATATGCCTCAAAAATTCGGCTTATACGAGGATTTGACGGTGCTGGAGAATCTGGAGCTATATGCCGCCCTACGCAATGTCGTTGGTGAGCGCCGCGAGTCGGATTTTTCGCGCTTGTTGGCGTTCACTGATTTGAAGACATTCACCGAACGTCGAGCGGGAAAGCTCTCAGGTGGAATGAAGCAAAAACTGGGGCTTGCCTGCACCTTATTGGGTACTCCCCAAATTCTCTTGCTGGACGAGGCGAGCGTGGGTGTGGACCCGATTTCGCGGCGGGAGCTTTGGCGGATGGTCCAGGTGTTGGTAGATGGCGGACTGGCCGTGGTCTGGAGCACGGCCTACCTGGACGAGGCGGAACTGTGTGCCGAAGTATTGCTTCTCCACGAAGGTCGGCTGCTTTTTGACGGTCCTCCATCCCAACTGACCGATCGGGTCAAAGGCCGTTGCCGATTGATTCGCGACATTTCGGGCAGTCGGCGGCAGGTGTTATCACGCGTTCTCCGCTGTGGGAGCGTAATGGACGGGGTTGTTCAGGGGCGCAATGTCCGGATTCTCTTGAAGAAGGGCTCGGAGGAGGCGGACCTAAGTCAGGTCGATCTGGGCGCGTCCGCAAGGATCGACGTGGGAGCAGCCCGATTTGAGGATGGATTCATCGATATTCTTGGCGGAGGACCCGGAGGAGACTCCGTCCTGGCGGAACATATTCCACGTGTACCGCACGCCGCGGAGGTGGTCATTGAAGCCCGGGCTCTGACGAAGCGTTTTGGAGACTTCACAGCTGCGGATCACATTGATTTTAGTGTTCATGGCGGTGAAATATTTGGACTTCTTGGTCCCAATGGAGCGGGCAAATCGACCACCTTCAAAATGATGTGTGGACTTCTCGTTCCAACGTCAGGGATCGCGACGGTGATGGGCATTGATCTCAAGCGGAGCGCGAGTGAAGCCCGGCAACGGATCGGCTACATGGCCCAAAAATTCTCTCTTTATGGAAGTCTAACGGTTCGCCAAAATCTTCTTTTTTTTGCGGGGATTTATGGATTGCAAGGGGATCGGAAGCGGGAAGCAATCGATCAAATGATTCGGGTGTTTGCCTTTGAACCGCTGGTGAACGTCATCGCCGACACCCTACCTTTGGGCTTCAAACAACGGCTCGCGCTAGCCTGTGCAGTGATGCATGAACCGCCGATCTTATTCTTGGATGAACCGACCTCCGGGGTCGATCCCATCACACGTCGGGAATTTTGGACGCACATCAATGGGGTCGTGGAAAAAGGGGTGACGGTGATGGTAACAACCCATTTCATGGATGAAGCGGAGTATTGCGATCGGATTGGATTGGTTTATCGGGGTAAGTTGATCGCAGCGGGAACTCCGGATGAATTGAAGGAAAAGGCCGCCCGTCCTGGACTCGAGGACCCGACCATGGAGGACGCATTCATTGAATTGGTTCAAGGATATTCAGCCTAAGGAACACCGTGCCGCAGTCATTTTCCCAACGCCGTTTTTTGGCCCTGTGCCGCAAGGAGACACTGCAAATCGTGCGAGATCCGAGCAGTCTGTTAATCTCGGTAATTCTTCCCTTGGTCATGTTGGTAATTTTTGGATATGGCCTGAACCTGGACGCCAATCGTATACGGGTGGGACTGGTCTTGGAAGACCAGGGAGACGAGGCCCGGGAGTTTGCCTCTGAATTGGTGGGTTCACGATACTTCACCGTGGTTTCGGGGCCGAGACTTGAAATGACCCAGGCACTCGCCAATGGGAAGGTGCGGGGGGTGTTGGTTCTGGCTTCTGACTTTGGCAGGCGCACGCTCCTGCATCCGGGGGAGGCTCCGATCCAGATTCTGACCGACGGGGCCGAACCCAATACGGCAAGTTTTGTTGAAAATTATGTGGAGGGAGCCTGGAAGGTTTGGCAACAACACCGGGCCAACCAACGGGGTCTTCCCATGCCGACGTCGATGGACGTTGAAGCACGATTTTGGTTTAACCCGTCGGCCAAGAGCCGAAACTACCTCATTCCTGGATCGATCACCATCATCATGACCGTAATCGGGGCTTTGTTAACATCGCTCGTGGTGGCTCGTGAATGGGAGCGGGGTACGATGGAAGCCCTCCTCGCGACTCCGATGACTCGGGCGGAGTTTCTTCTGTCGAAAATCCTCCCCTATTACGGTCTCGGCATCCTTTCGCTTTTGGTCTGCGTGGCGGCGGCCATTTTTATTCTTGGAGTTCCGTTTCGAGGGTCCGTTGGGGCGTTGCTGCTGGTGGGCACGGTATTCCTCTTGAGCAGCCTGGGGATGGGGTTGCTGTTATCGACATTGACCCGCAATCAGTTCAATGCGGCCCAGGCGGCGCTCAATGCAGCGTTTATGCCTGCGATGATGCTCTCGGGCTTTATCTACGAGATTCGGAGCATGCCCCTCATCGTCCAGGCGGTCTCGCGCCTGATCCCGGCCCGCTACTTTGTCACCTCCATGCAAACGCTATTTCAGGCCGGCGACGTCTGGCCAGTGCTGGTCCTCGACCTATTCTATCTATCCATCGCGGCCATCTATTTTCTTGGAATGACTTGGCGGAAAACAGCCCGCAGCCTGGACTAGCGCATCATGCATCTTCGAATTATCGCCTTGGTCATCAAGGAATTGCAAATGCTGCTCGGCGATGCCGCTGGACGCCGGTTGCTGATCATGCCGGTGGTGCTGCAACTTCTTTTATTCCCGGCGGCCGCGACTCTGGAGGTCAAGAACAACACCCTTGCGGTTTTCGATCAAGATGGCGGCAAGGCGACCGCTGAATTAATCCAGCGATTTTCCCAGGCGCAAGCGTTCGAACGGATACTTGTCATCCATGGATCGGATGAATTGAAATCAGTCATTGACGAACAACGAGCCTTGCTGGCCATCGTGATCCCCGAAGATTTTTCGCGCAGAATCGCACAAGGGGCGAATCCAAGGGTCCAAGCGATCCTGGATGGACGGCGAAGCAATAGCGGACAAATCGCGCTTGGTTATATCAACCAAATATTGAACCAGTACCAACGGGAAATGATGGCGGGAATGGAGTGGGTCCAGAGTGAACCGGTCACCGTTCGCCACTGGTTCAACTCGAATCTAAAGTACCACTGGTTTGTCCTCCCGAGCCTCGTGGCAACGATCACGACGGCCAGCACATTAATCGTAACATCGCTTTCCCTCTCCCGGGAGCGCGAGCAGGGAACGTTTGATCAACTGTTGGTGTCTCCCCTGACGCCAGGTCTGATCATGGTGGGGAAAGCAATCCCAGCAATGTTGGTGGGTACCGTGCAAGGAACCATTATCTTGCTGGCGGGGATATTTGTGTATGGCATCCCTTTCCAAGGCTCCTTGGTGCTCCTTTACGGCAGTATGTTTTTTTACCTGCTTTCGCTCGTGGGATTTGGGCTTTTCATTTCATCGATATGCTCCACCCAACAGCAGGCCTTTTTGGGCGTGTTTTGTTTCATGATGCCGGCCGTGCTTCTTTCCGGTTTTAGCGCGCCGATCGAGAACATGCCAACCTGGATGCAATGGATCACCTGGGGAGACCCTCTCCGACACTTCATCGTCATCGTCAAGGGTGTTTTCCTAAAGGACATGGGACTCAACCAAGTGGCTTGGCACGTTTTACCACTGTTAGTTATCGCATCGGTAACGCTAACGGCGGCGAATCTTTCATTCCGTCGTCGTTTGGGATAGAAGATCGGGAATGAGACAAAGCCATCCCGAAGACACCCGCTAATTTCGTATCTTGTAAAACTGCTTCCGGCCCGTCGGAATCATGGCTTTGGTGGGAGTGGCCGAGGGCACATCGACAAAGGGTCCAAACGCGTTGGTTGCCGATTGTAGTGAACCGCACGTCCAATCCAGGCGGATGCCATTGGTGGGGGGAGCATCCGTCTTCAACCACACGCGGAGCGCAGCGGAGTCAACGATCGCGCCAGAGTTCGCGATAGAGGCAATTTCATCGAGTGTCAGGAAACGAGCGTAAAAGCGAATATCGGCTAATTCCCCAATGAAAGGTCGCCAATAGGCATCCGACGATTGCCCAATGGTGAATTCCGATCCTGCCAGCCAATACCAAGGCGTCGCGCTGGGGTTGAAAGTGTCCAATTGCCCATTCAAGACGATATCCACACACCCATTGACGGTTTGATCATAGATGATTCCAACATGAATCCATTCACCCGTAGAAACGGCTCCCGTGGATTGCGAGAGATTGCCAGCACCACCGGGGGGCTGTACGAAGAGAGTGCCATCGTCGGATTGGACGATAACAAAGCTTCCGACACCGCGATCAAAGAGAATGGCACCGGCATTTCCCGGCGAAGACACTGTCCCGGATGATTTCATCCAAAAGGTGATCGTACCTTGGGATGAATTGAGGGCGGATTCTCCTGGAATCGAGATATAACCAGGATTCGACGGCAAGAACACGGCACTGCCCGGGGACGGGGCGGCCGTACCGAGATTGGAATTCCATGCCACTCCCCCGTGGATAGTCGCATCCAATCGATTCCCTCCAGGGTCGGAATTCAAAAATAGCCCCCCCACTGGGGCGACCAGAATATCCGCAGTCACTGCGGCGGAGTCGCTCGTGGCCGAGCCAAACGGGTTGGATACCACCACATCATAGTATCCCGCATTGGATGCACCTACAGCGGGAAGGGAATAAGTCGAATTCGTGGCAGCGGGAATAGGAACACCATTCTTACGCCATCCGTACCGAAGGGGAGGAACTCCAATTGCAGTCACCGACAAATCCGTTCCAGCACCCGAGCAAATATTGGCAGGAGGAACGGATGGAGAGCGCTGGATAATCGGTTTATCGGTAATCAAAATGGCGGAAAGTGTGCTGGCCAAAGCGATAACATTCGTGGGATTGGAGGCATCGCCAAAGGCTGGAGCGCCCGAAATGAATACGCTGTCATCTGAAATGGGCAAACTAACAGAGCTCAACCCAGCCAGAACGCCGACGGTCTTGCGGTTTGCCGAATAGGTTACGAGTTGGGTTCCCGAAGGACTCTTGATAACGGCATTGGTAAATGCCGTTCCCGTATCTGTGGCGGCGACGAGTTGAATGACATATTGCGAATTGGGGAACACGCTTTTGAGCCCGGAAATCTTGACGGAATATCCGACCGGTCGGGTGGGAGAGGTATAAAGAAAGACGTTGTCTCTCAAAAACCCATAATACACCTGCTGTTCGCCGATATGTGGATGATTTCCTCCATAGGGTCCTCCGTTGGAATAGTCCCCAAATCCGCTGGCATTGGCGGCGGAAGCGGTCCACGAGATAGCCAAAGAACCGGACGGCAGCGGATGGAGACCGTTGGTATTGGACTGGGTTGAAATCACCTCGCTAAGGGTAAAGGGACCTGGAGTACGACCCTGTTGATTGTAACCCGTTGGAGTGGCGGTCAGACTCTGCCAGCCGGTCACCGGAATGCCAAAGGCGGAAGCGGTCAATTGCATCCCGGTATACGCTGGAGAACCGCCGTCCGTCCAATCGACGGGAAAATTGATGCCGAGGGAGGCAGCTTGGCTGACACCGAGCATGAGGGCACTCGCGGATATAATGCAGACGGCTGAGATTGCCATTGGCTTTCGGATGTTATCGAGTACCCGCATTCGGTCGAATTTCATGTTCCGACACAACAAAGTACAATCCGTTTCATCGCCTTTCGTGTGACATTTGGCCTTTCCACAGAGCGAAATCCAGACACGATCAAAGTCAACACCATGGAATTTGGAAAAGGACTTCGATGGGAACGGTCCGGGATCATCGAGGTTGTATCCCCACTCCAAGGGGGCCTCGTCGATAGGGGGCCAAATCAACGGTAACGTGATGGTAGCCAATACTTTTTAGTTTAAGCTCGGTTTGTTCGGCACGCCCTGATTCGAGGAAGCGTGAAAACTCGGAAGCCCCTACCTGAATGCGTGCCAAGTAAACAGGTCTTGCGCCTGAAAGAGACGCGGGAAGCTCATGATGACGGACCCGGACGTCATAAAACCCGGCGTCACGCAGGAAGTTTTCCGCTTCTTCCACCATCCGGAGTTTGGCGATGGTCACAATCTCTCCGGTGGGAATCCTGGAGCTGAGACAGGCCATCTCCGGTTTGTCGGCCGTTGGCAGCCCCATCTCACTGCTCATTTTGCGAATTTCCGCCTTGGTCAATCCGACTTCTTTGAGCGGGGCGCGAACGGAGAACTCGTTGGCAGCCTGTCCACCTGGACGATGGTCCCCCACATCGCTCGCATTTTCTCCGTAAACGACGACATCAAAGCCTCGGGCTCGGGCCAGCGGAACGAGTTCTGCAAATAGGGCTTGTTTGCAAAAATAGCAGCGGTTGAGGGGGTTTTCCAGGTATCGGTTGTCGGAAAACTCGGAAGTTCGCACAACTTCAACCGGGAATCCAAACGTCTGCCCGAGGGCCAGAGCTTCTTCCAGCTCCCGCCTCGGTAGACTGGGTGAATCGGCGATGACCGCCAGCGACCGTGGGCCTAGAACTTCAAAAGCAATTCGAGCCAAAAACACCGAATCAACTCCACCAGAATACGCAACAATACAGGACCTGTACCCGTACAATAACGTCCGTAATTGGCTCAATTTCTCGGCACTCACAGGAGGACGGTACTTGAAGGAGGAATTCTGTCGAATCTCGATCCAGAAGGCCCGTCGTTGGAAGTCAGTCTGTCCATTGAAATGGGAAACTGCCTAAAAACCTATGGGAGTAGTAGGGCCTGAGGGACCCCCGACCGAAACCGTAACGGCATCGTGACAATTGGATGGATACTGGCTAAGTTGAAGAGAGCGTCCTTTGTTTGATACCAACGACCGCATAAAGACGTCTGGAACCACTGTGATTCGCTGGCTATACAATCGTATTTTCGACCTGGGGCTGCTGATCGCGGCCCCCTTTTATTTCTTGAAATTGTGGCGTCGTGGCGGGTGGTTTGAAGATTTTGGCCAGCGTTGGGGCCGATATAACGGGGTCCTCAAGCAGACTCTAACCAATCGCGAGATTATTTGGCTGCACGCGGTCAGCGTCGGAGAGGTCAATCTCTGTCTTCAATTGGTCGCCGCGCTGCAACATCGATTGCCCTACCACAAGATTGTGGTCTCGACGACCACCTCGACCGGAATGGCTGAACTCAAAAGTCGACTGCCGGGCAACGTCTCGCGAATCTACTATCCGATCGATCGGCATCGGCAGGTGCAACGAGCGCTCTCCGCGATCCATCCCCAGGTTTTTGTTCTGATTGAGTCAGAGTTATGGCCCAATATGATCTGGGGATTGCAGCGGCAGGGAATCCCATACTTTCTCGTTAACGCCCGCATATCAGACCGATCCTTTCGGCGCTATCAGAAGGCGGGTTTCTTCTTTCGCTCCATTTTTGGTGGATTTCGAGGAATCGCGGTTCAAACGCCACAGGACGCAGAGCGACTGAATCGGTTGGGAGTCAGGCCAGAGGCTATTCACGTAACGGGCAGCCTCAAGTTCGATGCAGCGATACCCACTGGGAAGGCACCGATTAATGCACCGTCTCTTCTGAAACAGGTAGGAGTCCAAGCAGACAGGACCATCTTGATCGGAGGAAGTACCCATGCAGGTGAGGAGGCGATACTCGCCCAGATCGTTGGCAGACTGCGGGAGGATTTTCCCCAACTATTTCTCGTATTGGTTCCCCGACACCACGAACGCGGGGGTGAAGTCGGACGATCTCTGTCCGAGATGGGGATACGCTTTCTGTTTCGCAGCCTGATCACCCCTGAGTTTCAAGCGGACACAGGAACATTTGACTGTCTATTGGTCAATACGACGGGGGAGCTTCGCAGCTTTTATGCGGGAGCTGACTTGGTCTTCGTTGGAAAAAGTCTCACGGCTCATGGAGGACAGAATCCCATCGAACCGGCCGCACTTGGAAAACCGGTTATCGTGGGTCCGAACATGGAAAACTTCCAAACGATTATGCAACAATTTCTTCAGGCGGAGGCGATACTTCAGGTGGCCGACGAGGCGGAGCTGGAGACGACGCTCCGAAGATTGTTGAGTCGGCCCAATCTCCGGGAAGAAATCGGGAAAAAGGCGCAGGCGGTGGTTCAGCAAAATCAGGGTGCCGTCAACAAAGCCGTGGACATGATCTCGTTGGAAGTGGAGAGAGTTGTTTAACGCCCGCTACTGATAGCGATCGGGGGCAAGCAGGGAAAGGTTGATCGATGGCTTTTCGTGGTCAACCAAGCTGGCGACCAATTGCCCGGTGATGGGACCCAGGCTGAGTCCCATCATGGCGTGGCCCGTGGCAATGACCAGATTGCGATAGTTGCGAGGCCTTCCAAGGTAGGGAAGGCCATCGGGCGAACACGGACGCAGGCCATACCACGGCTTGATATTCGAAAAATCAGAAGCCTGGAAATCAGGGTAATAGCCCGGCACCGCTTTGATGATTCCTTGGACCCGGCGCGGGTCGATATGATCGTTGAGGCCCCCGATTTCCATGGTGCCACCAATCCGCAGGGTTGACCCCATCGGCGTGACCGCGACCCGTGCTTCGTGAAAGATAGCACATTTTCGCGGTAATTGGCGGGGATTTTGGAGGGTCAGGCTGTAGCCTTTACCTGCTTGGAGGGGAAGCCGGAGGCCCAAACCGGAGGCCAATTTTGGTGACCATGAACCACCACACACGACGACTTCATCGGCCTGTATCCGGTGTCTCGAAGTCACGACAGCGTGAATGGTTTGGGATTGTGATTCGATGGCCAGGACCTCCTCCCCCCAATGCCAGCGTGCTCCCGCCAGATGAAGGCGTTCCTGGAGAACCGCCATCAAACGGGAGGGTGACAGATGGCAGTCTTGGGGAAAGTAAACGGAACCGGCGACCGACATACGGACATCGGGCTCGATGGCGGCCGTTTGGCGCTCGTCCAGCAATTCGGCGGCCAACCCTAGTTCGTGCGCTCGTTCAATGGTGTGCTGCTCTTCCTCAAGAGCTTTGGCTGTACGACAAAGAACCAACAGTCCTTTCTGGGTCAATCCGAAATCATTCGTGGAATCCAATGCCAACTGCTGAAAAGCCGCTCGGCTAGCCAAACTAAGGTCCCGCAGCAGCGGGGCGGCGTGACGAACCCGAAGAGGAGTGGCTGCCCGCCAAAAATGAAATCCCCAGCGGGCCAATTCCAAATCGAGGCGCGGTTTAATCCAAAAAGGGGACTCCGGATTCCACATCCATTTGAGGCCCAGCGCGACCATTCCGGGGGCGGAAAGCGGAGTAAAATGGCTGGGCACAACCATCCCGGCATTGCCAAAGGAACAGCCGTCGCGCCGCTCGGGTTCCCGATCAATGAGGGTGACTTCGTGTCCCCGCAACGAACAATAGTATGCGGAGGACAGACCGATAATACCGGCACCAATGATGCAAATCTTTGCCATGACCTAAGCGTGAAGCGGTTGGGAACGACAAAACATAGTTTCGGGCATGCTCCGCAAAATGCTTGGTTCCCGTTCGGCCTAGAAACGGTCGGCTCGGCACAATTAGCGCAGGAGACGGGGAAACCCTACTGCATATAGGTCAGTGGCCGTAGAAATGAAGACCGTCCCATTGGCCGCCGTCGCAGTTCCACTGATGGCTTGGTGGAGATCGGTAGTCCCCAAGAGTTGCTTGGTTCGTTCCGCAGCAAAGACGGAAAAATCTCCGCGCCGACTGCCGACATACACTTTGCCATCGGCCACCAGCGGAGAGGCCCAAAGCTCCCCAGCAAATTCATGAGTCCACAGGCTTTCGCCAGTGGCGGCATCCAGGCAATGAAGCATGCGACTGGTATCTGTGACAAAGACGAGTCCCCGAAAAACAGCCATGGTCGACATGGTGTGGCGCCCGAGGGGATGTGACCAAATCTCACGTCCGAAAACAGTTGCAGAATTGGTCGTGGCCAAACCGCCAAGGTCGATGCATTTTGCCCACGATTCGTTCTTTCCCCACCAAAGGTCGCCACCCCCGGCTACAAATAAACGATCGCCCAAAGCCACAGGCATGCCATAGATGGTGCTGGGACTTTCCCGTCGGTTGCCATTGAACTGGTGAACGGCAGACTTCGGCGATCCAGGGTCGAAGTCAAATTGCCAAATTTTTCTTAATCGGGCGACGCCGGGTCCGCGAACCGGCGGGACCAACGGTTCGAAGCCGTAGACAATTCCATCGCCACCGGCAAATAGCAGCGTGCGTCTCCCTGCCACTGTGGCAATCGAAGGAGATGACCAAGTTGCATGAAATACCCAGGGAGCGATGTGTTCTTCGTCGCGTGCCACCAGGCGTCCGGTTGCCTTTTCAAGGACAACAAGGCTGGGGGCGTCCGGAGTGCGAATCTTCTTGTGGGTATTATCCACTCCGGTGCCCGTGTTTAGATAGAGGAAGGGACCGTCTATCAAAATGGAAGCGTGGGCACCATCGTGAGGCCAGATTCCAGCACCGGCGACGAGATCAAAGCGCCAAAGAATTCGAGCCGGTGGCGGAGTCTCAGGAATAGCCGTCGAAGAAGAATCCTTTTCTCCTCCGCGGGCATCCATGCAGAGAACCTCGGCTCGATTGTTAACCAAGTAGACCTTACCTTCTTCCACGGTAACCGGCGAAGACAGGCCGGTCTTGGGCCAATCGTAATAGGGGTCTCCTTCGAGTTTTGGGGAAACCAACTGCCAAAGGCATTGTCCGGACGATTCGTCAAAGCACATGAGCACACCGGCATCTTCTTTCCGGTGGGCGTCCCGTGGATGTTCGTTGTTAGTCCCAATAAAAACTCGGCCGCCGGCAACGATCGGGGTCGCATAGGAATCGGAACCGAGAGAAGCGTGCCAACGCAGGTTACGACCGGAGGCCGGGTCAAAATCGGCGGGCAAATTTGTCTCGGCCGATACAAGATTGCGAGACCACGCTTCGCCCCATTGGGGTTGATCGGATGCCAATAGACACGAGAAAACCGCAACGACCGCCACCACCCACGGAAAGGCGAAGCTCAAATGCCTTTTCTGTATATGGCATTTGCCCAGGGAGGATTTCAGGAGGTTTGGCATGGCGATAGATTGACGAGAAGTATCCGGTGCGTCGAGCCCGAGTGCTTGCCCTTTAGACGATGCCGGTTACCGTGGTTTGGAATGGCTTCACTCATCCCGTCGGGCGACACAAGTCCGGTTTCCCGCGGCTTCAAACGGTCGCACGGTAAAAAGCATCAGCCCCGCCCTTCATCGGTGCAGGTGCCTGGGCAACCAGTGAACCTTCCCGCGTTGCCATCCGAGCCACTACCGGAATCGGGACCGGGTCCGTTTCAATTCGATCTGAAACCGAAGGACGTAAAGGCGCATTTGGATCGATTTGTAGTCCGCCAGGATGAGGCCAAGAAAGTTTTGAGCGTCGCGCTATGTGATCACTTTCAGCATGTGCGGATGAAAGAGGGCGGCAATCCCACACCCCATTATGTCAAACAGAACGTGCTGTTGCTGGGACCTACAGGCGTCGGCAAGACCCATTTAATTCGCTCAGCGGCGGAGTTGATTGGCGTCCCGTTCGTAAAAGCCGACGCCACGAAATTCAGCGAAACGGGCTATGTTGGAGGTGATGTTGAGGATTTGGTACGCGACCTGATTCGGAGGGCGGGCGGCGATTTGGAGCGTGCTTCACATGGGATCATCTACTTGGACGAGGTGGACAAAATCGCGGGACGTGAAAGCGGGGGGCGCGATGTCAGCGGACGGGGGGTACAAACGAACCTGCTCAAATTGATGGAAGACGCCGATGTTCCGGTGATATCGCCAAACGATGTCCTGGGGCAAGTCCAAGCCATGATGCCGCGTCCGGGAGGGCCCCCGAAAACATCGGGAGAGACCATCAATACCGGCAATATTTTGTTCATAGCCAGCGGTGCGTTTGCCGGTATCAGCACCCTGATTCGGAGGCGTTTGGCTTTATTGGGCGGCGAAAATAGCAGCAGCCGGACCGACGAAGAGACCCTCGACCTTGCAACAACCGCAGACTTCATCGCCTTTGGCTTCGAACCCGAGTTTATTGGTCGGTTGCCGGTGCGGGTAGCGTGCCGTCCATTGGCAGCGGGTGACCTATATGACGTGATGCGAGAAAGCGAGAGTAGTTTGTTACGTCAATATGAGCGGGCATTTCAGGCCTACGGCATCCGAGTCAAATGGCGGGCGGATGGCTTGCGCCAGATCGCCAAAATGGCAGCAACGGAGGGGACCGGAGCCCGGGGACTGATGACCGTGTGCGAGCGAGCCCTCCGCAACTTCAAATTTGAACTGCCTTCCACAGACGTCCGGGAATTCACCGTCACACGGGAGTTGGTGGACCATCCAGAAAAGGTGCTCGTTGAACTGATTGGCTCGAAATAATGCCGATGTCAGGTTTGCCTTACAAGATTGGGACCTTGCTCTACGCCTTTAACCAGGTCGACGAGGTCCTGTTGATGCGGAGGGCGCAATCACCGAATTTGGGGCTTTGGTCACCACCGGGCGGAAAATTGGACCAACCGCGAGGGGAATCCCCACACGCGTGTGCACAACGAGAAGCCGCAGAGGAACTGGGGCTCCGATTGCAACTGGATGAACTTCATCTCGCGGGAATCGTCAGTGAACACGGTTATGAGGGCCAATCACACTGGTTGATGTTTCTGTTTGAAATCCAACCGCGATTGGCGCGGTTGCCCCCGGCCCATCGCGAGGGGGACTTCGGTTTCTTTACCCGGGAAGCGTTGGCGGGAATACCGTTGCCACAAACCGATCGGGACCAAATCTGGCCGCTATTTTGGCGGCATCGCCATGGCTTTTTCGTAGCTCATTGCGACGCGGAGGGAAACGGGGAGTATCAGTGGACAATTCTTCAGAGCCAGGATTTTGAATCCACTAAATGACATGGACTTGGACGCGGACCATCTATTCATGGGCGAGGCGCTTAGACAGGCCCAAAAGGCCTTCCGAGCAGGCGAAGTCCCGGTCGGGGCAGTGATTGTTCGAGGAGATCGCGTGATCGCCCGGGCCTGGAATCAAGTGGAACTGTTGAAGGATGCTACAGCGCACGCCGAGATGCTGGTGCTGACGATGGCACAAGAGGACTTGGGTGACTGGCGACTAACGGACTGTACGCTTTACGTCACCAAGGAGCCCTGCCCCATGTGCGCCGGTGCCATTGTTCATTGCCGTCTGGCACGGGTGGTTTTTGGTGCAGCCGATCCCAGAGGCGGTGCCGCCGGAGGAGCATTGAACCTCTTGCAATTCCCGGGACTCAATCATCATTGTGAGATCACGGCACAGGTTCGTCCCGAGGAGTCTGTCCAACTCCTGCGATCTTTTTTTCGCGCTCGTCGAGCGTCTCAAGTGGAAGTCCAAGTGACCCAAGCTCCTCCGTCCGAGAGCGACCTTCCACCCGAACCAACCTGAGGTTGCCATCGGTTACCGCGTATCCCATTTCCAGAGTATCTTGCCAAGACGCCGGGATGTAACCGACCCTGCCGCTGATTGGGCTGTGCCCAAGTGATTGTCTGTCACCGAAGCTGTCCACCGTTTCATGAATAGTTCCCAGGCATCGAGTACCGAGCTAGGCCAGATACTGGCCAATGACGAGTACCTGCGTGAGCGCTTGCGTCCACGCTGGCGCGACATGAATTATCTCGTTTTCACCGATCTGCTGGTGCTCATCAAGGCATTTGCCCAACGCCAGAAACCGGGTTCAGTCGTCTTTGATTACGGATGCGGCGGCGCTCCGTACGAACAACTTTTTTCACACTGCCGGGAGTATGTTCGGGCGGATATTGTCCCTGGTCCACGAGTTCAGAAGGCTATCCGTCCGGATGGGCTGACAGATGAGAAGTCGGGAACCTATGATGCCATATTATCGACTCAGGTATTGGAACATGTACCGGAGCCCGCAGCATACTTGGCAGAATGTCATCGCATTTTGAAACCAGGAGGGGAGGCTCTGATTACGACCCATGGAATGTTCGAAGAGCACGGATGTCCCCATGATTACACTCGCTGGACGAGTGCGGGACTTGAGCGTTTGGCACATCAGGCGGGCTTCGACGTCATCGCCAGTTTGAAAACCACGACTCAGATTCGCGGCGCGATCTATTTACTCCATTTTTTTGCCGAGACACTTCGCCTCCACGGAAGACGAAATCTGCGATGGTACCTGGGCGATTTTGTGCGGCGCGTTTTTCGGAGGATTGTTCGACCGATTCTCAACGGACTGGGATCGTGTCTCACCAGTCAGGGGGTCGTGCCCGGAAGCCATCCAGCGGCCATCTATGTGGGGGTCACGGTCCACCTAAGGCGGTCCGATACGCGTTAGCCTCCCCGGGAGATGTGGTACAACCGAGCTTTCGTGCAGACGCTTCACGCACGCGACGCCCGGGCGATGTTCTTCACCCGGGCCTGAACTGTCCATGAATCGACAATTCACATCCACGATTGGCTGGCGCGTGGTTTCCCTTTTCAGCAGCCTCTTTTCAGGTCTGTTGCTGCTCCGGCTTCTGTCGAGCGAATTTGAAAAAGAACGCTTTAGCGTTGTCAATGGGGCGTTGACGCTCCTGACCTACCTGCCTTTCCTCGATTTGGGATATCGGACGGTGCTCAACCGCCAACTGTTGATGGAGGTATTTCCCGAGGAGCGAAAGCGACTCATCGAATTCGGGCAGGTTCTCTACCGCCGCCTAGCCATCGTCCTGCTACCGTTGATTCTTTTGATCATTGGCATTTATGCCCAATTACCAGAATCCAAGAAGGCTGGGCAACCCACGGTCTATTTCCTTGCCTTGGGATTGGCGGGAACATTGGCGATGTTTGTGTTTGCGCAAAACAATCTGCTGATTGGCTTGGGGGAGCAGCGACGGGTGTTTCAAATCAATGCTCTCAATTCCTGGGTCAGTCTCGGGGCTACATGGATCGGTTTGCGACTGCACTATGATTTGTGGGCGATTCCATTCAGTATGGGCGTGGCAGCCGTGATCCAAGGGATGATAGCCGCCTATTTTTGCCGGATGGCAACGCCTGCATTTCGCCTTTGGGGGCGCATTGAAGGGGGAGAATTTCGGCGTTTATTTCAAAAATTTCGACCGGAAGCTTTGGCTTGTTTTCGCTCGCAAGTGGCCATTGTCCTCCTTTTTACCGTAGACATTATTCTAGCGGACCATTTGGGGCCGAGTGCCCTGGTGGCCGCATCGGGCGGGGGATATTTCACATCAGCTCGGCTGTTCGCCCAAGCAAGGGTCTTGCTTCAAGCCGGCAGCGAGGCCGTCTGGCCGCTGATTGCCAAACACCAATCCGGTCCCACCCAGAGCGAACATGGTCCATCCGTTGCCCGACTTTCCGAGTGGCTCCTCCGGTTCAATGCCTGGATATTGGGAGGGGTGATGGGCACTATGCTGGCAATTCTTGTTCCGTTCGCCGAATGGTGGACCCAACACAAAACCAATTCGTGGGCCCCCGAGCAGACCGTTGTCACACTGATGGCCTGCCGTTTTTTCATCACTGGGATATCCTCGCCCACCGCCTATTATCTGTTGGGTTCCGGAAGATTTCGCGTTTTGGCGCGTGCTTGTGAGCGGGAGCTTGCGTTGGGCGTCTTTCTGTCGCTGATCATGGGTCCCTACTTGCTGGGAGTAGGAGTGGCGACCGGCTTCCTGATGGCCACCGTGTGTGGCACGCTCACACCACTTTTTTGGGTCTGGGCGAAGAGTGCTGGCCTCTCCCCCGGAACTTGGTATCTTCAGACAGTCGCCCGTGGATTGAGCGCAATGGCGGCGTCTGCCATAGTGACCTTCTGGATGCATCACCAATTGGGCGGTGGATGGAGGACGGTACTGGAAGCCATGATCGGCTTCCTTTCGTCCATGGTCATGGCAGTCCTTTGGACCTTCCGCAAAGCTCCGGGGACGGCCATTGGTTTCTTGGGCAAATACCCCCGGTTGGCTAACCTCTAGTATTGCGATGAACACAGCGATGAGCATGCCATCACCCGATGGAAAAACTTGGTTTGAACGGGCAATCAACCGATTCCTAAGTCCATCGGGCCGCCGAGTATTCTCTGGTCCAAAGGCGCAGGTCATTCCTTCCGGCATTCCTGACCCCGAGCTTTACCGGGTTCCAGAGGACTTCAACCGATTGTATCAACCGTGGTGGAACCCTGCGAATAAATCACTTTTGCGACCGGAGGTCACAGCAAACACCCTGCTAAATCCACAAAAGCTATATATGCTCCGGCAGTTGGCCCGATCCTCATTGGCGGTTCCGGGAGACATTTTCGAGGCGGGAGCCGGGAGTGGCGGTAGCACGCGAGTCATCCTGGATGTCCTGCAAGCAGCGGGTTCGACAAAGCGCATTTGGTCGCTGGATACGTTTGAGGGATACCAGAAAATCGACCCATCAAAGGATGGAAATCACCTTCAAATTGCTGGATGCCGGTGTGCCAGTTTCGAGGATGTAACGCGACTTCTAGCGACACCCAACCACCAGGTCACCCTGATACCCGGATTAATCCCCGGGACGTTATCCCAAGTGAAATCAGAGGTGATTTCGTTTGCTCACATCGACGTCAACCTGCATGAGCCGACCTTGGCCGCAACGGAATTTGTCTTACAACGACTCTCTCCGTGGGGAATCGTCGTTTTCGACGACTATGCGTGGCCAGCCACGTATGGAGCTCGAACAGCCATCGACCAAGCCTGCAGCGCCCGTGGATTGGAAGTCACCGTTGTTCCTCACACCACGCAGGCGTTTTTGATCAACTCAGCACCGATGCCGTCGCACGGACTTTGACGACGTTTTCGGTTCCCGCCAAACCGGCATGAGTCAACCGCGCATCATTGTTTTCGCTCACAAGCCACCGCCGCACCATGGACAAAGTCAAATGGTGCAATTCTTGGTCGATGGACTGTCCGACGGGACTAGAGGGGTAAGCATCTTCCATATTAACGCCCGTTTCTCTTCAGGAGCTCAGGATATTGGCAGTCTTCGGTGGGGAAAGTTGTATCCGCTCGTCGGTTATGTCTGGTCGGCCTGGAAGGCCCGTTTCGCCGGTGGATATTCGATTTTCTATTATGTCCCAGCCCCCGCCAAACGTTCCGCTCTTTATCGGGACTGGCTGGTCATGGGGCTTTGCCGGTGGGCATTTCCGCACCTGATCCTCCATTGGCATGCTGTCGGTTTAGGACGTTGGGTTTCCCAAGAGGCCCGTCCTTGGGAACGGTGGCTTACGCGGCGGGCTCTTGGTGGTGCCGCCATGAGCATCAGTCTTTCCCAGTTAACTTCCGCCGACGCAGCTGTTTTGCGCCCTCGGAAGCAAACGGTCGTTGCCAACGGAATTCTGGATCCGGTTCCCGATTACGCCAACGGACTGGCGGCGGTCCGGCAACAACGCCGGGAGGCCATTCAAAATGCCCTGGACCGAAAAGGAGGAGAATCGCTGGAGGTTTCCGTCCTTTTTCTGGCATTGTGCAGTCGTGACAAAGGAGTTTTTGATGCACTCGAAACCATACAATCGGCCAATCGAATGCTGCACCAACGCGATTGCCCGGTTCGATTTCGTCTGGTTGTCGCCGGAGAATTTGTTAAACTTGGAGACCGAACAGAGTTTGACCGCTTGAACTGCCTGCATCCGGTTGCGACTATCCACGGCTTCTTGGATGGGCCGGGAAAGGAAACCGTGTTTCGCGCTGCCGATATTTTCTTGTTTCCAACCTTCTACGCCAACGAAGGACAACCGCTTAATCTGGTCGAGGCCATGGCGTGGGGTTTGCCCATAGTAACAACCCGATGGAGAGCCATCCCGGAATTGCTTCCAGAGGGATACCCGGCCATCACAGCACCCAGGGATGTGGAAGGAATGGCTGTTTTGATGGTTCGATTGTTTGACCAGAATCTTTCCCAGATACTCCGAAGACGATTCGAGGAGAAATTCACGGTTAATCGTCATCTTGACGCAATGGCCGCCGCTCTGCGAACCTCGCTTGATTGAAAGTGGGAGCAACATGATGGAGGAAACGAAACTGTGAGCGGGATGGAGCTTGAGAGGCAGTTCACGCACGCATTCTGGCTGTTGGGTGCGTTGATCGTCGCTGCGTTTTGTGGTTTGCTGCTCGCGCTATCAGGGAATGCCATCGCCGTACTACTGCTGTTTGCCCCCCTCGCCTGGCTCGTGCTCCTTCCCTACCACGCTGATTTGGTCATTATTTTCGGCACCGTACTTTTTAATACTGCTTTTATCGTACCCTACCTAACCGGTCGTCCCTTTCTATGGGAAGGTTTTGGGGTCCTGGGTTGGACAGGATTGGTTGTCACTTTGGCGTTACGGGAACAGGCAATCGATACGGGGAGGCGAATCCGGAAGAATTGGATGTTGCTCTTGGGATTGGTCCTGTATGCAGCGGTTCTCTTGGAGACAATGTATTTCCGGGGTGCTGGGCTAAAGGCCTTGGGCAGCGCGCAAATCGGAGGTCGCATCTATTTCCAGCAGCTAATCACCTCGATTTTCCCCATTTTATTCGTTATCAGGCCGCCATCCGAGCGGCTCTTGGTGCGGCTGTATCTCATCCAATGCCTGCTCTCCTTCAGTTTCGTCGCCGCCGATCTCGCGTTTGCCTATGCTTCCGGGCCCTTTTTTCAATTGCTCAACTTCCTTGAACTGCCAAACGACGGACTCAATTTTGAGCAGCAAGCGCAATCGGGAGGCATCCGGCGCTTTCAGTCGCTGGGATTCATGTCTGTAGCAATCATGTCGATTATTTGGATCAAATATCCGATCAAGAGCTATTTTAGCCAACGTGGGTTCATTCTATGGCCGTTGACCGCACTCGTCTTCCTGGCCGGACTATGGTCAGGTCACCGTATTCTGGTTTATATCAGTTTCACGACTTTGATGACGCTCGCCTGGTCACAAAGGCTATTCACTGTCTTTCGTGCTGCGACTCTGTTCGCGACATTGGCGGTCCTCTATGCATTACTGTTTTTCTTCTGCCGCGATTTGCCTCTAAGCAGTCAACGAGCGGTTTCATTCATTCCTGGCATTGACGTGGATCCAATAGCGTCTTACGACGCCTGGATCACCCTGAATGGTCGTCGATTAGTTCGCGATGCCGGGTGGGAGGAATCCAAGAAGTACCGATGGCTAGGACGTGGTTTCAGCAAACAAAAGTTGGCCGATGAGTATTATCCCGACCAGACGTATATGTGGGTGGATTGGGGTGTATTCTACAATGGAACCGTGGGGACCTTGGTGAATTTAGGTGTACCCGGAGCTTTGGCGTTCCTTTTCTTCCTGATCGGTGGCACCCGATGCGCCCTTCGAATTGTAAGATATGTTCGACTACAAAACCTAGACGACGATCTTGCGCGGCTGGGATGCGTGATTTGTGGGGGGTGGTTCGCGCAAACTTTTTCCTTCATTTTCATGCATGGCGACAGTGAATTCGCCATGCGAACGTTCGCGTTACCCGCAGCCTTTTTGATCACGTGCGACTACTGGCTCCAGAAGCGGTCCAATTCAGAAATTGCGGAAAATGGACAAGCCACCAGTGCCCTTCCCCGGGTCATTCGCTACGCAGTCCCTGAATTGGAATCGGTTTCCTCCAGGGCGATTGGTTAGTGCCAAGAAATTGGCTTCCGGCAGACTTCAGCCTAGCCAAGCGGTAGCAATCCATGCTTCTGTCAATAGCAAGAGGCCGAAGGATAAGACAGCCAACTTTTCCCAGAATCCGAGCTGTTTCTGCGGTGATTGGGCCAACTCGAATCGAAATCTTTCCCCACCGAATTGCAGGATATCGCCCACGTGCAGTTGCGATTCGGAACAGGATGTACCGTTGAGGCGAATTGTCGTTTCTTTCCGGCAGGTAATGAAAACCTTTGCCGATCCGTGCAAAGCAATTGTTGCATGGGATTCCCAAACGCCAGGAATCGGGAGCGACAGATCGCCTTCTGCTTTCCCAATCACAAACGGAAACCGGGTTATGGGAATCAAGGTTGCAGGGCCACCTTCTCTCCGCAAAACAAGGTTCACAATCCGAGCAGCCCAATTCCGCGCCGAGGGACCTCAATCTTGTCTCCTGGATAGACCTTTAAATCTTGTGATGGGTCTACCAGCGCTTTCTTGACGTTGACTTTGACCTGTACTTTCGTACTGCGAGTCAGCAGAACCCGTTCTTTCGCAGCGTAATCGGTCATGCCCTTGGCGGCATTGATGGCACTTGTCACAGTCATGCCGGCGACCCAATTGATATTTCCCGCCTCGCGCACCTCTCCACCAACGGAAACCGTTTGACCAATGCGTTCGATATTGATGGTAATCCGGCGAAAAAGTTTCTTGTCTTCCACATAGGCTGCGGTGATTTCCCGTTCCAGTTGAGTCACTTTCTTCCCGGAAAACTTGGCCTCGACTCCCAAATAGAGAGTCAACACGCCGTCCCCTTCTGGAACCTGCAACTCCGCCGGTTCAACCCTGTCAGGAATATCGTTGTAAATAACCCGAACGCGGTCTCCGGGGCGAAGAATATCCGCTCCCAACGGGACATCATTGGTCGATGGGTCGGAAAGCGGGGACCGATTATCGACGACCGTTTCCACAGTCTTAGGTCCCGCCTTGCCAGTATTGCACCCGGTGACCAGAAAGGCCAGGGAACATAACAAAGCCAGAAAAGACCGCGAAAAATACGATAACGTCGAAACCTTCATCCTTCTGCTTTCCATTGCCTGAGTTGGCCCTAAGGTCAAACTTTTTCCTTCACGCTGGCTTCCCGGGGCGATTTGGCGGCGGGTTTCTTTCCCTTGGGAATCTCATCGTCAGGACGACTGTCTAGACTTTTGGAATAACCGCCGTAATAGTAGCCACTGTAGTAATAGTAGTAGCTATCCTGGGAGATATTGATGTTGTTCAAAACGACACCCGCCATTCGTCCCCCGACCTTTTCGACCATTTGTTTGGCGCGAAGAGTCATTTGCTGAGGGTATTTACGGTACTGGACGACCAATACCGCCAAGTCTACCTCGCTCGCGAGAATGGATGCATCACTGACGCCCATGATGGGAGGAGAATCAAAGAGTACGAAGTCGTAGCGGGCTTTGGCTTCCTGAACGAAAGCTCTCATCGCATTTGAATTGAGAATGCCCATCGACGAGCTTGGCAACTTCCCACTGGGGAGAAAATGAAGCATCGGGTGCGGGGTATTCAAAATGACATCCTCCAACTTGCTTTGCTTCAGCAGATAGGACGTAAGCCCCAATTTGTTTTCCAAATTGAACTTCCGATGAAGGCTTGGACGCCGCAGGTCTGAATCCACCAGAAGCACCCGATTTCCTTGTTGCGCGAAAATGATGGCTAGATTAAAAATCGTAGTAGACTTACCTTCCCCGGCACCCCCGCTAACGACGGTAATTGCGGTCAAATTCTGGTCTTTGCGCGAGAAGAGAAGATTTGTCCTCAACACCCGATATGCCTCCGCGTGGGGGCCCTCCTCACCTTCATCGAGCATGGAGCCAACATTTTGAGGAATAACACCCAAAACAGGACATCCAAGAGCCTGTTCAACATCGTCAATGGTCTTAACGCTGGTATCCAGATACTCAATGAAGAACGCGAGGGAAACGCCCAAAAGGAGCCCAAAAACGCCACCCATCGCAATATTGATGACCTTCTTGGGCTTCACCGGACGCAAGCCCGGGCTGGCTTCATTGACGATGGTCACGCTGGACTGACGTGAAACACTGGAGTCCATGTGTTGCTGAGTCATCTGCATCTGCATGAAGCTCAACTGCTTCTCCTTTGAATCGAGCTCCTTCTTGGCCAACAGGTAAGGGCGCCACTTGGCGCTCATTTCGTTGTCATGGTCACGCGTCGTTGCCAGCTCACGTTCCAGGAGGTCGAGGTTCTTCCGGGCTATCTCCAAATCACCTTCCAAAACCTGCATGATACCGGCGACGGCCCGGTCCACCTGATCATTAATGGTCTTGAGAACATCATTTGCCTTTTTAAGGTCCGGGTGATTTTCACCCAACGCTACCAAACTCGTTCGCTTCTGCTCCGCTGCAGCCAGGTCCACCATCAAACTCTGAAGAGACGAAGTGGAGTGAGAAAAATTCAGGGCGTGACGACGCTCCTCAGGGGTCAGTTTTGAAAGGCGTTCAAACTCTGTTTCCAACTGACTTTTTTTTACTCTTAATTCTGTAATTAATCCCTGAATTTTCTGCATTTCTTGAGCCGACAGGGATTGGAAATAGCCACCTTCGCTGACAATGTCCGGGACCTTCAGTTCCTGTTTTAACCTGTCAACGACACGTGTTTGTTCCTGGACATCCTTTTGCAACTGAGCCACTTCGTTGGTGAGGACCCCCATCCCGCGGAAGTACTTGTCGCTGCGCCCTTTATCTCGCTCATCCCGATAAACGGCGGCGATCTTGTTGGCGACAGAGGCTGCCAATTTGGCGTCCCAAGCCTGAACGGTGATATCGATGAGCGAGGTGTTGCGCTCGGGCTTTACGTCCAAATCACGGACCAACTGCTCGTATGCCTCCTGAACACTAAATGGAACGGCGGTCTTGTAGTGTCGGGTGTATTCATCGACCAGCCTCAGATCGCGAATGACCGGCATAAGGATAAGCTCCGATTTAAATATCTCCAGCTCGGTATTATAAAAATAAAAATCGTAGTTCGGCTGAGAAATTGAACCGCCCAGAAGAATATCGGGAGAGTCCCGCTCCACCCGCATGCGCGCGGTGCTGGAGTAGACAGGTTGTAAAACGAAGGTGACAACCGTGGACGTCAGTAAAACCAGAAACAATACCGCGAAGATGATGACTTTGCGAAGGCGGATAATCCGCCAATAGTCCAGAAAATGCTGGCGGGAATCCGGCGAGGTGGCCGGTTTTGGTGAATCCATGGAAAAATGAGGCCAGAAATTTCTTCCGGCCTCTAAAACCAAATCACTTGTCGACTAGTAGGTAGCGCGGACCCCAAGGAACACCCGATTCCGGGAAAATCCACGAGCCGAAAGTGACGGGAGACTGGAGGTGGAAAGATCGTCGTAGAAGTATGACGCTTCTGCGGCCAAATACTTGGTGAAGGAATAGCTTAATTGCAGACCGACACCGTAGAAGTTTTCCGATTGACCATCCGCCACACCACCCTTGAAGACGGAGTTCTGATATTGGCCATTGACCGAGACTCGGAAATCAGGGGTGAAATTATGGGCCACCGTGGCATAGAGAAGCGTACTCTCCTGGTTGAGGATGATGCTTGAGGAAGTCGCATTGACGGTGGGAGAGACAGCGTCGGTCGCATTCAACTGATGGCGAAGACCGACGTTTAGGTAGCCGTCCTTTTCAAAAGCCCATTTTCCACTGACGTCAGCATAGGGTGACGTAGAAGATTTCGATCCGTCCAAGTGATACTTGTCCAAGTTCGAGTAATCGGTAAACTCACCGCCAGCGCGGACGGCAAAGGAAAGGACCGGGGAAGCCTGCCAATCGGCTCCGCCGTAGACAAAGTGGGAAGATGAATCGCGTGCATCGCTATGTACCGCGTTCCCCGAGGCGTCCGTGAACAGGGTTTGGTCCTTGTCGTAGGAGACAACGGAGTAGCGATATCCGAGGACTCCGTAGACATCTGGAGTGACCCGATAACGCAGGTCGATGGAAGGGATATTCTCAATCCGGTTTAGGACCGCTTTGTAGCCGATGTCGCTATAGTCGTAGAGGTTATTCTTGTAGGCTACTGCCAGACTAAATGAATCGCTCAATCCGATATCACCCTTGATCGAGGCATTGTTGATCGTGGCGTCAGCCTTGGAACGAGCAATTTGGCCGGAGAGGAGCTCAACCGGCTCGCGAGTGATTGCAAATGAATCGGAGGCCTCGAACGAGAGTGTATCGCTCGCACGATGTTTGATACTCGCTTTAATGAAATGGGAGTAATCCCAAGGATCTGCCCGTTGCGCGACCGCACCGGTGGAGTCAATGGAATCACGCGAGCGGCGCTCATACCATTTTGCGTCAAGAGTGTACCCAACCGAAACAGAAGTAGCGCCATTGGATACCTTGTACAAGATACCCGGCGTCAACTGAAAGCCGAAGCTATCGACTTTTTGAGGTCCAGATGGGCGGGTGAAAATATTATCGTCGTAGAAACCTTTCAGGCCCAACGACAACAACAGCGGCTTTTCGTCACCTTCACCAGCCAAGGCCATGGGGACTACCCCGAAGCCTGCCAATGTAGCGGCTCCAATCGTCCACTGGGTTGCTACTCGATAAAATTTGTTCATACGGTCGGTGCTTCGACTAAATCTCCCTACACGCCGTTTCGACTACCGGGTCGAAATTGTTGGCGGCTCTAGGAGATACCGATTGTCTGTGTAGATGTCAACTGGGAATCCGATTTTCACCACTCAGGACGAAATATTCCCGACTAACCAATCCAGGTTCTTGGAGCGCTTCCGAAGCGGCTTGAGCCGTCCATAACTTATGATATAGACCGCCGGTAGAAAGGAGCTTTTCGTGGTTTCCTCGCTCGACCAATCGACCTGCACAGATGACCAGGATTTGGTCGGCTCTACGAATAGTGCCCAGGCGATGGGCAATAACCAATGAGGTCCGACGCTCCATGAGACGTTCCAACGCCTCTTGGATGAGGCGTTCAGTCGCGGTGTCCACGCTGGCTGTTGCCTCATCCAGAATCAGTATCCGGGCATCCTTCAAGAGTGCACGAGCGATGGAAACGCGTTGCTTTTCACCAACGCTCAAGCGGATACCGCGTTCCCCGACCCGGGCCTCATATCCTTGAGGGAGTCGTTGGATGAATTCGTCGCAATTTGCGGCTTGTGCCGCCGTTTTCATCTCCGCTTCGGTTGCTCCCAGGCGTCCGTAGAGAATGTTTTCGCGAAGCGTTCCGTTGAATAGAAATGGTTCCTGGCTCACAACGGCGATTTGCTCGCGAAGCTTATTCAAGGACACTCGGCGGATATCCGTCCCATCAATTGTTATTTTTCCTGCGGTCAGCTCATAAAACCGAGGTAGGAGATTGACCAGAGTGGACTTCCCCGCACCAGTTGGACCAACCAACGCCACGACTTCACCGGGTCTTGCGGTAAACGATACGTCTTCAAGGACCGATTTTTTCCCGTCGTAGGATGCACAGACGCCCTGGTAAACGATGGAGGGAGCGGAGCGGACGCGGGGAATAGGTTCGTTGTCCTCGACCGTCTGAACCAATCCAGACTCGGACTTCGCGTCCAACACATCAAATACCCGCTCGCCCGATGCCCGGGCGCTGGAAAGCATCTGGTTTAGGGTGTGAATGCGACCAATCGGTTCATAGAGCAGGGCCAAGTATCCCATGAATTTCAGTAAGCCCCCCAAGGTTAATTGACCATCCAGGACCAATTGGCCCCCCGTGTAGAGGACGGCGACGGTTCCCAGAGCCGCGATAAACGACATGGCAGGGCTGTAACCGGCCCAGACTTTCATCACCGTAAGACTGCCTTGGCGCAGGGCGTTGGCGCGGTCAGCAAATCGTTGGTCTTCAAAATCTTCCCGGGCAAATGATTTCACCTGGCGAACTCCTTGAAGATTATCCATCAAGAGGGAATTCATGGCGGCGCTAGCCTGTCGTTGGGCACGGTATCTGCGATGAGCGGTGCGGGTATACCAGATGACACCACCGACGAGAAAAGGAATGGGCAGAAGCGCAACAAACGCGAGACGGGCATGGCTCAGGAACAGGACCACCAATCCACCCACCAGACTTAACAATGCCACGGTGCCCTGTTCGGTCCCGTCAATGAGCAATCGTTCCACCGCATTGACGTCCTCCAGAACCCGGGTCGCCAGATCGCCAGACGTCCGTTGATCAAACCAACCAACCGGCAAACGCTGAAGACGCGCGTACAGCTCGCGCCGGATATCAAAAATGACATTTTGCTCCAAGGTGTTGTTCAGACGAATGCGCAGGCTGTTGGCAAGGTCGCGGACCAGAAATGCCGCCAGCAACCCGACCGCCGCCCACGGTAACTGGTCCACCCGATGACCGCCGATCACGTGATCAACCAGCCACTGAGTCAACATGGGATAGGCAAAGGAACCGGCCAGAGAACCGAGGGCGCAACCAATGGTCCCGGCGACCAGCCATGGGTACGGACGCAAGAATCGAGCGATTCGCCGAACCACCTCCCAAGTGGAACGCGACCGCACCTGGAGGGAAGGATCGGAGGAGAACGATATCGAATGCGCGCCCAAACGGGACATGCACGACTCATTAGCCGACAGATCGCCTGGCGACAACTATTCGCCCGCGCAAACGTTGGCTTTACGGAGAAGGAATGCGAGGGGACGCCGCTTTACCTATTCTGCCCGACTTTCTGCATCGGACGATTCGGGGGTGATGGAGGAGAGGGAACGCGGCGGGACGCCGCTTCTACTGTTCTGCCCAATCGAGTAGTGACAAGGGTATCCGGGGCGTGGCTTGACACTCCCAATTCGACGACTCAGGTTGCTGCATCAAAGCACTGGTCCACCAAGCCGACCGTTCGATTCATCGTTGTTTTCTGGTCGGAGTCGAGTTACAGACGAATTCTCCGGGGGAAGTTCGTGATGCCTTGGATGAGCTAGCTGAATTGGCAGGTTCCGCGGGTGGGACGGTCATTGGCGATGCTTCGCAAAAGCTGGAAGCACCGCATCGAGCCACTTATATCGGTTCGGGGAAGGCCAAGGAGCTGGCGTCGCTGTGCGAGGCGGGCGAAGTTGACACGGTTATTTTTGACGAAGAACTCTCCGCAGCCCAGGCCCGAAACCTGGAGAAGATTTTTTCCTGCCGGGTGATGGACCGGACGGCCCTGATTCTGGAGATTTTCGCGGGGCGCGCTCGAACGCGGGAAGGAAAATTGCAGGTCGAATTGGCCCAACTGGAATACCTTCTTCCACGACTGACGAGATACTGGACCCACCTTTCGCGACAGCGGGGCGGGGTGGGTGCGATTGGCGGCGAAGGCGAAACTCAATTGGAAGCCGATCGGCGGAAAACTCAGGAGCGCATTGAGAAGCTTCGAGAGGAGTTGGTGCTGGTCCGGCAACATCGGTCTACCCAACGCAACGGACGGCAGCGGCATCAGTGGCCGTTGGCATCTCTGGTGGGCTATACCAATGCTGGCAAGTCGACCCTGCTCAATGCACTGACGGGTGCGGGGGTGTTGGCTGAAGACAAACTTTTTGCGACGTTGGACCCGACGACACGGCGATTGCGGCTGCCGACAAACCAAAATGTCTTGGTATCCGACACGGTCGGGTTCATTCGCAAACTGCCCCACGGTTTGGTGGAAGCGTTCAAGGCAACCTTGGAAGAGGTGGTGGAAGCGGACCTCCTGATTCATGTGGTGGATGCAAGCCATCCTCGGGCGGAACAGCAAATCGAGGCCGTTCAGATGGTCCTCAAAGAGATCGGGGCAGACCAAAAGCCGGTCCTCATGGCATTGAACAAAGTCGACTGCGAAGCCGGTGCCCGTGGGGCAACTCAACTCCAATTGCAATTCCCCTCCGCAGTGGGGATTTCAGCGCGGACCAAGCTTGGATTTCCGGCGTTCATGGCAGAATTGGGAGCCATGCTTCGTCCCATTCGGGATTTTATCGCCCTTGAAATCCCCCACGAACGTCCTGAAATCATCGCCCGACTTCATTCGGTGGGACAGGTGGTCGAGCGCGATTTTTCCGGCGAAAAAGCACGGTTTCGAGTCCGATTGCCGGTCCATTTGCGGCATGAATTCCATCCGTTCCGGTTGGATGATTCGGAAAACGGGACCGGTTCGGTGAATTTGGACACCGGACGGAATGGTCAAGCGCTTGTTCATTCCGAGGATTAGTGTCGTGTTTGTCTGGCTTTCGTTGGCGAAAGTACCGGTTCAATCTAACCTGTACTCCGTTGAAAACTGACACTTTCCACACCATTCCCGAAATTCTCTCGGAACTTCGGGCCGGCCGCATGGTGATCATTGTTGACGACGAAGACCGGGAAAACGAGGGCGACCTCGTGATGGCGGCGGAGAAGGTGACCCCATCGGATGTTAACTTCATGGCCAAGTATGGTCGAGGGCTGATTTGCGTTCCGGCAACTGGGTCCAGACTGAACTCGCTTGGGATTGGAGAGATGGTGGTACGAAACCAGGAGTCCTTCAGGACCGATTTTCAGGTGAGTGTGGATGCCGCTGAAGGGATTTCAACCGGCATCAGCGCGGCTGATCGCGCCATTACCATCCAGAAACTGGCTGATCCCGCTTCTATCGCAGCGGATTTGGTTCAGCCGGGACACATCTTCCCATTGCGAGCTAAACCAGGCGGCGTCCTTCAGCGCAGTGGCCACACGGAGGCAGCGGTGGACTTGGCGGCTCTGGCGGGTTTGCGTCCGGTCGCAGTCATTTGTGAGATCATGAGTGACGATGGGACCATGGCGCGTCTACCTGAACTGCGGGAGTTTGCGAAAATCCATGGACTCAAGATCGGTTCCATTGAAGACCTGATCCACCACCGTCGGGTATCGGAGAAATTAGTCGAGAGGGTCGAGACCGTTCGTATGCCAACCGATTATGGAGAATTCGACCTGCATCTTTACCACTCCCGAATCGATGACACCCATCACCTAGCTCTCGTGAAAGGGAAGGTTCAAGACCTGGACAATGTGTTGGTCCGGGTCCACAGCGAGTGCCTGACGGGTGATGTTTTTGGGTCACGGCGATGCGACTGCGGACCGCAGCTCCACGCCGCAATGCAACGAATTCAAGATGAAGGATGCGGCGTCATCCTGTACATGCGGCAGGAGGGGCGCGGCATCGGCCTTGCCAACAAGATAAGGGCCTACAAGTTGCAGGAGAACGGATTTGATACCGTCGATGCCAATCTACAACTTGGCTTTCCGATGGACCTCCGGGATTATGGCGTTGGTGCGCAGGTATTGGTCGACCTGGGGCTTAAGACGATCCGTTTGCTCACCAACAACCCGAAAAAGGTGGTCGGATTGCAAGGGTACGGCCTTGAAATCGTAGAACAGCTTCCCATTCGGGTGGCGGCCAACCCTGATAATGAACAGTATCTGGCGACCAAGAAGGCCCGCTTGGGGCATTTGCTTTAGAGCGAGCATTCAAAATCCATTTACACGGTCTGTTTCAACGGAATTTTAGATAATCATGAAATTGAGGGCAGGTACTGCATGGCTGTCGATCTCCGTGTCCCTGCTTTTTCAATTGGCGGCCGACACACCTTTGACCTCCAGAAACGGCCTCACCGTATCAGCCGTTTCACCCGCACAGCCCGAAGTTGAAAGGCTCACACATGAA
>CAILNN010000334.1 GCA_903835555.1 uncultured Verrucomicrobiota bacterium
GATGCCAACGTCTACCGATTCTCCAGCAAGGAATGCGACGCCGGATCCACGCTGTATTATTATGGGTATCGGTTCTATAGCCCCGGGCTTCAGAGGTGGCCAAATAGAGACCCGATTGGGGAATTTGGTGGCTTAAACTTATATTCGTTCGTAAACAACGACCCAGTCATTTGGATTGATCGATTTGGTCTCGCAGTCGTCGGAACACCAGTTCAAATTCCACCGGGGGGACAACACATCGTTTGTAGGGGTGGAAAGCTCGTCGTACAGAATAATAATAAAGGGCCTGATAGCAAATGCTCGCAGGCGCATGAAGAACAGCATATAAACGACTGGAAAAAACGCTACGGCGATGATCTGTGCAAAGGCGTTAAGGATGGTTATCTGCCAGTTGGGGGCGATGGATACGCCGAATTTCTTCGTCAATCTGAATGCGACGCATACAAGGCTGGCAAGAAATGTCGAGACGATCTTCTGAAACGCTGCAATGCGAAAGATCAAGCGGCTATTCAGGCAGGCATTGACCGAGACAAAGAGCAGTTAGAGGAGCATGGGTGCGAGTGAGGGGGCTTTTATGAGACTCGTCTGCCTTTTTTCATCTGCACTACTCGTAGCAGCGTTGCTACTTGTGTCATGTGTTGAACACCAAGAGACTCCCGGAATGATTACAGAATCAAAAGCTCTCGAACTGGCAAAGAAAGAGTTCGTGAGGAATGGGCTTAAACTTGAAGACTACCGCGTATCTGCAAAAGCTGACAGCAGCGGCCAAAACTGGATTGTCTGGTTTGACAGAAAAGGTGAGTATTCGGTGCCAGGAGGGAAGCATGCAGTCACAGTTCAAAAAACCACAGGCAAGGTCGTTTTTATGCCTGGGGAGTAAGTGTATCCATGTCCACTTTCTTGTTTCAGCGTGAAATGGACTTTCCCAGCATCGGGTCGCTTGTCACGGACGGGCCGGAGAAGCCCAATAAACACGCCCGGTTCGAGAGGATGCGGCTACAAAACGGCATCGGGTCGGCATGAATGGGTGAATAAGGATCCGTCCGGCGAACTTGGCGGCATCAATCTTTTTTGCTTTGTGATTAATTCACCAACATCAACTATCGACCAGTTTGGCCTGTCACCAGATGACACACAAACGGTTCAATCTTGCAATATTACTATTTTTGTAGGGCATAACAGGAAAAATTCTCCACATATTCCAAAAATTAAGAATAATCCATGCTCATTTGCATCTGTCGTTGCTTGTAATGGTGTCAACATACCCATTGAAAGCCCAATCCCGGGGAGCGATCCACGAAACGATGACATAATCAACTTGGTGGCGGCGGGTAAACTAGCTCGAAGCGATCTTGCTGCAGCCAGAAAAGCTGCGGCTAAGCTCTGCGGTTGCAAAAGCAATTGCAAACAAACAACAATTACTATTAATTGCATCGGATTGGAGATAGGGGAAAAGTTTGCAATGCCGAAAGGGTTATGCGGAACCGAGGAGGTAATCGATTGCGCTAAATCTAGTAACAAATGAAACCAAAGTGGCCAATTATTTTTGTTTGTACAACCAATCTGTCAAATGTATTTGGAATAGGTATTATACTCTATTCCGTGGTATCTTTTAAGCAGCCTCTTTGCTTGGCATCATTTTGGGCATTGCGGGGAATTTTAGTTGTGTTCATATTAAATGTTGCAGCGGCAATCTATGGAATCAAAGTAAAACAATGGAAGTTATTTATAGTACTTAATACTGCATCTGTTTTTTTACTTCAGGCGTTGTATCTAGTATATTTCTTTTTTCAATTGGCTGGATTTGTTTGGGTGATTGGCCTCTTTGGACGTTTGTGTGGGATTTGTCAGGGATGGGATAGAGGTTAAGACCACCCAGATGGAAGAGGATATCGAGTAAAAAGGGACACACAATTTGCAAGGAAAAGGTCCGAAACGTAACCAATATCCTCTACCCGGTAAGTCCTGCAATAATCATCACCTACGATGCGCTGAACCGGGCTACAACCATGGTTGACGCCGTTGGGACAACGGCCTACACCTATTCCCAGGTCGGGCAGTTGATCAGTGAAGACGGCCCATGGACCGATGACACCGTGAGTCTGGGTTACAACAACCGGCTGAGAAGCAGCCTCGGGATTCTAAATCCGGTGGGAACGTCTTGGGCTCAGACGTACGGCTACGATTTTTCCGAGCGCTTAACCAGCGTGACATCACCGGCGGGAGTTTTTGGTTATCAGTACGACACCACTCGGAATACCCGGATCGCCACCCTCGCTTTGCCAGGTGGGAGCTCAATCTCGAACAACTTTGATTCCGTCGCCCGTCTAACCGGGACCTACCTAAAGAACAGCAGTGGGGCCATAACGAACTCCCATGTATATACAATCAATTTGGGAGGGCAACGAACCGTTCAGACCCGAGTCGATGGGAGCTTCGTCAGCTACCGCTATGACAACGAAGGGGAGCTCATCAGCGCGAGAGGCTATGAGTCGGGCGGGATGACGAGCCGTACCAACGAATTTTTCGGCTTTGTCTATGATGCCGCCGGAAACCTTCAATACCGCACCAACAGCGGTCTTGTGCAGACTTTTTCAGTAAACGCGGATAACGAGCTTACCACAGTTGCCCGGAGCGGTACGCTGACGGTCTCGGGAACCACCACGACGAATGCCACGAGCGTGACGGTCAATGGTTCGACGGCCACGCGGTACGGTGACGCCACCTTTGCTTTGGGTGGATTTACAATAACCAACGGAGTAAACAGCTACACGGCCTTCGGGCAGGATGCCATCGGTCGCAAGGACACCAATACTGTGTCAGTCAACCTCCCCAGTTCCGTTGCCTTCGAATATGACCTCAATGGTAACCTGCTTGGAGACGGTCTTCGCTCATACGACTACGATGACGAAAAC
>CAILNN010000335.1 GCA_903835555.1 uncultured Verrucomicrobiota bacterium
CCATCAAGTTGAATGACGATCATCCGGTGCTGGGGCCATTTGCGCGTTTGAGCAAGTTGTCGACCAACGAGTTTGCCACCAAGGCACCCGAGGTTTTGGCCCGGGCATTGGCCGACCCGAAGGTGCGCGTCAATCGGCTGGTGGCCGAGGCTCTGGTCGGGATGAAGCCAAAGTCCCTCGTGGAAGTGGCCCGAGCCTATGAAGGGCTCCTGACGAAGTATCCGATGGAGGCGTTGACTTTGGCGCAACTACGGAGCAAGGGAGGGTCCGAGACCAATTTGTCTGATCTGGATGTGACGGAGTTGGTTCAGACACCGTTTTATGTGCCAGTGATGACCGAATTGGAGACGGTAGAAAAACAGGAAGCCTTCTTGAATGGCCTGCCCGGGCGCAAGCCGTGGCAGGGTCCTCCTCAATTTGAGCCCAAAACGTTTGATGGATTCCGATTCGCAGAAATCAATCAATTGCGGCTGACCCACCCAGGAGCTCCGGGCCGCGCCATGCTGGTAGCGGACAAACCGAAGCCATCCGATAGCCACATCTATATACGGGGGAATCGCAACAAACAAGGTGAGGTCGCACCCCGCCGGTTTCTGGAGGTTTTATCGGGCCCGGATCGGAAGCCGTTTCGCCAGGGAAGCGGTCGTTTGGAATTGGCGCAGGCAATTGCCGATTCGCACAATCCATTGACAGCGCGGGTCGCGGTCAACCGCATCTGGATGCATCATTTCGGTCGGGCCTTTGTGAATACGCCCGATGATTTGGGAAACATGTGCGAACCTCCCACGCATCCGGAGCTTTTGGATTATCTAGCGACCAGCCTGATTGAAAATGGATGGTCGGTGAAGAAACTGCACAAATTGATTTTGATGTCGGCGACCTATCAGCAAGCGAGCGATGACAATCAAGCCTATGCCCTCAAGGACCCCGACAACAAATTGGTCTGGCGAAGCAATCTGCGACGGCTCGATTTTGAGTCCATTCGGGATTCGCTGGTGCAGTTGACGGGCAAAGCCGATTTAACACTCGGCGGCAAGCCGGTTAATTTGAGCGAAGAACCGTACAGCTATCGGCGCAGCATCTACGGCTACGTTGACCGATTACACGTCTCCGATCTGCTGGCGCAATTTGATTTCAGCAATCCCGAGATGGTGAACTCCAAGCGGATTTCAACCGTGGTACCGCAACAGGCGCTGTTTTTCCTGAATAACTCCATGACCGTGGATGCCGCGCGTCATCTGATCAATCGCAAAGAGGTGGATGAGGCAGCGGATGACGACGCCCGAATCACGGCCCTGTACCATATTCTCTATCAGAGGGTTCCCGAACCACGGGAAATCAGCTGGGGAAAAGAGTACATCGAACAGGTGCATCAATTACTGGGCGGCGATGCGCGTCCGAAGGGACCGCGACGGACGCGATCGGTGTATAAACAGCAGGTGGCCTCCAAGGACAAATATGCAGCGGTGCAAAATGCGGGGATAACCGTTCAACGGGGGGCGTTGGATGCCTGGGAGAGCTATGCGCAGACGCTGCTGTTTTCGAACGAGTTTATCTATATTTATTGAACAGTCGTTCTGTTTCCCAGGGCGTGTTTTCAAAATGCATTCGC
>CAILNN010000336.1 GCA_903835555.1 uncultured Verrucomicrobiota bacterium
GCGATGCAGTTGTCCAGATGAATCTCGCTGTGCTCTTCGATCGGTGATGAAAGAGGTTCGAGACGCCATTGCCAACCTCCTGGAAAACCTGACGGTGGCTGATTTGGTGAAACGCGCAGGGGCGCTTCGGGTGAAACCGGATATGGGGTTAGACTATTCGATTTAGGGGGGAGGCGGGTGGATGGGACCCATAGGTCGAATGAGGCCAGAAAGCGGGGTGACCGTTCCCAAGTCACGCAACCTTTACCGAGGACGGTTTGCCAAGCGGCGGGGTTCATCCTATGCGTTTGAGCCTACACTATGAACTACAGCACTCCTGATCTCACCATCCATCCCCCGCGAAGCCCCCGGATTCAACTGGGCGGCGTTAGCGCCCTGCCCCGTATGATTGACAAATGCCGGGCGACCCTCACCGGCAAGAACGGTGAATATCACTTCAATTGCCCTCTAGACCAACGGATATTGAACCTATTCGGGATCACCGCCGAGGCTTTCCAAGCGGAAGTGGCAACCGGCGCGGGCGACGGCGATATCTGGGCGTGGATTCAAGCCAACTCGAGCACCAAGCCATCCGAATGGGAAATCATTCAATGGAGCGAGTGGCAGGCTTCCCGTGGTCCGTCGGATACCGACTCCCGAGAATATTTCCATGACATCCACTCCAAGATAGGTGCCAAGCGTGAGGATATCTCCAACTGGTTTGAGTTGTTGGACCTGGATGACTATGTGAGCTTCGGCGGCAAGGCTTGAAGGTCGGGCACTTTGGCGACCGACCGCTGGTCGGTCGCTACGGTTTCAGCGTTGGTGGCAGACGTCCAGTTTCCGGCAGCACGGCTGAGGCAAGAGCCGCCGGTGCGATTGCGAGCGCAGCGCAAGCGTGAATACGGGGAGTCAATCCAATTATTTGTAACCTTTCTCTCTCCCTCCCGTCACAGCTACTGATTCCCTTGTTAACTCGAATCGAAAGGTTCGGTCACATTCACTACAAATAGTATGAACTACGCTCGCACGACCCTAGCCGTCAGCCTTCTGGTCGGCTCTCTCATAACCGTCTGCGGTTCTCCCGCAGAGGAACTCAATTCGGCAGCCAAGAAACTGGCCGATCAGCCCAATTACTCGTGGAAACAGACCACTGAAACCGCTGGTGGAGGAAATGGTGGGCGCGGTCCGGGTCCGGTTGAAGGCAAGATTGAGAAGAACGGATTCGCTCTTCTATCAACCTCGCGAGGCGAAACAACCGTTTTATCGGTGATCAAAGGTGAGAAGGGTGCGATCAAAATCGGTGATGAGTGGAAATCAGTTTCAGAAGCCGCCGACGCTGGCGCTGGCGGTGGTGGCGGATGGAACCCCGGTCGGGCCTTCGCTCGTACTGTAAAGACCTTTAAGGCACCAGCAGCTCAGGTGGAATCGTTGGTCTCGAAGTTGAAAGAGGTCAAGAAAACCGATTCCGGATATAGCGGTGACATTTCCGAAGACGGGGCAAAGGAATTTCTCTCGATGGGAGGGCGGCCAGGCGGTGATGCTCCATCGATTGAAGGAGCCAAGGGCAATGCGACCTTCTGGATCAAGGACGGAGTATTGAACAAGTATTCTTACCACGTTCAGGGCAAAGTGACATTCAACGGCAATGAGCGGGAAGTGGATCGGACCACAACGGTTGAAATCAAGGATGTGGGAACGACCAAGGTCGAAATCCCCGAGGCAGCGCAAAAGAAGGCCTCTTGATTTTCAAGGAGAACGAACACGTTCGATGGACCCGGACCACGGATGTCCGGGTCTTGGCAATAAAGTCGGGGCATGCGAATACTGCCAACGACTATTCTTCCGACGATTATTTATCGCCGATGTTCCCTGCCCACTCCGAAGGTGATTGGAAAGTTTGGGAGGGCAATGCTGGTCAGGTGCCCTGACGGTCAGCTTCAACTCCGGGGGGGTTGCCATGCTGACTACTTGGCTGCGATGGAATGGATCAGTTTGTTTCTTCCGGAGGCAGTATTGATGCCCGAGGCGGGTTTGCGGAATGACGGGGAGGTGGAGGAGGCCGTTTTTCGTAGGGGATAAGTAGGATTAAGCCTCTGAGCAACCCGGCATTCCTAAGCTTGGCGCTCACGGCTTACGGCAGCGGCGGAGGAGACGGTAGCCCACCGCCTTCGCCCGCGCCCGCAGCCACCCCGATCGTCGCCGACATTGTCGTGCGCATCGACAGCATCCTACAGCGGCGTCCCGTCTCCCGGTTCATCCATGGGCTCAATCGTTGGGATTCCTCACAGCGCCCCGCCCATCTGACGCTCTCGCGCTCCGATGGCAACCGCGGGTTTCAGATTGTACTCGAATCCGTCCGCGATCAAACCTTGGGGCTGTTATGGCGACCCAGTCGAAATCAGTGTCCCGGGGACCCCGACCCGCCTTCCTCCACGGAATGTTGGCGCTCGCCCTTCTGGCACAGGCAGGTCTGGCGGAGAACCCCGAGTCGACCTCTAATCCCGCGCACGTCGATGCCAAATCGGAAAAGCCTGCGCCTTGGCCGAAGGGAATCATTCCGTACGATGTCTCGAAGTTGAACCCGGACCAGGCGACCAATGCCACCCTGGCCATGCGCCTGTGGATGGATACCGGGGCCAACATCACCTTCGTGCCGCATACCACCGAGAAGGAGTACATTTATTTCACCGGCAACACGGAGGCAGGCAACAACACGTCCTTCAATGGCTTTCGCAAAGGATCGCGTGTGGAGGTGAATATCACCGCGTTCTGGTGGCGGCAGGGACCGTGGATGCCTGCCCATGAGTTGGGCCACACCCTGGGCTTCTTTCACGAGCATCAGCGATGGGACCGGGATCGATACGTGACCATCCACTACGAGCACATTAAGCCCGGTCGGGAGCCGGACTACGATTGGGTGCCCAAGACGAACTGGATCGTCATTACTCCAGGCTATGATTACCGATCCATCATGCATTACCGCACTTGCTGGGCCTCGAAGTGCGAATCAGAATGCAAGGACGGCATTGGGACAAGCCCGTGCGCGGTCATCGATCCTGTCGGCGCAGAGTTCGACTCAATCATCGGTCAATGGACGGATAACAAGATCAGCGCGGGTGACGTTGAAAAGGTTCGATTGGTCTACGGCGTCAAAGGCTCAGAAAAATAATATTCTAGCGTCGCAACGCGGCATATCAGCGGTCGCCAGTCGACGATTGACTCTGTTGCTTAGGATGGAGGGGAGCATGAGGTAGGGGCGGCGAAGCTTCTGGCGTCTATTCCGCAAGAGGGCCGGTTGCCGTTCAGTTTGGCGTTGCGTGCGTGGGGGGGCAATGGTTCGCTTGGCTGTGTGATTCCCCCTCGAACTGCGCTCCCGCGCACCGGACTTGGCGATCGCTTCCAGGCGGCGGCAAAATTGCACCCGAAGAAAACGGCGCTGAACTGCGGCGACGAGGCGACGAGCTACGAGGCGCTCGACCAGACAGTCACGCGGGTTGCCCAGTGGTTACTGCGCGAGGGACTGAGGCCAGGTGATCGGGTCGGGATTCTTTGGTTTAACGAAATTACGACCGTCACGCTCTACTTAGCGTGTTGGCGAGCAGGGATGATCGCGCTTCCCATCATTTCGCGCATGAAGGCGCCAGAGCTCGCTTATATCATGAGGCACGCAAAACCGGCGGTGTTTTTCGCACATTCCAAACTCCTGCATGTAGCGACCGACGCTCATGCGTCGAGCGGACATCCTTGCCGGATTTGATAGTGCCTGGTCTCCATATTCGATAGTCTGTAAATCCAGGTTGTTAACCCTAGTTCCGCAGTTGGAAGAATTTTTGGGGTTAAATGGACGGTAAATGTGTAGGAAAGGGCGGAAATCCGGGGTGAAATTTGACAGAGTCGCTTGTAGTGGAGAATACCCCCCTTGGCAGCCAAATTTGGCTGATAAAGAGTAAGGGGTGTTTCTGCGCAAGAACCGCAAGCGAATCGATGGCGAACTCTACGAGTACTGGACACTGTGCGAATCGGTCCGTACCGAGCAGGGTCCAAGGCAGCGTGTGGTGGCCACATTGGGTAAGCTCGAGGAGGATGATCTTCGAGTTGGATGGGATCAAATCGAAGCCCTTTTGGACGGACGCAAGCCTGGGCCGTGGCAGCCAGATTTGGCGGATAAAGCTTCGCCATCCCAGAGGTCTCCCGGTGCGTGGGAGTTGGCTGACCTGAGCCGAATAGAGGTGGGGCGGGTTCGGGAGTTTGGTTCGGTGTTCCTTGGGTTGGCGCTTTGGCGGCGGTTGGGGCTGCACGAACTGTTGGAGTCCCTCATCGAGCCCGGTCGCGAGGATGTGCCGTGGGCAGACGTCGCTGCCGTACTCACCGTGGGCAAATTCTGCGGCCAGGCATCCGAGTTGGGCATCGCCGAATCCTGGTACTCGCGTACGGCGTTGGAAGACATTGCTGGCATCCCCGCCGAATCCGTCAACGATGACCGACTTTACCGGGCTCTGGACCAGGTTGGAGCCCACAAGGACCGACTCTGCGAGCACCTCATGAAGCGTTACGAGAGTTGGTTCGGAGTCCACTTCGAGTTCCTGCTCTACGACGTGACCAGCACCTACTTTGAGGGGCAGGCCGAGGGCAATGAGAAGGCGGCCCGTGGCTACAGTCGGGACCACCGCGCGGACTGCAAGCAGGTGTGCATCGGACTGGTGTGTACGCCAGAAGGGCTGCCTTTGAACTTTGAGGTTTTCGCTGGCAACCGGGCCGACGTCACGACGGTGGGGGAGATGGTCCAGAAGATGGAGGAGCGTTTCGGCAAGGCTCAGCGGGTTTGGGTGATGGACCGGGGCATGGTCAGCGAGGATAACATCTCCATGCTGCGCAAACGTCAGGCGCACTACCTGGTAGGCACACCCAAGAGTCAATTGCGCGCCTACGAGGTGGAGTTGGCCGAAAAGGAGAACTGGACGGACGTGCAACCCGGAGTCGAAGCACGCCTGGTGGCGCACCCTGACGGAAATGGGCAGGAGCGCTACGTCCTCTGCCGCAGCAAGGCTCGCGGAGCCAAAGAGCGAGCGATGCTGGAGCGTCAGATGTGCGCCCTGACGGAGGAGTTATTGAAAATCGACGCATCCTTGAGACGTCGGCCCACGACTGAAGTCGGGCCGGTCGAGCGGCGAATCGGACGCTGGATGGGCAGGTATCCAGCGGCCGCGCGTTGGTTGAAGGCGGATTTGGTGAGGGATGAGAAGGGAACCGCAATGGCACTGGAGTTGAGCTGTCCGGTGAAGGAGGGTGAACACCCGACGCTGACCAAGGGCGCGTACCTGCTGAGGACAAACTGCACGGAGACAGACCCGGCAAAGTTGTGGCGATGGTACATGCAACTGACGCAGGCGGAGGCGGCCTTCCGGACAGCGAAAAGTGATATTGGTCTGAGACCGGTTTTTCATCAAAAGACCGAGCGGGTGGAAGCCCATTTGCTGGTGTGTTTTCTGAGTCTGGCTCTATGGCGGACACTGGAGATGTGGATGAAAGGCAAGGGGCTCGGAACCAGCGCCAGGAAGCTGGTGGAAGCCATAGGCACAATCCGCTCGATGGACGTGAGCGTGCCTGTCAAACGCCAGGGGCGAGAGGTGACGCTCAAACTGCGAACCGTGGCAAAGCCTGACGCCGACGTGGCGCTGCTGCTCGCCCACCTTGGGCTCAGACTGCCAAGAGGCTCCCGTCTGGTTGAAAATGTAGTGGAGAAAATGACCCGCTGATTTGCGAAAACCCTCGCAAATCCATCATTTTAGCCTCAACAACTGCGGAACTCGGGTTAAGACGACCCTGGCCGTTCGGCAATCCGCTTGGGCTATAGTCGAGGGTCGAAATTGCGGATGCTGGCACCCCTCCCGGGGTGGGTCGCATGCTCCTTCGGTGATCCGGTGGTGTCACTACCTTCAACCACCGGCTGCTGTTTTTAGTCGGGAGCCTGCGCGAATCTGGACGAACATCTTCGCGATTTCGCTTATTGGTGTTCCTGGTGGGAAAGGTCCCAGCAAGCAATCATACCCAGCGCCACGCCGCCCAAAAGTCCCCAGGCCACACCCAAAACACGATGCGGGCTGTGGGGTGCCATTGCGATGGCAGGTAGGCACCACGGGAACAAATTAGCGGCGAACATTCCCGCTGGCAGAATAATGATATTGACTACCAAAGACACAACTCCGACGGCGAGGCCCGGAATAAAACTGCGCCAGCGAAGGCTGATCCACATCTGAATGGAAAGGAGCAAACTGGTGGCGCAGAGGCCCAAAAACGCCCTTTGGATTATGGTTGGCAGCGGCCACGAGGCCGCACTCCATCCCGGCTTCACGGCCTGTAGAATGCCTGCCGCCAAGCAGTAAGCCGCAACCAAGACAGCGGAACTCAACGACAATAGGCCAACCGCAGCAATCCATTTCGCGGCAAAAATGCACGTCCGAGGGACTGGCAGCGCAAGAAGGTGTTTCCAATTCTCACCCTGGTGTTCCAAGGCGGCCAGCAGGGCCGCAATCAGCGCCGCACAGAATGGCAAAAGAACAATTGTCCAGAAAGTGAGGATGCCCTGGGCAAAACCCATGAGCGGATTCGTACCCGGTGGTGCCCCTGATTCTTCGTCCCCCCGCACGAGCTCGATCGTGAATTGTAGAATCACAATAAAGAGCGGCGCGAGAACCGCCAGCCGGAATGCCAGCGTCCGTCGCAACTTCAACCCTTCTGCCGTGAGCACACGAAAGAAACTGCTCATATCGCGCCTCCGGCATCTGCTTGGGCAACCAGTCGGAGAAAAAGATCCTCCAGTGTGTCTTCCTGGCGGCACAGTTCGCAAACGTGGATTCCACCCATGACCAGCGCCCGATTCACCAGCGCCGCGTCCGTCTCGGAAGCCGCTTGAACCGAGAGTGCATGGTTCGAGTCTTCTACGACCCGCCAGCCCCCCGCCCTGAGCAAATGTGCCGCTTCGTGCGGACGGTCCACACGGACGATCAACGGTGGTTGACAACCCCGAAGGTTGCCGATTTCACCCTGGAAAACCAACTGGCCTCGGTTGATGACTCCAATGTGGTCGGCAACATGTTCGACTTCACTCAATAGGTGGCTCGAAAGAAAGACTGTCACTTGATGTTCCTTGGCGAGTTGCCGCAACAAGGCGCGCCATTCCCGCGTCCCGGCAGGATCCAGGCCATTGGCCGGCTCGTCTAGAATCAGCAGCCTCGGTTTACCCAGCCAAGCCAGAGCGAGGCCCAGCCGTTGGCGCATGCCGAGCGAATACGTTCGCACCACCCGACCTGCGTCGGCGCACAGTCCAGTGAGCTCAAGCGACTCCGCAACTCTCGCGATGGGCAGGCCCAGAATACGACGTGTCAGGTCTAGGTTTTCCCGCCCTGTAAGGTGCGGGTAGAGGGATGGGGTCTCGACCAATGCCCCGACGTCGCGCAACAAGTCGCGGCGTTCCCAAGTAAACGGCTCGCCATACAGGAAAATACTGCCCTGGTGCGGACGGAGCAGACCAAGGAGAAGTCGAATAGTCGTCGTTTTTCCCGCACCGTTTGGACCAAGGAATCCATAGATGCAGCCCTGTGGAACGCATAATGCCAACGATTGCAATGCCGTGCGCGATCCGAATCTTCGCGTCAGTTCGCGTGTTTCTATTGCGGGGGAATCCGTCATTGAGTTGGCTGGGTGAGCGAACTGTCGGCGCACTGAAAGCCGCGTAGGGCGGCCGCCGCCGCCCCCACAAGCAAGCTAATGCTGGCAAGCCATGAAATCGATGCCGTGCTGGCAAGGAATCCAATTCGCGCTTGGGATGCACCAGGCGAATACGAATCCGCTAGCACACCACCCACTGCCGCGCCCGCCAAAGCACAGACGGGTGCCATACAGGCGGCTAACGCAAACGTGGGCATCCGATGCAGTAACGGCCACTTCAATGCTGGAAGCGCGTGGGTCTGCGGCGATGATCGAATCAGCGTCCTGGCTTGTCTAAGACTCATGGCGCTGCTGACGAACGCACCGGCAAGCAGCGCAAGCGTCACCCAGCAGAGTTGCCATCGAACTTCCAGGGTCGGCCAGTTTGCGGGTACCAGCCAGTCGCCCGTCACCGCCCACGGCAGGGGTGCCCAATGGGTCCTTGCAACGACGACAAAGATCCAAAGCAGCGGTGCCGTCAAAGCGCCAACTGCGAAGGCAAGCCGAAGACCAATATCCATGCGCCGACCTATCCACGCAAAACGGACCATTGCCCAAAAGACTGGCACGCCTGAGACCACCAGTCCCGCAATGGCCAAGATGGACCCAGCCACCATTGCCAACCAACAGGCGGTCAATGAAGAATGAGCCTGCATGGCGGCTGCTATAGGGGAGTCATCCACCATGAAATAAAGGTTTGCGCATGCGGTCAAGGTGGCCACCCCTGCAAACAGAATCAGTGTGATGGAACTTTTGACTACTTTCAAAAGGTTGTCTCCTAAAAGGCATACGCGTTCGTACAAGGCACAGCCGATAATGTTGATTAATACGCCAAGAGTCGCTGGTTGCTTCTCTAATAGTGATCTGAACTCCCCACCGTACCTTGCCCGCCAGCTGGCGGGGTAAATCCGAATCAATAGTTTGACAACGTGCGATTTCATGACACTTCAAGTTTACCCAATCCTGCCAGCGTGAATTGGCGAAGCGTATTCAATTTCGCCCGGAGCACACGTTTCCCCTCCGGGGTCAAACGGTAAGGGTAGCGCCGATCTTCCGGCGGCAAAGGCTCAATCAAGCGCTGTGCTTCCAATCGCGCAATGGCACCGTAGAGTGTACCCGGCCCCAGGCGAGTTCCACTCATTTGAGCAATATCAGCCATCATGGCGTGGCCGTGCTTGGGACCATCCGCCAAGCTGGCCATTACCAACAACGCGGGATCTGAAAAACGGCCCAATGCCATCTCCGATTCCGAAGTCTTAGTCTTCCGACTACTACGTATCACGTAGTATATAAAAACATTTGATTGCAGGAATGCAAGTATTTTTTCCTAAATTGCGAACTTCTGCTTGCCGCCCGTAGTCAACGATGAAGGTGGTATTGGCGGAACTTGATGCCGCCGCATCCAATACCCTCGTCGCGGGCCAAACTCTTGGCGTGCTGATGAACACGGCGACCACGTTGGTTTTGTGGGTGATACCAGTCAATGGTCAATGGCCCAAGCAGTGGCCTTACGTGACGGGTCACCATCAGCAGTGCGGATGGAAAGACCGTCCCGTGGCGCTCGGTACTCACCCGCTTGGGCGACCAAGCGTTCACCAACGAGATATCCCAGCAGAAGGAGGGGAACGACAGCCGTGAGCAATGAGTGGCATCGAAACACCTGCCTCAGCTCGACATCACCGATTTTGAACACCTGAAGAGTTGATGGGTGAATGACGCCATGTTACACAATGAGGTTTCGGAGGAAGTGCGGAAGGCGGGTTGAGGTGGCTTTACTTTAGAGTAGTTTGGTGCAGATATGACAAAAGAACCAATGAAGTGCCCAAAATGTTCGGGTGCCATGGTCCAGGGGTTCATTCCAGATTACTCCGACGGGCCGATTTACGTGGAAGGCTGGATCGAGGGACAGCCCGCGAAATCCTTTTGGACCAAGACGAAAGCCGCAAAGGGCGAAGGCATACCCATCGGGGCCTTTCGTTGTGAGAAATGCGGGTTTCTGGAGTTTTACGCCGACTCCAAATTTGCAGCTCGGTGATGGAAGAAATCCAGCCCTTCGCTGGCGAAAGCATTTCCGACGGAAAATGGATGGCATGAAGACCCGGTCTTAAGGCTTCCGTGAATCGGACCCGGCGGGAGATGCCGAAAAAACGAGGCGTTGCCTCAATCATTTTGCGGCACCTTTACTGCGAAATAACGGGAAGTTACCTGGTGTCAAAAAGCCCAACTGGTTCGTTATGCTCAAGATTCGTGTCGCTTTGATTACGGCTGGGATTTGCGCTGTCGTGGTCGTGGTCTTCATCCTGCGATTGCAGACAGCGGAAACCGAACGGGCCATCCAGCAATGACGACGTACTCACCCTCCATGGCCCCCCATGCGCCTTGACTTCTTCTTGAACGTATTCGTTATAGATGTCGCCTATTATTAGGCCAAATTCGGGGTCCAACTGGTTGTGCCATTATTTCAGCCTCGGCAGAAGCTCGTTCAAGCCAACCAGCACCAACAGCAGTCTTCGGCTGACTGGCACCGGTCTGCTGTAGTTCACCATGGTGGGCGGCCAAGGGAATCCGGAATTTCGGGCAACTCATACCGGAATCTTCATTCCCGCTGCCTCAGCGAGCAGCGTCTGATTCTTGTCGAACGTAAAGAACTCCTTGGCACTGAGGTGCAATGCTGTCGCGACATGCAAAATGTCAGCGAACCGATGCCCATGTGCCTCCGTGTACCGCGCGCTCAGATTCTCAGCAATTTGATGCACATCCGACCAATCCACCGGTACCACCTCAAGTACCTTGGCTTTGAGATCCGACTGCAGGTCCTTCAGCATCTGGTTCGCTTCAGGCTTCGGAAAGCCCTTGGCTCTATCTATGGAATGAAGCCGAACCTGCAGCCGCAAGGACTGCCGAAACTCCAGCAGCAGGAGGCTGGATACCGGGAGCGGGTCCCCCCGTCTTGCCATAAACGCATTGGCACGGGGCGAAAAAACCTGCTGCCGGTAGAGCGAACACAAGAAGGAAGTGTCCGTGAACGCAGTCATCCCTCTTCTCCTTCGAACTCGGCTTCGCGCATGGCGCGGACCTCCGTTTTGCTGAACCCCCGGTCACCCCAAATGGCCTTTTGCCGGGCTGCAAAGTCCGGCATCGGCACTTTCTTTCCGCGAGCGGGGAGCATCGCGGTGAGCATCGCGATCGGCACCCCGCGCTTCTCGATGCAGATGCTTTCGCC
>CAILNN010000337.1 GCA_903835555.1 uncultured Verrucomicrobiota bacterium
AGACACAGCCGTAAAATTCGACCGAAACCTTGACCGAACCTTGACCGTTCTGACCGGACCTCCGGAAGTGCCGGCTGTTACCCAGCCTTCACTTATGAATCTTGTAGTAACTAGCGCACTCTTTGTAGGTGCCAACCGAATCGATTGGATTGTTGACAATTTAGCGCCCGCTTCAGGGGGCGTCGCCCGCCCGGGCCAGGATGGCCCCATTTTTGTTATCCCGGGACTACGTCCGCCCATCGGTTAGGTCACTTCGCCCGATTTCACCAACGTCTGATTCTTCCCGCCGAATTGCTATGCAATTCAGTGCGGTATCGCACGTCCTGTTGCCAAATCGGAATTTATAATAAAAAAGCCACTCTATTCACAATCAGTCATCTATTTTGTCATGAACTATTCCCGTCCTATCGCCCCTGTACTCCGCCGACGCCGAAAGGCATTCACACTAATAGAATTGCTGGTGGTGATTGCCATTATTGCCATCCTAGCCGGATTGTTGCTCCCAGCCCTGGCCAAGGCTAAAGGAAAAGCACAAGCCGCCTCTTGCCTTTCCAATTTACGCCAATGGTCAATCGAATGGGCCATTTACACCGACGAGAATCGCGATTCCTTTCCGACTGGACGCAATCCCGATGGAACCGTTTCGGAGGCTGCTCGTGCGGCTTGGTTTAGCGCCCTTCGTCGTCAGGTCGGTCAACGCAAGAACCTGCTGACTTGCCCAATCGCTACCGCCCGTCGTCCGTCCGTCGATGGAGGGGCCGGTTTCGAGGATTTCGGCGGCATCAAGTACGGATACATCATGCCAGAGGGACAGTACGAAGACGGCGAAACGGGCAGTTATGGGGCCAATCTTTGGATGTACAATGCTCAGGAAGATATTCAGGGCCGCCTTCAGGAACTTCATTGGGGGCGTCCATCTGCCGCGCAGGTGACGTCTGAAACCCCGCTTATGGGCGATTCTATGTGGCGGGGTGGCGGTCCGTATTATAGCAGTCGTATTGCCTATGGGGCCTCCCAGACTCCTGGCAATTACTCCAATCCTGGCAGTTATGCCGGTTATGAGATGGAGCATTTTGCTGTCCCGCGTCACGATACCAAGCGCACCCAGTGGGTCTTTTTTGACGGCTCGTCCAAGAGCGTGCGCGTTCGAGACCTTTGGGCCCTCCGTTGGCATCGCCAATGGGACCCTGATTACTACAAGACCGCCGTGGTCTTCCCCGCCTGGCTCCGCTGATTCGCGGCAGTCTTAGGATCCTATCCCCAATTACTTCTAAATCCACTTTTCCACCTATCCGTTAGATGAAACAATTTCCTGTCACATCCCGTAGATTCTCGACATCTGTCCTTTTCGTCCTCTTCGTCCTATCGCTCATTACCCGCATTCAAGCCGGTTCCGTGATACGCCTCTACTACGACGGCGTTTCAACCTCTTCGGACCCGACCAGCTTTCGGACAAGTCTCGCCAGTTTAACCAATTCCCCGATCTTCCCCGACGGCCCGACCTTCGAGGAACAATTGGATGATTTCAGGGCCTTGGCAAATTCTCCCCTTAAACCCGGTTTGCAGGGCAAGGACGATTCCGGCGTCGATTTTGGTTCGTACATTCGCGGATACCTCGAAGCGCCGACCACCGGTTCCTATCTGTTCGACATCGCCAGTTCTGATCAATCGGCACTGTACCTCAGTACCGATGTGACCTCCGATAATAAGCAATTGATTGCCTACGAACCCCAATCCGGCGACCCGCTTTTCGGTGGGGCGAATCAGCAAACGCGCCTTTCCGCTCCCATCAGTCTGGTGCGCGGTCAAAAATATTATTTTGAAGTCCTGCACAAGCAAGGTGGCTCCGCAGGTTATATTCAGGTGGGCTGGCAACGCCCTGATGGCGTCCAGGAAATAATCCCGGCCTTGCATCTGGCCCAATACCCCGTTGATCCCTTCCTCGGTACTGGGGACTTAAATCAGGCACCCATCTTCAATTCCAAGGGACTCAATGCCGGTAACTTGCCCACCTCACTCGCGCTGAATGAAGGCGACCCCCTGCTGCTCCAACTCGATGTTGTTGCAGGTCAGCCAACGACATTTACTTGGACGAGCAACAATGTGGTTCTGGCAGGGGAAATCTTATCCTACTACTCCTTGAAGCACGCTTCCGCCACGTTGAACGGCACCAAATTCTCGGCTTCCGTTGTCAATTCCGGCGGCGCGTTAACCAGTTCTGTCGTCACGGTTTCAGTTGTCCCTGACCGAACACCCCCCACGGTGCTTTCAGCAGATACCGCCGGCAATCCCAACCTGTTAAGCATCACGTTCAGCAAGCCGCTCGACCCAATCAGTGCGACCCAATCGGCAAACTACCAGATCAGTTCCATCGGTGGTCCAACGATTCCAATTAAGTCCATTCAGGTCCTCGGTGACGAACGAACGGTTCAACTCTCGGTATCCCAGCCATTTGCTTCCGGCGGTCAGTACTTGGTTGTCGTTCAGAATATTCGCGACCAGGCATTCCTGCCGAATGTGATTTCGCCCAACCCCACCCAAGTTCCTTTCACCTTGAGCGCGGCAAGCGGTACGACCTACACCTTTGATTCAGGTAATCCCTCCGGTTTTGCCTTCTACGGAAATGCGTACGTATCACCCGCTGGTAGTTACGACAGCAGTGGGTACTTGGTCTTGACTGATGCAAAGCAAAGTCAAAATGGGGCCGTCGTCTTGACTGACCGACACGATATCGACCAAGTCCACATTCGATTTAAAACTCGAATCGGGGATGGCCGCTCCATCACGGGAACGGACCTCCCCGGCGACGGCTTCAGTCTCAATATCGCCGCCGACCTTCCCCAGGGAACACTGAGTTCACCCGATACCGGTTATCGTCCCGACGTCCCGGGCAATCGCCTGACCGTCTATTTCAATTCCCATCCCCACAGCGCACTTGATGTCCCGTCCATCGGCGTATTGCTAAACAACGTGGTGATTACCAACATTCCCACTGGCACTAATGGTGTTCCACCCATCACCGCAGACGATGGACACTGGGCTTCAGTTGATTTGCAAGTCCTCCGTAGCGGACTGCTCTCACTCAATTGGGATGGTGTACAGGTCATCGACGGCCTTGCCACCGCTTGGGAAGGTGTCTCCAGCGCCCAAATCGGTCTGGCCGCCCGAACGGAGGGATTTTGGCTTCAAACCCATTGGTTTGACGACCTCTACATCAATCTAAGCGAGGGCAATGTCGGGGCTGTTGCCTTGGATCCTTCGAGTGTCTTGTCCGGTACCTTCCTCGAAGGAAGCACGGTTCGTTTGGCTGCTGTTCCCACCGGTGCCGGCCCCCTCTTTTACCAATGGTTCAAGAATGGGTTGCCGTTGAATGGCGAAAACAACCGGATTCTCACCTTCCCGGCCCAAGTCGGCAGCGGTGGCAACTTTTCTTTGAACGTTAGCAATACGTTCAGCAGCTTCACCAGCCCAGCCCAACCAGTGGTTATTTTGCCCGACCTCACCCCTCCTGCTGTGATCACTATCCGGGGCGTGGCGGGTGGTGTGAATTCTGTGACCTTGGCTCTGAGCAAGCCTTTGGACCCCGCGACGGCGACTGATTTGTCGACTTACAGTTCACCGCTGTTCAATATTCTATCGGCTCTGCTCCTCGCAGACGGTCAGACTGTAGTATTGAAAACCACCCAACAGCGTGTGGGCGTCATTTATCCTCTGACCATTCATGGATTAAAAGATTTAACAGCAGCCGGAAACCAACTTTCAGCCACTCTACAGTTTCAATCGGAATTGACATATGCAGACGAGGTGCTGGCGGATAATCCGGCCCGGTACTTCCAGTTTAATGAGACCTCCGGAACCGTTGCCTTCACCTTGACCTCCCTGGGAGACCAACAGAACACCAATGGGGTCTATCAAAACCCTCCTGTAGCGCTCGGAGTGCCGCCCTTGATTCCTTCCGCAGGACCCAACGACTACGCCGTTCAATTTGATTCCTCAGTTACCAATTGGCTGAACATTCCCAATGGCGGCGACTTGAACGACTATCGCGGACCGTGGCCGCAAAAAACCTTTGAGTTTTGGTTTAACGCCAATCAACTGCCGGGCAGCCTTCCGCTACCCCCCAACCCATCCCAAGCCGATCTCCTATATAATTCGACCGTCGGCCTCTATGAAGAAGGCGGTAGCTTACGTGGCGTTGGTTTCTACCTCTGGCATGATCCGTCGAGCTCCGACTCGTCTCACGCTCAATTCATCTTTCATGCCTACAATAGCACGACCGATGGTCCCGGGGCTCCCTTCGGATTGCTCCAATACGCCCCGGCGTTCATTCAGACCACCGTCACCACCAACCAAACTTACCATGTCGTCGGTGTCTTTGATGGTCGTATCTCTGATCGAAGCGGGGAGCTCCGTCTTTATATCAATGGTCAGCTCGTCGGACGCGCACCCGGAGTTGGGCAAATCTATAATCACAACGGCGATATTCGTGTCGGGAATGGCCAAAACCGAAACCACCTGTCGCAGTATGGTAACTGGGGAAACTTCGATGGCGTCATTGATGATTTGTCGCTTTATAACACGGTCCTGAGTGACGATCGTATTCTTGCTCATCATCGCGCCGCCACCGGCGAGAGCCTGGTGGTCACCAACCCGCCCGTATCGATTTCCAGCGTCGATGCCCATGGGAATCCATACCAACTCTCCGTTGTTTTCAATCAACCGGTCAGTCGCCAGACAGCGACCATTCTGTCCCACTATATCTTGTCAGACTCACATGGCGCTCGTTTGAGCCTACAGAAAGCAATCTTGTTGGACGATTTGATCACCGTGCAACTGACCGGTTCTTTCCAATTTGGGGTTGGAAATGCCTACACGCTTCAGGCTTCTGGCGTGGCAGACCTGCTGGCTCCATCCAATCAATTGCCCGCGTCCTCCGTTCCCTTCACGTTTGTCAGTGATGGACCAGCATCCATCGCATCCAGCAGCAATTTGGGTGACCGCCAGGTGATCGAAAATGAAGAGGTTCAGTTCGCTGTCACCGCGACCGGCCAGCAACCGTTCCACTATCAATGGAATTTCAACGGTTCACCCATTCCCGGAGCCACAGCCGCGTCGCTCAGCTTTAGTGCTCCCCTCACTGCTGCTGGTAATTACTCTGTGACCGTGGCCAACGACTTCAGCTCGGTGACCAGCCCTATCTCAAAACTGACCGTCATTCCCGATACCATCCCTCCGCAGTGGATTGGTCTCAAGGGTCTGGCCGGAACCCTCAACCAGATTCGGTTGACCTTCAGCAAACCCGTGGACCCAACCTCCGGTACCAATCTGGCAACTTATTCCATCCCGTCCTCGTCCGTCAGCGGACTGAAAATTCTCAGCGCCTCGCTTTCACCCGACGGCACCGGCGTCTGGCTACAGACGACTGCGCAGACCGATGGTCAGACGAACACGGTATCCATCACGGGCCTGCTGGACCGCGCAGCACGACCCAATTCGCTCTCGGCTTCAGCGACCTTTGTTTCTGGTATTAGCTATCGGGACGAAATCATTGGCGATGGCGCGGTTCGCTATTGGACCTTTGCCGAAACCAATGGCACCGATTTCCACACACTGGTCTCCAAGTTCGATACCAGCGCCGAGAATCTGGTCGGTCAATTGATTAATAATCCCGTTCTGGATGTCCCAGGTTTGGTTCCCAACCTCGGAAATGATCCGGCCATTGCCTTCAGTGGGAATAGCCTGAGCAATCATATCGCCCTCCCCAATGCGAGGGATTTGAATGCCATCCTCGGTCCTTGGCCCAAGAGAACCCACTTGTTCAGCTTCCGCGCCGACCACCTCCCGCGCGTGAATGGAACCAATGTGGAGTCCCCGGCTATCTTCGCTCATGACATTGTAGCCTTCTACCTCTACGGAACCCAGGATACCAACAATCCCACCGAGGCGCTTCTCGCTTTCCGCGCTCACAACACATCGAGTGATGGCCCTGGAACTCCTTGGGGCGGTACGACATTGGCCACCTCCAAGCATGTCCTGGTCCCCATCAAAGCCGGCCAGGTTTACCATGTAGCGGGTGTCATCGATGGTTCGGTCAACTTCACCGGCCAACTCCTTTTATACGTCAACGGACAACTGGTCGGTGCTGTCGGTGGAATCGGTCAACTCTATAAACATCCCAATACCCCACCGACTATCGGCCAGGGGTCGTTCACCACCCACGTCGGCTATTCCCAAAACCTCGACATCACCACGCCCAACTACAATGCGCGGTTCGACGGAGTCGTTGACGAGTTTTCTATCCTCAACAAGGCGCTTTCACCCTCCCGAATCGCCCAGTTGTATCAATTCGCCCTGACCCCAAATCGTGAGGCTGCCCTCTTGCCCATCGAGCCAACCCAACTCGGAGTTGGCTGGGATGGTACCCACATCATCCTGAATTGGGAGGGAACAGGGACGCTGGAATCAGCCGATAGCCTTATCGGTCCATTCACCCCGGTCCCCAATGCGACGAGTCCGTACTCCACAACGCTGACTTCCACTGGTCGCCGCTTCTACCGCCTCGTGGCTCAGTAGTCCTATCTCCTGCGAAGTTCACCATTCGCCAATGTCTCTTTAGACTTTGCCTGACCCAACAAAAACCAACCCCCGTTCCAGGCACCTTCGCCATCCCGTCCGCGTGGCGTTGGTGCCTGGAACAAAATCCCAACTTTCATTCCAGGTCCCAACCCGCTCTGTCCCATGAAGCACTCCATTATGGAAAACCGCTCCAGTTATTTCGGCTTCCGTCAGTTTTCTGCATTCGCTCTCCTCGCCGCCATGGCCATCCAGGCTGCTCCAACACCCATCCCTCCCGACCAACTCGAGTTCTTTGAGAAAAAGATTCGTCCGGTTTTAATTGAGAAATGCTATGACTGCCATTCAGAGGAGTCCGGCAAACAAAAAGGTGAACTGGCTCTCGACACCCGCGATGGAATCAGAGCAGGCGGCGAACGCGGCCCCGGTGTTGTTCCTCGCAAGCCGGATGATAGCTTGGTGATTAATGCTATCCGCCAAGAGGGTCGCCTCTCCATGCCGCCGGAAAAGAAGGGAGGCAAACTGCCCGACGATGTCATCGCCGATTTTGAAAAATGGGTCACCATGGGGGCTCCCGATCCGCGCAATTCGTCCAAAGTCACCAATAACGAACCAGCACTGGTCGAGAAAAACGTGGACTGGGCCAAAGAGCGCACGTTTTGGGCCTTTCAAAAACCTAAATCCCAGCCGGCTCCCGTTGTCCATGACGCGAAGTGGCCGAAGTCTGACGTCGACCGTTTCATCCTCGCCCGGTTGGAAGACAAGCACATTAAGCCGGCACCGGATGCCGATCGTCGTTCCCTTGGACGACGAATTTATTACGATTTAACGGGCCTCCCTCCCACGCCCGATCAGTTGGAATCCTTTGTCAAAGAACGGTCCAGCAATGCGGTTGAAAAATTGGTCGACCAGTTGATCAGCTCCCCTCATTTCGGCGAAACCTGGGGCCGCAACTGGCTCGACGTTGCCCGATACGGTGAATCCACCGGACTCGACCGAAATCTAAACTACCCTTATGCCTGGAAGTATCGCGACTACGTCGTTCGCGCTTTCAATGCAGATAAACCATACGATCGCTTTATCCAGGAGCAGGTCGCTGGGGATTTGCTCCCGTTTAAGGACCAGGCGGAACACGATCAATTGCTAATCGCCACCGGTTTTCTGGCCATTGGTCCCAAAGGCCTCAATGAAACCCGGCCCAAGTATTCCAAGTTCCAGGTGGTCGACGACCAGATCGATGTCACCAGCCGCGCTTTCCTCGGACTCACCGTCAGTTGTGCCCGGTGTCATGACCATAAATTCGATCCGATTCCAACCCGGGATTACCACGCGCTCGCCGGTATCTTTTCCAGTACAGATACCTACTACGGCACCGTCGCCGGACGCGGAAACCGTAGGCCTACTCCGCTTCTAGGTCTCGCGGGAAATCCAGACCGCGACATCCTCAACGGCGGTGGACCGACCCCGAATATGACGGTTAATACCAACCGCAATTTCAACGGCAAGACCAACAACTTTGATGGTTCCGGGTTCGCTCGTCGGGGCGGTACCAATGGCGCTGCCGGACGCCGCGGATTCCGCGGACCGCGCGGTACCAATGCCGAACCAGTGGAGCGCATCCCCGCCCGTGGTCCCTACGCCATGGGTGTCAAAGACTTGGAACCCGAGGATTCTCCGATCTATTTCCGTGGCGACCTCTCCAAACCCAAAGATACCGTGCCACGCGGATTCCCTCGCATCCTGGCCCTCGAAGGAGTTTCTGCCCCTCCCGCAGATAGCAGCGGACGCCTCCAATACGCCCAGTGGTTGACTCATCCCGACAATCCGTTAACCGCGAGGGTGCTCGTCAACCGGGTCTGGCAACAATTGTTTGGGGCCGGTTTGGTGACCACCCCAGACAACTTCGGACACCTTGGCTCCGCCCCGTCTCACCCCGAACTGCTGGATTACCTGGCTGTTCGCTTTGCCACCGAGCAGCATTGGTCTGTCAAGCAATTGGTCCGATCGCTCGTCCTCACCCGGGTCTACCAACTCAGCTCTCAGTTTGACCCCAAGGCCAACGAAATTGATCCCTCTAATGTGCTCCTCTGGCGGGCGACACCGCGTCGACTCCCGGCTGAATCGATTCGAGATTCCATCCTGGCATCCAATGGTCGACTCGATCTGGAGCCGCTCGATGGTGCTATTACCGCTGATTTCGGCGATGGCTATTATGGGGTGAACATCTGGCCAACGGATTTTCCAACGGATTTCCGAAAGCGGAGCCTCTACCTGCCGCTGCCACGCGATGTCGTTCCAGAGGAATTGTCCCTGTTCGATTTTCCAAATCCCAACTTGGTCACCGCCAGACGCGAGAACACCATCTCTCCAAAACAAGCGCTCTACATGCTCAACAATCCGTTCGTCCAAACCGAATCGGTCCACTTGGCCAGACTCCTGCTCGCCAAAAAAACCTCCAATAATGAACGGATCAAGGAGGCTTATCAGCGCACACTCCTTCGCGATCCCAATTCGGCGGAAATCCGCCGCGCCAAACGCTTCATCAAGACCCAGGAAGCCTATTATCAACGTCCATCCGAATTGGCTCACTTGCACGACCCCGATGCGGACGACAGCCTTACCATCGAAATCCCCTCCGCCGCGCTACGCCCGAACGGAAAGCCTGCCGAGGTCGTCAAGCGAACCTCAAAATCCGCATCGGTTGAAAAACCAAGCGATGCTCGGGAAGCTGCCTGGTCACTCTTCTCACAGTCCCTCTTTGCCTCCGCTGAATTTCGCTACCTCCGATAGTCATTTCCCACTCCCATGCATACCATATCCCATACCCCTGTTTCGCACTCGCCTCGATGCGATGGGGTCATGCCCCGCGTTTGTACGCGACGTGACCTGCTCAAGACATTAACCACGGCTGGCTTCGGCTATCTGGCCTTTGCCGGACTTGCTACCCAAGCGGCCAAGACGGTTGTTGAACCGTCGTTGAAGAAGAGTCTGTTGCTCCCTCGCCAGCCGCATTTCAAACCCCGTGCTTCCCGTGTGATTTTCCTGGGCATGGAAGGGGCTCCGTCACACCTCGATCTCTTCGACTATAAACCCAAATTGATTGCCGATGACGGCAAGCCCGGAAGGGACAATGAGGAGCGGGCCGTGATCGGTTCCCCGTTCCAGTTCAAACAGCATGGACAGAGCGGGGCGTGGGTCTCCGAGCTTTTCCCGAATATCGCCAAGAAGGCAGATGAGCTAACTTTCCTCAAAGGAATGTTCACCAAAGCACCCGCCCTTCACCCACAGGCGTGGCCGGCCCTTCACACGGGCAGCCCCGTGTTTGTTCGGCCCTCCATGGGCTCCTGGGTTCTGTACGGACTCGGCACAGTCAATCAAAACCTCCCGGGCTTCATTAGCATCAAGCCAGCCTTGGCCATCGGTGGCGGTCAACCGTATGAGTCAGCGTTTCTTCCGTCGGTTTTTTCGGCCACGCGCATCGGGGACTCCAAGACACCCATCCAAAAATGCGATGTCAGCAATATCGCCAACCGCGCCCCGACCGCCCATTCTCAGCGTGCTCAATTGGACTTCATTCAAGCCCAAAACCAGGACCTGCTAAAGACCGGGCAGCTCGATCCCCAGGTGGAAGGAGTGATTGAGTCCTACGAATTGGCCTTCAAGATGCAAGGCGAAGTTCCTGATGTGACCGACATCTCCAAGGAGTCACGTGCGACACTGGAGTCCTACGGAATCGGGCAGGAGGAAACCGATGATTTTGGCCGCCAATGCCTCTTGGCCCGTCGCTTCGCCGAGGCTGGCGTTCGCTTTATCGAAGTCTGCTATGATGATTGGGACCACCATGGCCAATTGGTCAGCGGACTCAAGAAGAGTTGTCGAGCCACGGACCAGCCAGTCGCTGCTTTGTTGACCGATCTCAAAGAACGCGGATTGCTCGAGGATACCCTCGTTCTTTGGGGCGGGGAATTCGGACGGACGTCCGACAGTCCCAAGCCCGATGGTCGTGACCATAGCACCAAGGGCTGGACCATGTGGATGGCGGGCGGCGGGGTCAAGAAGGGGTTCACCTATGGAGCCACTGACGACTACGGGATAGATGCTGTGGAAGGTCGCATGGATTACCACGACCTGCACGCCACGCTCCTTCACATCCTGGGTCTGGATCATGAAAAGCTGACCTACCGTTACGGTGGACGAGATTTTCGTCTGACCGATGTCTCGGGCGAAGTCCATAAGTCCATCCTCGCTTAGTGGATCAAAACCCTTTTGGCAGTTCGATAAGAACCTCTTCCGTGTGATACCTGCCAATCCTGCCCCGCTCGCCGTGTGGCGATGTCGGGGTGGGTTTCTTTTCTACAAAATGTCCCAGCACAACAAACTGACTAACACACCCATGAAAACACCTTTGAAATCCTGGCTCATCGCCGGTTCACTCTTCGCCCAATCCGTATCCATCACCTCAGCTCTTGCAGCCGGTGCTCAAGGCAACTGGCTTTGGGTTACTCCCGGTCGCAATGGGGCCCCCGATCGCGAAAGCATTCTTCACCTCGAATCGGATGGTACCCATTTGTCAGGGAAGATTTCTTCCCCTGGACCGGATGGCAAACCCATTGACGTTGCAATCAGTCATGGTGAGACCCACGGTGACTCGGTTTCCTTTCAGGTGGTGAGGGCCGCGAATGGAACTCCAGTAACCAATACCTATTCCGGTACGATTGCTGGCGAAAAAATCACCGGCAAAATTGAGTTTGTTCGCAATGGCGAAGTTCGCTCCCGCGAATGGGAAGCCAAAAACACCGGAGACCGTGCAGTTGCTGCAGCTGTGCCCGGCCCTAAACCGGGATACGATGAAGCGGGACACAAGATCGTCAATGAAACGCATTTCAAGTTGTTGCCAATTCCTGAGGCTGAAAAGTTCCTGGCTCAGCACCCCGACGCCATCATCCTGGACCTGCGCCCACCCGAGAACTACGCCGCTGGCCACCTTCCAGGAGCCAAGAACTACGATGTAACCGATGATGCCAACTACAAATCGGTTCTGGCACCCCTCGACAAGACCAAATGGTACCTCGTTCATAGCGTGGTCGGCCATTTCCGCACAGTGCGGGCACTGGAATATTTCGAGGCCAACGGCTTTCAACACGCCGCCGCGATCGATGGCGGTTATCAAGCGTGGGTTGCCGCAGGAAAGCCTGTCGTGAAGTAAAGAAAAGAGGAAAAGCAATGAAACGACATCATCTGTCCAATTGGTCCCATTCGTCCTATCGGTCTTACACCTCCCGAGTGCCCCTCGCATTAGTATCCGCCGCCCAACTAGCCCTCGCCCTGCGAGCCGATCTGAAGGGGCGACACTTGAACCTCGTCCCCCAGGTCCTCAACCAATTTGACACCGTATTCTCCCAGAAAACGGTTCCGCCTTCGGATTGACAGGCGAACCCCTTTCCTTAATCTCCCGTCATTCGCGGCACCTAGCTGATGTACGCACCCACGGGCTCGAGCCCGCCGGTGCCGTTGGCGTTGATGGTTCGCGAATCTGCTGAAATAGATTCGCTGGCTGACCGGTCCCCCGGAGGCTCGATCTGGATGCGTCCGACTAAATCTCGGGCTGCATCCTTTTGTCGTACTTCCATTGATCAATACCGATGAGCCAAACTTCCAATAGTCCCGAACCGCGCCTCAGCCTGAGCGCTGCAGCGGCCAGAAACCTTGCTACGGCGACCGTTACGGTCCCGCAGATGACCGACATCACGCCCCGTTGGCTGCACAAGCTGCTTCCGTGGGTCGATGTCGATGGCGGCGTGTACCGGGTCAATCGGATTGCCAAAGCAGGCAAGGACAAACCGGCCAACCCATTCGGTGAGGCCAAGGTGGAATTGCTGACCGCCGACGGCGGTGAACCCAAATTGCCCACCACCTTTGTCGACTATGAGGAAGACCCTCGCGAGTACCATCTAAGCACCATTCAAGCT
>CAILNN010000338.1:0-2500 GCA_903835555.1 uncultured Verrucomicrobiota bacterium
AAGGTTGAAACTCAAAGGAATTGGCGGGGGTCCGCACAAGCGGTGGAGCATGTGGTTTAATTCGATGATACGCGAGGAACCTTACCTGGGCTAGAATGCTGGGGGAATATGGGTGAAAGCTCATAGTGTAGCAATACACCGCCAGTAAGGTGCTGCATGGCTGTCGTCAGCTCGTGCCGTGAGGTGTTGGGTTAAGTCCCGCAACGAGCGCAACCCCTATCTTTAGTTGCCATCAGGTAATGCTGGGAACTCTAAAGAAACTGCCGCCGTAAGGCGCGAGGAAGGAGGGGATGATGTCAAGTCATCATGGCCTTTATGCCCAGGGCTACACACGTGCTACAATGGGGGGTACAAAGGGCAGCCACCTGGCAACAGGGCGCTAATCCCAAAAAACCCCTCTCAGTTCAGATTGCAGGCTGCAACTCGCCTGCATGAAGCTGGAATCGCTAGTAATCGTATATCAGCAATGATACGGTGAATACGTTCCCGGACCTTGCACACACCGCCCGTCAAGCCATGGGAGCCGGGTGTACCTAAAGTCGGTAACCGCAAGGATCTGCCTAGGGTAAAATCGGTGACTGGGGCTAAGTCGTAACAAGGTAGCCGTACCGGAAGGTGCGGCTGGAATACCTCCTTTTTAGAGACTTGCGCGCCTTTTTTGGCTGTTGCTTCCACTCCTTTCTTAGAAAGGCTTAAGGTTTTTGGTTTAAGGCATAAGGTATCAAAACCTTACAGCGTAGGCTTTTAACCCCCCAGCTACTTCTTTAAAAAAGTTCTTTTAACATAGTTGCTCTAAAGCCTTAGGGTGCTGCGAGGCGAAGTAAACCGGATGCCCCTTTAGGGGTAGGGGTACAGACCCGTAGCTCAGTTGGTTAGAGCGCTACACTGATAATGTAGAGGTCACCAGTTCAACTCTGGTCGGGTCTACAATAAAAGCCAATTTGAAAATTTGGCAATTTGGAAATTTGAAAATTGTGATACAATTGCAGTCATCAAATTGCGGCATTTTCAAATTTTCAAATTAACCCATTTTCAAATTAAAATTTGGGGGGTTAGCTCAGTTGGCTAGAGCATCTGCCTTGCACGCAGAGGGTCATCGGTTCGACTCCGATATCCTCCACAACTAAGGTTTTGGGTAAATAACTAAGTTCTTTTACTGTTGTTTTTATAGATGAAAGCGTAAGGCTTTTAGGTTCAACACCTAATCATCTACAAGGTACCCAATTATTAATTATTAATTACTAATTATTAATTATTGGTTTGGGACCAAGCTCTTTGACATATTGGGAAAGCATATTTAAGAAAAGCAAAGAACGCCCGGCGTGGCAAAAGCGCCGGGAAGTGAAGATTTTTAAAGCTAATAAGGGCACACGGTGGATGCCTTGGGTCTGAGAGGCGATGAAGGACGTGGTAAGCTGCGATAAGCTGCGGAAAGCTGCACACAAGCATTATATCCGCAGATCTCCGAATGGGGCAACCCTTTATATCCGAAAGGAAGCCAACCTCCTGAACTGAAACATCTAAGTAGGGAGAGGAAAATAAAATAACAATGATTCCCCAAGTAGTGGCGAGCGAAAAGGGAAGAGCCCAAACCGGGGCGGCGTGCCGCACCGGGGTTGTAGGGCCGCATTTAGAAAGTGTTGTCAAGGCGAACCATCTGGAAAGTTGGGCCATAGCGGGTGACAGCCCCGTAGCCGCAAATCAACACGGACGAGCGGGACCCTGAGTAATGCGGGACCGGAGAAATCCTGCATGAATCTGCCAGCACCATCTGGTAAGGCTAAATACTCCTCAGACACCGATAGTGTACCAGTACCGTAAGGGAAAGGTGAAAAGTACCCCGAACAGGGGAGTGAAATAGTACCTGAAACCGTGTGCTTACAAGCGGTCGGAGCCTTCGGGTGACGGCGTGCCTTTTGCATAATGAACCTACGAGTTGCTCCTCACTGGCAAGGTTAAGTTCGTATTTAACGGAGCCGCAGCGAAAGCGAGTCCAAACAGGGCGTTTAGTCAGTGGGGGCAGACGCGAAACTTTGTGATCTATCCATGGGCAGGTTGAAGGTGTGGTAACACACACTGGAGGACCGAACCCGTTAACGTTGAAAAGTTTTGGGATGACCTGTGGATAGGGGTGAAAGGCCAATCAAACTGAGAGATAGCTCGTTCTCCCCGAAATGTTTTTAGGAACAGCCTCGGATTTTAGAAGTATGACAGAGGTAGAGCTACTGATTGGGCTAGGGGGCTTCACCGCCTACCAAACCCTGACAAACTCCGAATGCTGTCATATATCTCCGGGAGTGAGGCTGCGGGCGCTAAGGTCCGTGGCCGAGAGGGAAATAACCCAGATTAGCAACTAAGGTCCCCAATACGCGGTTAAGTTGGTCAAACGAGGTGAGACTTCAATAACAGCCAGGATGTTTGCTTGGAAGCAGCCATTCATTTAAAGAGTGCGTAACAGCTCACTGGTCGAGAGGTCTTGCGCGGAAAATAATCGGGCATC
>CAILNN010000339.1 GCA_903835555.1 uncultured Verrucomicrobiota bacterium
ATCATCCAGGCACCATTCCCAAACGTTGCCATGGCAGTCATGAAAGCCCCAGGCATTGGGTTGCTTTTCACCAACTGGATGTGTCTTGGTTCTGCTGTTCTTATCGAACCAACCCAGCCTATCCAAAGCTGGGTCTTTGCCGGCCGGCCTCGTACACGGTGATCCGTCGCTAAAGGCATTGGTGGTTCCAGCCCGGCAGGCGTATTCCCACTCCGCCTCGGTAGGCAAGCGGAACTCCCAGTCGGGGGGCAATACACCCGATGCCAGCCCCTCCTGAGTCAACCGCTCACAAAAGGTGCCCGCTTCCCGCCAGCTCACCGTTTCCACGGGTTGATTGGGTCCCTTGAATAGGCTGGGATTGGTGCCCATGATTCGCTGGTATTGCTCCTGGGTGACTGGAAATTTTCCCAGCCAAAAGCCATGGGTCAGGGTGACCGAATGCTGGGGGCCTTCGTCGTTAAGACGGCTTGGCTCATTTTCGGGTGAACCCATTTGAAAGGTGCCCGGAGAGACCTCGATCATGTCGACACCCAAAAATAGCCGACACAACGGTGCGCAGGGGGAGGCCAGAACAGCGCCATGCAAGGTCTTCACGTTGATGGTTCGACCTAACATTGAATACCCGTCGATTAGAAACCTTCCCGTCACCGGCGATAGGCGGAGGCGTTTGCCGGTCAGAGACGCGTCGTTTTTTAAAAGAGCCCGGGCGACCAAGAATTCCTGAAAGGTGGCGTGAGCGAATTGGAACTCGAAATGGGTGGTTCGATTGAGCAGGGAGCGGGACTCGATCTGGAAGCGGTCGATGGCCTCCAGACCGGGGATGTTGAGCAATTCGGCCCGGGGTATTTTGCGACGATCGGTCGCGGTCAGATGGATGGCCAGGGCGGTGGCCACGGACCAGCCTTGCTCGATGTCCAGGCCCAGGTGTTTGTTCAGCCTCCGCTCCCGCTGGAGCCACTGGGAGACCAGGAAATCATAGACGGCATAGCGATTGCGGTGGTCAAGCTGGGTGGCACCCTCGCCAGTAACAAAGTCCTCAATGTAGGACAGCAGCAGCGGACGCATCCGCAGCGATTCCATGGCTCTCGCTGCGGTGCGAGCGCGTTCTAATTTCTGGTCGGCCTTGTCTGACAAGAGGCGCTTGAAGACCGACCGAAAGTCGCTGGGCGTGAATCGTTGCCGCAGAAAGGTATCGACCTGTTGATCATTAAAGAGCGAAAGGTATTTGAGCGGACAACGGTAGGCATCGAGGCAAAACGAACCGGGCCGGTCGGTCAAATGGGGCGAGGTCTCGGGAAAGAACTGGGTGCGACAGGAAATCACTACGCGAAAGAAGCGCTGGAGATGGGGGAATAGCTGGCGCAGGCGCTCGGCGGCTCCCCGGCTGGCATGGTGGGCCTCCGGGTCTTCATCCAGGGAGTCGAGGAGCAGGAGGGTGTGGATGGGGTCGGTGATGGCCTGGATGCGGGCCAGGGTATCGGAGTTCAGCCGCATCAGTTCGGCCCGATGCCCTTCGCGGAGCGGTTTTTCCAAATCGAGGCACTTGAGCCGGACGAGCAACGAGGTCTTGCCCTTACCGGCATCACCCAGGATGAAGAGGATGCGCGCCCCATTTTCGTTGGTGATATCGCGCGCGCAATCGTCGCGAAACCACTGGAGGGCAGGTTCTTTGGAGACCCTGCGCCCAGGGTCGGTATCGAGGTCAGGCGGACTAAAATCCTGAAGGTTGGGCTCGACATAGAGCCGGGCCAATATCTGGGGATCGAAGCCAAACTCCTGCTCGTGGCCTGGAGCGGGGGCATGCCTGGGTCGGGACGCACCTGAACCGGGCGACCACCGGACTGACAGGCGGCCAGCAGCTTGGAGAAAATCGTATCCGAGCCACCGGTGGACCAGTCGATACGCGCCCATTGCCGCTGGGTTCCAGTTGCCGGGGTAGTATCAATCGCCAGGACGACGATTCGCCCGGCCTCGTTGTTGGGGTCGTTGACCGAAAATGCTGCCACCTCGGCTTGGACCCATTTGGAGGCGACGGCGTGTGAGGAGAGGCAGTAAACCAAGACCCGGGAGGCATCCAAGGCGTCGTTGATCTTGCGGGATAAGTTTGGCAGAGAATTGGACAAAAGAGGGTGGACAATCTTTGAAGATTCGTGATAGCACGGGTCAAGTTCCGGGAGGTGTTTGATAGCTGCCATACAGTTTGTCGTTTCCCGGGCAAAATCGGATGTTTGGGTTGATAGGAAAACAAGCCTATGAAGCGTCTTTGCCTGAGGGATGGCCATCCATCAGCCTTCTCGTTGATTGAATTGCTCGTGGTTGTCGCGATCATTGCCATACTCGCCGCCTTGCTACTGCCGGGTTTGGCCAAAGCAAAAGCCGCCGGTCAGTCCGCCGTCTGTAAGAGCAACCTACGCCAAATAGGGATCGGTTTAAATCAATACACGACCGAATTCCGGAAATACCCGTTGGCTGCTGCGGCAGAATCCGTTAGTGGCGCAACCACCTTGGCAATGTGGGACGGTAAATTGTTGGCGATGATGTCGAGTAATCGCGCAGTCTTTGTTTGTCCGTCCTACAAGGATGCACCTTCCTGGACCAATAACGTTCGGCTTCCGGTTCCCAATCCAAGTTATGGATACAACACTGTCGGCACGGGACATTATCCGGCTTCCGGCCCCAGTCTGGGCCTGGACGGCGGATCGGATTCGATGAATCTCGGAAAAGCCACTTTTCTGAACGAGACCCAGGTTAAGTCTCCCAGCGACATGATCGCCATTGCCGACGCCCAGCCATCCCCAGGAGGTGCCGATCGCGATTTGGATGACCTCTTTCCCGTCAATCTCCTGGCGGAATTGATCAAACCCCGGCATTCATTCGGTGCCAATGTGGTTTTTTGTGATGATCACGTCGAATACGCCAAGGAGGTTATCTGGGTGCGTAAGACCGATGCCGCCCGAAAGCGATTTAACAATGACAATCTAGCCCATCCAGAATCCTGGATTAACTAGTGTCGTGTTTCCGAAATAGCTTGCAGTTTGTCGCGCCTAAATTGCCCGAGGGCGAGGCGCGAGGCGGTCGAATATTGAAATGTGGCCGACGACCAACGAAGCCCTGGGGCATTTTAGGCGCAACCCGCAGGGCCGCAGTTCTTTTCGGCTCCCACTAGGTTGGGAGCCGCTCGGACTTGGCGGCCACCGGGCCGACCACCTTTTTATCTTCGGAGGCGTGGCTCATGAAGACGTTGTATGTGAAAACGCCGTGCATTGGATGGGAGCCAATCGTGGGGTTGCGAGCCACATCGAAGTAAGAGTCGATTGAATTCGGGTGCCCATCAGCGTGAGTTGGAAATCGAACGCCAAGAAAATACCCCTGTCACGACCAATGCAAATCCTGTAACCGCAAACACGATTTGTGCAAAAGGTCCAGCCCAGATCGCGTTTGGACCCATTGTGACGGCTTCAATGATAACGGTAATTCCCAAAAGGGAGAGATTCACGGACACGATCTTCATGAGTGTTCGTGTACTCAAAGATAGGGCCACAAGCTCTCCTTTGCAAGATGGTCTGGCAGAGAATTGGATAAAAAAGCGTAGACAATCAGCCCATCCAGAATCCCAGGTAAACCAGGGCATTTTTTTCAAAAAAGCATTTGCCTATCGACTGGCCAAATCCGGCATGGTTCCCGGCACGTTTGCCTTAACGCTAGTAACGGGCGATGATTGAAGCGGAACGACTTCATCCATGCTCCGACTTCTTCCTCTTACCTGTATCCTCCTGTTGCTCGGGTGGTCAGACCGGCTTGCTGGCGCTGACTTCGACCAAACCCACCCGGCTTGGAACCGGTTGTTGGCGTCCCAAGTCACCAACGGGCTCATCCGGTATGCGGCCATCCAATCCGCTCCAGAGTTGCTGAAGGGTTACCTGGACGAAGTCGCCAAAGTCCCTGAGGAACAATTCAAATCGTGGTCGCGCCCCAATCAACTGGCTTTCCTCATCAATGTTTACAATGCAGCAACGGTTCAATTGATCGTCGACCATTATCCCGTCACCAGCATTCGTAAGATCGGATCGGTCTTGAAGAGTCCATGGAAACAGGACTGCGTTCATCTTTGGGGCAAGGTCATGACCCTGGACGACTTGGAGCATGGAATCATCCGTCCGCAATACACCGATCCACGCGTTCATTTTGCCCTGGTTTGCGCGGCCAAAGGATGCCCTCCCTTGCGAAACGAAGCGTACGTGGGCACCCAGCTCAACGCGCAACTGGATGACCAGGCGCGGCAATTCCTCTCCGACACCCATAAAAACCGCATGGAAGCGGAAAGGCGGACGGTCTATCTGTCCCCGATTTTCAAGTGGTACAGCAGCGATTTTGAAGCCAAGGGAGGAAACGTGTTGTCGTTCATCCGCCCCTACTGGCCGAAGTCGACTGTCGCCATGCTGGAAGCGGCAGACAGTAAGGTTTGGTATACTGAGTACGACTGGACATTGAATGAGCAACCCGTCCGCTGAGATTGGCGTTCAAGGTTCGGTACCAACCTCCGCAAGTCGGCGGTGGAAGTGGTCTATCTATCTGGTCGTCGCTGTTTTGGTCGTCCTGGCCGTGCGATACCTGCCGGTACAAGCTTGGCTCAAGGACACTTTGGACCGGGTTGCGGGCCTCGGATTCATCGGGATTGTCCTATTCATCGCCCTTTACGTGGTCGCCACCGTGCTCTTCATCCCGGGAGCGGTCCTCACCCTGGGTGCCGGAGCCATCTACGGAGTTCTCTGGGGATCGGTCTACGTCTCCATCGCCTCGACCATCGGGGCAACTTGTGCGTTCCTGATCGGTCGGCATCTCGCGCGGGAAACGATCACGCGTAAAATCGGGGGAAACAAGGCGTTTGCCGCCATCGACAAGGCCGTGGCCACCGGGGGCTGGAAAATCGTTGGGCTAACACGACTATCACCGCTCTTCCCCTTTACTTTCTTGAACTACGCCTTTGGTCTGACGCGCATTTCGCTGAGGGAATATGTGGTCGCCTCCTGGATCGGCATGATGCCAGGAACGGTCCTTTATGTTTACCTCGGCTCACTCGCCCAGGCGGCATCGGGTCAACGTGCTCGAACGGTCTGGCAATGGGCGCTTTATGGCATTGGGCTTGTCGCTACGGTGGCGGTGACGGTGATCATCACGCGCATGGCCAGGCGGGAATTGCAAAAAAGCATTAATATTTAGGGCGGATTTTCAAAATGAATTTGCCTATCTGCTGGCCAAAACAGGCGACTGCTTGGCTGGACCGCAGTGCCATCCCAACCTTTTGGAAGGACGACTTTGGTGGGGCACGCCAAGACGCAAAGGCGCAAAGGAAAAAGGGACGAAATTCGTTGCTTCTGTATTCTTCTTTGCGTCTTAGCGCCTTGGCGTGGTCCACTCAGAGTTTCGCTCAGCGGTCGCCATGATGCATACCTGTTGACGAACCACCTTCATTTCCAACCATTTATACAGTGAATCTCCTCCAGTTGCGAAAGACGGGCTAATTCCGTCCCCAATGAACTCCACTACTACCGTCGCTCCGCCCCTTCTTCCTTGGGATCACCAGAATCGTCTCCTCGCGGCCCAAGTGCGTCCATCGGACTGGCAGAACCCCACGCCAGCTTCGCGATATAATCTGGTGGTGGTAGGCGCAGGCACGGCGGGACTGGTGACCGCTGCCGGTGCCGCTGGTTTGGGCGCTAAAGTGGCGTTGGTGGAAAAACAGTTCATGGGGGGCGACTGCCTCAATGTTGGCTGTGTTCCTTCCAAGGCGATTATTCGCGCGGCGCGGGCTATTGCTGCTGTGCGGGAGGCTTCCGAGTTTGGGGTGCAGGTTCCGCCAGGTGCCACCGTCGATTTTGCCGCTGTCATGGAACGCATGCGACGGCTCCGCGCAGAAATCAGCCCAAACGACTCCGCCCAACGTTTTGCCAAGCTGGGCGTCGATGTCTTCTTCGGAACGGGGAGATTCACCGGAGCCCACACCCTTGAGGTGGCGGGCCAGACGCTCTCTTTTTCTAAAGCCGTGATCGCGACCGGAGCGCGGGCGGCCATTCCCGAAATCCCTGGCATCCGAGATGTTCCCTTCTTAACCAATGAGACCTTGTTCTCCCTGGCGGAATTGCCGCGTCGATTGGGGATCATCGGGGCCGGGCCGGTGGGCTGTGAGATGGCCCAGAGCTTTGCGCGATTTGGCTCGGAGGTCGTCCTGATCAACACGCATCATGGTATTCTGGCTCGTGAAGATTCTGATGCAGCGGAGGTCGTTCGGGCAGCCTTGGTTCGCGATGGCGTCCGGTTGCTGTGTTGCGCCCAGGAACTCCAGCTCAATCAGGAGCCTTCCGGGATTCGAATCCGGGTCAACTCCCACGGCAGGTCCCATGATGTGACGGTGGACCAACTCTTGGTGGCGACGGGTAGGGCTCCGAATGTCGAAGGGTTGAATCTGGAAGGCATCGGCGTGGCTTTTGATCGGCGGGGCGTACAGGTGAATGATCGGCTACAGACGACCCGATCGCACATCTTTGCCTGCGGGGATGTCTGTTCCCGATTTCAGTTCACGCACGCCGCCGATTTCATGGCGCGCATCGTGATTCAAAATGCCTTGTTCAACGGTCGGGCCAAAGCCAGTTCGTTAATCATACCGTGGTCCACCTATACCTCGCCAGAACTGGCGCATGTGGGTTTGGAAGAAATGGATGCGAAGGCCCAGATGGAGATCGACACATTTGTCCAACCGTTGAGTCACGTGGATCGGGCCATCCTTGATGGCGAAACTGAGGGGTTCGTCAAAATCCACGTGCGCAAGGGCACCGACACTTTAGTGGGCGCGACCGTCGTGGCCGCCCATGCGGGCGACCTGATCTCCGAACTGACGCTGGCCATGAAAGGCGGGCTCGGACTCAGGACCATCGGGTCCACCATCCATCCGTATCCGACACAAGCGGAGGCCATCCGGAAGGTTGGCGATCTCTATAACCGGACCCGCCTGACGCCGCTCGTGAAGAAGCTGATGGGGTGGTGGTTGGAATGGCAGCGGTCATAATTGTCCACCGCCGCCCAAAAAATTTTACAATAAGCGCCGATCAAAGGAGAATATTTCGGGCTTGCCGATAACGATTCGATGAAAATCGGGATGCAGCGGATTCAGCAGGTAATTGGACTCGCTGGGAACGATGGCACTGGGCAACTCCAAAATCGCAGAACGGGCTTCCTCCACCCAAATATCGCCAATGGCCTGGGCCGATGGCGGCGGTGGATTGTCGCCCCAATCAAAGGGAAGGCTCCCCAGACGGATAGCCTCAATCAAGGATTCCTCAAACTCGATTGGGATGGCGACGTATTTAAAGGTCACCGGTGGAATTAGGTGGACCAGCGTTTCCAGTGCCGCCAGCGATTTAGTGGCGCTGGCGTAGACCACACGCTCACTTGGAGAATTCCAGCGGCCTCCATTCAGCCTTGCTCCTTCCCCATCGAAAGCGGTGGTGGCGTGCCGCGCTTTTACGATGCGCCAGGCACGCCGGATCACGAATAAACCCCGTATTCGACCCGACCGAGCAGGTCTTCCACTTCACGAGCACCCACCTCGGTTTGGGCGTACTCTAGAGGCACCGCACCACCCAACCCGACTTGGGGCGAGGTAAGCCAGCGACAGCCGTTTTCAGGCGATTCCATGACTTCTGAGGCCTTGCCCAGTAACCGGGCAAACCGCACGACACGATCGGATTCAAGGACATCCAGCCTGCCCCCTAGCTTGCGGCGATGGAGCGTGGCCTTGGAGATGCCTAACAAGGGAACCAGCTTTTCCATGGATAGGCCAAGCTTGTTGCGAAGGTCGTCCAGTTCTCGGAACGGAAGGCCAGCCTTGAGCGATTGGATGAGATAGGCGCTGCCAACGGCTTTGCCCAAGGCGTGGGTATTGACGACTCCAGCGCATTCGGAAAGGACTTGCGGAGTTGAAATCTCCTGACGTGACTTGGATTGAACCGTTGATTTTGTCATTTGATACTATAGCTAGTGTCATTTGACCCAAATGTCAAGACTTTGGTTTCTTTGCTCCACCCAATTTTTCCAATGCCTCGCCGGTCACGCGAAAAATACTCCAATCCGCCATCGGAACGGCACCCAGGGACTTGTAAAATAGGATACTGGGTTCGTTCCAATCCAGCACGGACCATTCAAACCGACCACAGCTCCGCTGAACCGCCAGTTCGGCCAGATGAACCAGCAGCGCCTTCCCGAAGCCGCGACCGCGGTATTCTGGCAAGACGAACAGGTCTTCTAAATACAGACCCGGCTTGGCCAGAAAGGTCGAGTAATTGTGAAAGAAGAGGGCGAACCCGACGGGTGTTCCATCCACTTCGGCCAGAACCACTTCAGCTCTAGGCGTGGACCCAAAAAGCGTGGCCCCCAGAGCCGCTTCCGTCGCAGAGACCTCATGGGATAGCCGCTCGTATTCCGCCAAGGCCTGAATAAACCGAAAGATGGTCGGTATATCCGATTCGACCGCTGAGCGGAGAGTACAGGGAGCGGCCTTCACCTCGGGACCGGTGGCCATACCCAATCGACACCCTATCGACGGAATGCCAGGGGGCTGTTGGCCGCCGCGCCGGGCATTTCGTGGGCGCAAGGCTGATTGATCGGAGCATCAGGGGTACGGTCATTTTCGGACACGACTCCGTTGGCCAACATCCAGCGTTCCACTTCTTCACCGCTGACGTCGGCCAACATGCGACCGTTGATCTCGACACACGGGCTCAGCATTTGACCGGACTTGATGATCATTTGCTCGCGAAGGGCGGGATTGTTGATGATATCCCGGTCTTCGTAGGGAAGATCGTACTTGCGGAAAACGGCGCGGACTCCGTTGCTCCAACCGCAGGAGGGCTTGAGCCAGGCTATGATAGACGGTTTGTTTGCAGTCATATTGCCGCGAACAGTCGCAGAATTCCCTCGCCTTGCAAATACCCGGACGGCTTACCTTCAGGCATGTCCGATTCCCTACTCAATCGTCGCGACTTTATGATGAGCTCCGCAGCTCTGGCCGCATGCACACTCGCCGCTCGTCCGCTCTCGGCTTGGGGATTGGAGCCCGGTCCAGGCGAAACCCTCATCCCCTTCCTCGATGTCCAGCCAGCGGGTAAGATGCTGAAGTGGCAGAATCTCACCGAATGGGTGACAGCCAGCGAAGACTTGTATGAGGTCAGCCACTACCCAAAACCGAGGATCGAGGCCGGTTCTGTCCAACCCAAGGATTGGAAGGTCCATTTTTCTGGTTATCTCAAGCATCCCACCACGCTTACCCTTGCCGATATCCAGGCACGTCCACATAAAACCATCACCGCCACTCTGGAATGCGGCGGCAACGGTCTCGGGCCCGGTTTCATGGGAGCCATCGGCAACATGCGATGGACGGGTACTCCATTGGGACCCATTCTAAAGGAACTGGGCCTGATCAAACGGTCCGAAGAGATCGTTTTTTACGGAACGGACCAGCAAACCGAAAAGATTCGCGAACAGGACTTCCAACAGAATTTTGCCCGAAGCCTGACGGTCGAGCATGCCCTGCGGCCCGAAGTGATGCTGGTGTGGGCGATGAATGGCGAACCGCTCGCTCCAAATCATGGCTATCCCCTGCGATTAATGGTTCCCGGGTGGTTCGGCATTGCCTGGGTGAAATGGCTCAAGCACGTCGAAGTGCTTGATCGCCGGTTTATGGGAAAATGGATGGCCCGGGAATACGTGACCCTGACAGGCGATGAAATCCCGGGCGAATCAACGCTTTGGCGTGAAACCAGCGTGGCCAATCAGTGCGTCAAGTCCATGACCGCCCGAGCTGTCCGCCGCCCCGACGGAAGCATCCGACTGACGGGCGCGGCCTGGAGCGACGGCACCCCCATCACCAAAGTCGAAGTCAAGATTGATGATGCCCAGTGGGTCCAGGCCGTCGTCGATCCGAAACCTGAGAAGGCCCCATTCACTTGGACCTTTTGGCACTACGACTGGAAACAGCCGTCCGCCGGTGACCACTATATCACCTCCCGTTCGACAGACGCAGACGGACGGGAGCAGCCATCTTCGGATGTCCCCCTTATCAAGAATAAAAAGACCCACTGGGACTCCAACCAACAATGGACCCGGAAACTGCGACTTGCGTGAACTCCTTGGGCAATATTGGATGATCGAAAAGCACTTGTAACCGAAATCCGTGTTGGTGCGTCTATCTCTTAGGCCAATCCCGCCAAGCCCATGATTTTACCATTCATGCGTCGCACGCCCATCTGGGCTCCAAGGTATCGATCATGCCTCTTCCTGGCACTCGTCGCGGTATTCAACCATTTTATCGCTGCCGGGGTGGGTGCCGACGAAACGGCCAATCGCTTTCGCGACGAAGTTCAGCCGATCCTCAAAGAGTTTTGCTATGACTGCCATGGCGATGGAGCCAAGAAGGGAGGCGTTGTCCTGGATGAATTTGGTTCCCCGGATGAGCTGGTTAAACCAGACCTATGGCTTAAGGTATTGAAGAATACCCGGGCAGGACTCATGCCGCCTCACGGCAAGCCGCATCCTCAGGATGCCGATCTATCCCGTTTGGAAAAGTGGGTCAAATATTCCGCTTTCGCCATCGATCCGGAGAATCCCGATCCTGGTCGCGTAACCCTGCGTCGTCTCAACCGGGTGGAATACCGCAATACCATCCATGACCTGATGGGAATCGACTTTCATGCCGAAGCCGAATTTCCTCCCGACGATACAGGATATGGGTTCGATACCATCGGGGACGTTCTGACCGTGTCGCCCATGCTCCTGGAAAAGTATTTGGCCGCCGCCCAATCGATTGTGTCCGAAGCGGTGCCCACTGTTTCAATGTCCATCCCGGAGTTGGTGGTCCCCGGCGGGCGCTTCCACCGGCCCAACGCCGGGGCTGGGCGCGAAGATGGCAAGTCCGTCTCCCTTTCTTTCTACGAAGTTGGCACCGTCGAGACCCACACCAAATTGGAAATTGGCGGCACCTACCAGGTCGCTTTCGATTTGTCGATCAATGGAGGCTTCGACTTTGACCCTGGACGCTGCCGAGTCACCATCATCATCAATGACCGCGAATGGCTCCGTAAGGAATTTGGCTGGTACGATTTCAAGACCTTCCATTTCGAGTTCGCCCCGGTTCTCGATTCGGGGGATCAAGTTCTATCGGTCGAAGTAGAACCATTGGTTCCTGTGGAGAAAAAGCTGCACTCGCTCGACCTGCGCGTCGCCGAAGTGCGATTCCAGGGGCCAGCCGACCGCGACCATTGGGTGCACCCCAAGAATTATGAACGCTTTTTCCCGCACGAACCACCGACAGGTCTGGCAGAGCGCCGCGCTTACGCCAGCCAGTTGTTGGAAGCCTTTGCCACCCGGGCATTCCGTCGTCCGGCGGACAAACAATCGGTTGATCGTCTTACCTCCATGGCCGAGGCCATTTATCAGCAACCGGGCAAGACATTTGAGAAGGGGGTTGCCCATGCGATGGTTGCCGTACTGGCTTCACCACGCTTTCTGTTTCGATTTGAAGAACAGGAGGAGCAGAGCACCCAGCAAGGACCTTTCAAACCGATCGACGAACTATCGCTCGCGTCCCGTTTATCTTACTTCCTGTGGTCGACGATGCCCGATGATGAATTGATCCAATTGGCCCATCGCGGGGAATTGCGAAAGAATCTGGGCAGCCAGGTCAAACGGATGTTGGCGGACAGCCGGTCCGACAACTTTATCCAAAATTTTACCGGGCAATGGTTGCAAACGCGCGACGTGGAAGGAACGGCCAGCAATGCCCGTGTCATTCTGGCCCGTGACGATGGCCTCGAACGGGAACTGCGCGAGGAACGGGAAGCCTTTCAAGCATTCCTGGCCCAGCGTGCGAAGGCGACGGCCAAAACCAATTCGGTGGCTTCCAGTTCCACCAATGGCATCGCTGGTACGACCAATACGGCTTCACCTCGTCCCACTTTTCCCAAGCGACGGTTCGCCGAGCCAAGGATGGAGTTAGACCGTGAACTCCGCCTGGCCATGCGCCGCGAGACCGAACTCTTCTTTGGGAGCATTCTGCATGAGGACCGCCCGGTAACCGACTTGATTGAAAGCGATTTCACGTTTCTGAATGAACGTCTGGCCAAACTTTACGGATTGACCAACCTGAATATCACTGGGTCCAACCTTCAACGCGTTCAATTGCCGCCCGACAGCCCGCGCGGCGGAGTTCTGACTCAAGGCAGCGCCCTGCTGGTCACTTCCAATCCGGACCGAACGTCACCGGTCAAGCGCGGCCTGTTTATCCTGGATAATATCCTCGGCACCCCAGCTCCGCCACCGCCGCCAAACGTTCCGGCCCTGGAGGCAGTCGACAAGGATTTCAAGGACCATGAACCGACCTTGCGCGAAGCCTTGGCAGTCCATCGCGAAAAGCCATTATGCGCTTCCTGCCACAATCGAATGGACCCACTCGGACTGGCCTTTGAGAACTTCAATGCCATGGGGATGTGGCGCGAAAAGGAGCGAAACCAATCGATCGAAACCGGTGGCCAATTGATTACGGGTGAATCGTTTCACAATGTCCGGGAATTGAAGCACCTCCTCGCCAACGAGCATCGCCGGGATTTCTACCGTTGCCTGACCGAAAAACTCCTGACCTATGCCGTTGGGCGCGGTCCTGAATTCTACGACATCGAAACCACCGACCGCATCGTTAATCGATTGGAATATGAAAACGGTCGTTTTTCAGCTTTAATGTTAGGCATCGTTGAATCCGCACCTTTTCAAAAGATGCGAATTCAATCCCGTGGTTCAGCATCAAACACTCCAGAAGCATTCGACATCCAACATCCGGCAAGACAAATTGCAGGTAAATCCGTGATACCATGAAACCGAATCCCTTGTCGCACCGAAACCCATCTGCCGAGCGTCGGGCGAGTTTCAATCGTCGCCAGTTCCTCCGCGGTCTTGGAGCCTGCATGGCATTGCCTGCTTTTGAGTCATTGCGTCCATTCCAAGCCTTGGCGGCACCGATGGTTGCGCCAGGCACACCTGGTAAGGTGGCCCCAGTTCGCATGGCTTTTCTCTACGTTCCCAACGGTACCATCCCATCGGCTTGGTGGCCGGAAGGTGATGGTGGGAACGATTTCGCCCTCTCGCCCACTTTGCGACCACTGGAAACAGTTCGGCACCAATTGCAGGTGATTTCGGGACTCGAAGATATCAGCGCCAATGAAGGCGGGGACGGCGGTGGCGATCATGCCCGCGCGGGCGGAACCTTTCTCACGGGAGTCCGCATCCGCAAGACCGCTGGCTCTGACATCCACGCCGGGACTTCCATCGACCAGATCGTTGCCAACCAAATCGGTCACCTGACCCGCTTTCCCTCGTTGGAATTGACCTGCGATGCCGTCCGCAAGGCGGGCAATTGTGATTCCGGCTATTCCTGCGCTTACGAATACAACCTGGCTTGGAGGTCGCCAACCCAACCGCTATCGCCCGAGCCCAATCCCCGAATGGTATTCGAGCGCCTTTTCGGCGATGGCTCTCGCACCGAGCGCATCCAAAACCTCCAGCGCCGCCAGCAGGCACAGCGTTCGATTCTCGATTTTATCCGGGACGATGCCGGTGCACTCGAACGAAAGCTCAATGGCCGCGACCGCCAAAAGCTCGACCAGTACCTGACCGGGGTGCGTGAAATCGAACAGCGTATCGAAAAAGCGGAACAGATGCCCATCATCAACCCCGACGTGGACGCACCGGCGGGCATCCCGGCCAATTACGAAGAACATATAGCCCTAATGTTCGACATGTTGATGCTGGCGTTCCAAACCGATTCAACCCGAGTCGCCACCCTCCTGATGGCTGGCGAAGGCAGTAATCGAACCTTCACGGAAATCGGTCTTTCGGAAGGTCATCACAACCTGACTCACCACCGTAACCAGCAGGAAATGATTGATAAGGTCAAGCAAATCGACCTTTGGTACGTCAAGCAGTTGGGCAAGTTCCTGGAGAAAATGGACCAAGCGCTCGATGTTGACGGGCAGTCGTTGCTGCATCATTCCATGATCGTCTACGGGTCGGGCAATGCGGATGGTAATCGCCATACTCATACCAATCTTCCCATTCTATTGGCGGGGTCCGGCGGTGGGGCTTTAAAGCCCGGCCGGTACGTCAAAGCTGGGTCCGCGCCTCTAACCAATCTGTTCCTGAGCATGGCCGATCGGATGGGAGCTCAAGGTATCGAACGGCATGGCGATTCAACTGGTCGACTCGAGGCCATTGGCTAAAATTGGAAATCATATTCCGAGCAAGTAACCAACCCATGAGTTTTCAACGCGCTCTGGCCGGTTTCGCGCTATTGGCTGCATGGATAGCATTCGCGGATGAGCCAAAAACGGTTCCACCCACCAACGCCACACCTCGCGCTGCCCGGGGTCCGGCCAATTCAAACGACGTCTTCTACACCCTCGGACCGGATTCACGGCCCCGGGACGGCGTGCCGAAAGGCCATTTTACCGAGTCCAAAGTTATCCCGAGCTCCGTCTTTCCAGGAACTCAGCACACCTATTGGGTTTATGTTCCGGCACAATACGACTCGAATCAGCCGACCGCATTGATGGTTTTCAACGATGGACAGGCGATGAAAGCCGAGCCCGGTGATGTTCAAGCGCAAAACGTCATCGACAACCTGATCTTCCGCCGGGAAATACCCGTCATGCTCGGGGTGTTTATCAACCCTGGACGGCGTCCCGACCAACCTGAGCCGAACCCACGAGATTGGGGTGACCGCACCTCCAATCGTCCGGACGAATACAATCCACCCAATGACAAATATGCCCGGGTGATCGTGGATGAGTTGCTGCCGGCGCTCAATCGGGAGTTCAATATCTCACCCGATCCGGAACTTCATGGGATCATGGGTTCCAGTTCAGGCGGATGCGCCGCATTTGGGGTCGCCTGGTTTCGTCCGAACAATTTTCGAAAGGTGATTACCTTCGTGGGCAGCTATACCGACCTTCGAGGAGAATACATCTATCCTGAGTTGGTGACAGAAGCTGAAAAAAAGCCGATCCGTGTTTTTCTTCAAGACGGACGGAATGACAACCGCCGACCCGACAATCCTCGGATGGACTGGTTTCTCCAAAATGTGCGTCTGATGAAGGCGCTGTCGGCCAAAGGCTATGACCTGAATTACAGTTGGGGCATCGGCAACCACGGTCAGAAACAAGGCGGGGCCATCTTCCCCGAAATGATGCGCTGGTTGTGGCGCGACCAACCGGTGTCGACCGATCCCAACGACCAAGTGGAACGGTCCTTCCGGCAACCGCCGATATCGCCTGCCTCCGCCGATCCAACGGCGATCCCGGAGAAGAAAAATTGAGGATGTCGAGCGGGCCCTCACTGGCTCAAACTATCTCTAATGGTATGTTTTTTAAGTGAATGCGGTTATTGACCACCTTTCTGGTTGGCGATCGATTTCGGCATAAGGGCATTATCCACGGCAGCTGCACCTTGGTAACGCGCTTCAGCGTCTTGGACTGCGGTTGTCCTCTACCGCTTTTTGCCGTGAAATCTGAAAAGCCCGCCAATGAATCTAGGCCGCCGTTCATTTCACGGCTGTTTCCAAAGCGCCAGAGGGCTGGCGCACTCCAAGACCTGGCGGACGTCCCCTTCGCACGGCAGGCGAGTTCCAACGGGTAACGATTGACAGTCATCTACTTTAGCGGACTCGAGAGTAAAGAAAATCCCACGGGGCGGCAAAGCGGGGCAACCAGGTCATGAGTGCCGGTTGCAATCCGCCCAAAAACATCAGCGCATGGATTCGACCGGCCCATTGCAGGCGGCGGTGAAACGCGTAACCACACTGATTCGCTATTTGAGCTCGAGCTTCCTTCCAGTCCGTGGTACCGCAGCTCCATTGTGCCAACGGATCACAGGCAAGCTCGGCTGATTCAAAGGCCATCGACATCCCGTTTCCTGTAAACGGCGGAATCATCGTCAGCGCATCCCCGATTCGACATTCGGAATGGTCCCCGCCCAGGCTGGGACGGAGATCAAGACCGGCAACAGTCCGAATCGTTTCCGTTAAGAACTCTGCCGATGCCAGTCGCTGATACAGGAGGGAACCCGGTTCACCCTTGAGCATGGCGGTTCGCGATGACGCGGCACCCGCCTCGTCATCGCGGCGGAACAAGCCGCAAACATTGACACGATCGTCCGACAGGCGGCAGATACCGACATAGCCATTCGCCACCAGATGCATCTCCAAATCGCTTTCGAGCGGGATGTCCCGCGCATGCGCCTTGATCCCAAACCAGCGCCAACGTCCAGCTTTTGGGCACGGTCGGCGTCCGGTGGCAAACACCACACCTTCCGAGTCGGCATGGCAAACCCGCCGCTCGCCTTCCCGCAATTCCCCACCCAGACGACGGAATTCACGAGCTAAGACGGCATCCAGGACAAAGCGGGAGATGCAGAGTGCCGCTTCTGGCAATGGGCGAATGGGACCTTTGATCGCTCGGGTGAAAAAGCGTGTCGTCATCGCCTCGCGTGCACCGGATTCAAACAGGACTGGATCAAGCCCGAGCGTGGTCAGTGTTTGGCGACCGCGTCCGGAGATAAATTCACCGCAGACCCGATGACGCGGGTATCGATCGGCCTCGAAGAGAACAACGGGAACGCCACGGTGCCTCAAGGCAATGCCGAGCGTCAGTCCCGCCAATCCGCCGCCGATGATGGTGACCGTGCGGGTTGAGTTCATGCAGAGATACTCTGAGCTATAAACAGATGGCTAAACAATCCGGCTCGCCTCTCCGATATCCGCCATTTTGCTGAAATCGGCCAGAGGGCCGTCAGTTCGCGGCCACAAAATCCGGCCTGAACGCTCACACGCGCATCGTGCCGGGTCACATAATTGCATCCGATTAATCCCAGACACTCCGCACCGAGTCGGGCCATCTGATTTCGACCCGGTTCAAGCGCGATGAAGCAACGACAGTGGTTGGCGATTGCTTGAAAGAGCCGACGTATTTCGCTCGCTTCAAAATGGTGAAGAAACAAATTGGTCATGATCACATCCACCGGAGGCTGTCCAGATGCGAACCAGTCGAAGACATCGGATTCCACGACACGTGCCGTCCATCCGATACGCCGGAAATGATTCCGGGTGCCTTCGGTGATGACGGGCTGGCGGTCGAGCAGGGTCAGTTCCACCCGGTGCCATTGGCGGTGGAGTCGGGTTGCAATCGACAATGTCAGCGTCCCATCGCCAGCACCCAATTCAACCATACTGTTTGGCCCGGTGGGAATGGCCGCTTCAAGGGCGCGCAGAAGGATTCTGCGGTGACCCATCCATCCGTTCACGCGGCGTAAGTCCGCCCTGGACCGCTTCGCTGCCGGATTATCTGCGGGCAGCGAATCGAGCAATTCTGGTCGCAAGACGCGCGTCATGATTCAGTCACTTCCAGCAAGGCACCATGGCAACTGAAGCCGGCTCCGAAGCTAGACATCCACCAGGTTCCATTGGGTGCGCCGTCATTCAAGGTAGCATCGAGTACAAAGAAAACACTCGGACTACTGATGTTGCCATAATCGCGCAAGACGGCATGGCTGTGCCGAAGGTCGTCGTCGGTGAGGTGAAGCTGTTCTCGCAACGCCAGCAGAACATCGCGCCCGCCTGCGTGCCAAATCCACGCGCGAATGTCTTCGCGAGACCGTCCCGCCTGAAGGAGTGCCATGGAAAGCAATTCCTCGGCCGCAGAGGCCGCCAACTTGGGAACGGACGGCTTCAGGATATTGCGCAACATCCCTCCGCGCTGTTCGAAGCGAAGTTCCTCCCGATATTCGGGCTTTAGAATGGTCTGGAAGTGTGACCACCGGACATGACGACTTCCGATCGGTTTGTCAGAAACCACTGCGGCTGCCGCGCCATCTCCGAAGAGGCAGGCACTGATGAGGACCCCCGGATCGTCGTCCAGGAACAAAGCCGCGCTGCAAACCTCCACACAGACACTGAGAACATGACCGGCTCTCCCACCACGGATCAAGGTGTCCGCCGTGTGGAGATTGGGCAGGCCAGCGCCGCAGCCTTGCCCCACCAAGTCGAGACACGGGATCCCCGGCCTCAGATTGAGACGTTCGCTGACGTAGCTGGTCAGACCCGGGCATAGATAGCCGGTGCAGGTACTAATCAAAAGGCCATCAATGTCCGTTGGCACCAACCCGGCCCGCTTTATCGCCTGGAGCGCAGCGGAGGTCGCGAGAGCAGGTGCTGCTTGGGCAAAGCGACGCTGAAGACCGTCCGGAGTTAGATCAAAAGCCTCGGAAAGGGCCTCCATGGAGGCATGGCGGGCGGTGATACCGTTGCTGCCATTCAGCACCTTCCGGAGAATGGCACGGCTCCGATCGGTGAGGAGGCCGAATTGTGGTGCGGCCTGAAATGCAGCCCAAACGTCGCGCTGCAAGAAGCGATTCTTGGGAACCGCCGTGCCGATGCCATTGATATACACCGGTAGAGACTAGCCCACTCCCCAATTTCCACCAATGGGGTGAAATCAGACCTTGCGCACCTGATTAAGGGCGATCGCTTATTGAAGAGACCCATTCCGGGTAAAGCCCAATTCCATAATCGTTAGGGCCTGATTTCCATAGTATTTACCTATGACAACAAAAGGAAGAAGGTATTGCAACAATAGGTACCCTCAGGCCATAGTGTATAAACATGAAATTTCATCCGGCTACCCCCTCCGCGATCCGATGTCATTGCGGCATTTGGATGATGGCTTTGGTCGTGTCAGTCGGAAATAGGGCCATGCTGGCTTTGGGCTAGGCTGGGTTGGGCATTTTCTTTGGAATAATCAATAAAAAGACCTGTTATGATTGAAGACATTGGTGAAGTGGGATCGACAACCGCCCCGGCGCATCCCGCCAACGGCGAAGCTCGTTGTCCGTTTACGAGTGGCGTTCTGAGAAACAGTGCCGGGGGTGGCACCCGCAACCGAGATTGGTGGCCCAACCAGTTGCGGCTGAATATTCTGCGCCAACATTCTCCCTTGTCCGATCCGATGGGTGCGGACTTCAACTACGCCGAGGCATTCAAGACCCTGGACTTGGATGCGGTGAAGAAGGACCTCGTCGAACTGCTCACCACCTCTCAGGCATGGTGGCCTGCCGATTACGGCCACTACGGCCCGCTCATCATTCGTATGGCGTGGCACAGTGCGGGCACCTACCGCATTGGCGACGGACGCGGCGGAGCCGGAACCGGTTCTCAACGCTTTGCACCTCTCAATAGCTGGCCGGATAATGCCAACCTCGACAAGGCGCGATTCCTCCTTTGGCCGGTCAAGAAGAAGTACGGCAAGAAGCTTTCCTGGGCCGACTTGATGATCCTGGCCGGCAACTGCGCACTGGAATCGATGGGATTCAAGACGTTCGGATTTGCCGGTGGCCGTGAAGATGTTTGGGAGCCGGAAGAGGATATCTATTGGGGCCCCGAAGTGGAATGGCTGGGGGACAAGCGGTACACCGGTGAAAGGGACTTGGAGAACCCGCTGGCAGCTGTTCAGATGGGCCTCATCTATGTGAACCCGCAAGGCCCGAATGGAAAGCCAGACCCGCTCGCCGCCGCCATCGATATACGCGAAACCTTCGGACGCATGGCGATGAACGACCAGGAAACGGTCGCCTTGATTGCCGGTGGTCACACCTTTGGCAAAGCCCATGGTGCCGCCGACCCCGGCAAGTACGTGGGTCCGGAGCCCGAAGGTGCCAGCATTGAAGACCAAGGTCTGGGCTGGAAGAACACCTTTGGCCCCGGAAATGCCGACAGCACGATCACGAGCGGACTCGAAGGGGCCTGGACCACCACTCCTGCGCAGTGGAGCAACGATTATTTCAAGCACCTATTCGGCTACGATTGGGAACTGACCAAGAGCCCGGCTGGAGCCTACCAATGGAAGCCGAAAGGAAATGCCGGTGCTGGAACGGTGCCCGATGCCCACGACCCATCACTACGGCATGCCCCGATGATGTTTACCACCGATCTGGCGCTGCGGTTCGATCCCATTTACGAGCCGATTTCCCGTCATTTCCATGAACGCCCCGAGGTGTTTGCTGACGTATTTGCCCGCGCTTGGTTCAAACTGACCCACCGCGATATGGGGCCGCGAGCGCGCTATCTCGGCAAAGAAGTCCCAGCGGAAGAATTGATTTGGCAGGACCCCATCCCTCCGGTGACCCATCCGCTCATCGACGCTCACGATATCGCGCAGCTCAAGAGCCAGATTCTTACCTCCGGTCTGTCCGTGTCGCATCTCGTTTCCACCGCCTGGGCTTCGGCCTCGACCTTCCGCGGCTCCGATAAACGCGGCGGGGCCAATGGCGCACGTATCCGACTGGCTCCACAAAAGAATTGGGCGGTCAACAATCCCGCCCAACTGGCGACGGTGCTGGCGAAACTGGAAAGCATTCAGAAGGCCTTTAACAGTGCTCAATCCAACGGCAAGCGGGTTTCGATCGCCGACTTGATCGTTTTGGGGGGAAGCGCTGCCATCGAGAAAGCAGCAAAAAATGCCGGGCATGATGTGACAGTCCCGTTCACGCCCGGCCGCGCCGATGCGTCTCAAGAGCAAACGGATGTGGAATCATTCGCGGTCCTAGAGCCCAAGGCCGACGGATTCCGCAATTACATGAAGGCTAAATACGCCCTGTCCGCCGAGGAAATGCTGGTAGATAAGGCGCATTTGCTGACTCTGACGGCTCCCGAATTGACTGTTTTGGTCGGCGGCTTGCGTGTCTTGGACACGAACTTCGATCATTCCCAGCATGGCGTCTTCACTCATCGACTCGAGTCACTTACCAATGATTTCTTCACCAACCTCATTGATTTTGGGACCACCTGGAGCCCTGCCTCCCATTCCCAAGACTTGTTTGAAGGTCGTGACCGCGCCACCGGCAAGCTGAAGTGGACCGGCACCCGCGTTGATCTCATCTTCGGGTCAAACTCGGAGCTACGAGCCGTCGCTGAAGTTTACGCCTGCGAGGACAGCCAGGCGCGCTTCGTGAAGGACTTCGTGGCAGCTTGGGTCAAGGTGATGAACCTGGACCGCTTTGACTTGGCCTGACGCCGAGCGACTCGACAAAGAGCCTTTCCATTTGTTTTCTCCTACGAAAACGCCCGGTCAGGGACCGGGCGTTTACCTTGCTTGCAGGAGAGTCTTGACCGTTGGACTACTTGAGAACGGCTTGGTGGAATTCGAACCAGTCGTCGAGGTTGTTTAGGTTGACGGCGTCTGGAAGGACGGAGCCGTCATCAGGCAAACCATTGGCGGCCAGAATGTTTTTCCGGGTTTCATCCTTGTGGATATAGCTGATGATGGCGGTGTTCAACTTGTGAATATTCGCCTTGGTCAGGTTGACCCCGGGTTGTTGACGAACCCAGGCTTCAAATTGGGGATAGGTCGGCTTGTGTTCGGCTATAAATTGCTTGATCGCATCGCCCGAGAGTCCGAGTGCCGAGACGACCATGGTGTCAAAGCCTTGGCCGATTCCGGGATATCCGGCTGCCAATTTTCCGGCCGCCTCAAGGGAGGCCTTCAGCCAAAGACGGGGAAGGTGAAGAATGCCCAGCGGGCCGGCGACGCCGGAGCTGATCAAAGGTACGTAGGTTTCGCTCATGGAAGAGAGTGTATGTGTAGGATCCGCAGTTGACGAGCAAAGGCTACGGGCGGGTTGACCAGTGGAGCAACTGGTTTTGTCACCGACGATGTTAAAGGCGACAGTGGTTTTTCCGTCCGATTGGTGCTCTTCTTGGTCGCGTGAAGTGTTTTGTCACCGGTGCTTCCGGTTTCATTGGGGCGAATTTGGTACGGGATCTCATTCAAGCGGGACATCAGGTCCGGGCCTTGCTGCGTCCCGCAGCGGATTTACGGGCGTTAGACGGGGTTACGTACGAAACAATCACCGGCGACATCACCGATTCCATCGATCGCCTTCATCGTAATATCGATGGCTGTGATTGGTGTTTCCATGTCGCCGCGAGCTATGCCTTGTGGTTGCCCGATTATGCCCCCATGTTTCAAGCGAATATTGAAGGCACCCGAAATGTGCTTACGGCGGCATGGAAGGCCGGTTGCTCCCGGATCGTCTACACGAGTACGGTCGGGTGCATTGGTTTGCCCCAAGAGATTCCCGGAAAGGCGGTGGTGCCAACGGACGAACAGACCCCGGTTTTCGAGGCCCAGATGTCGAATCCGTACAAGCTCTCCAAATGGCGGGCAGAGCGGGTCGCCCTAGAACTGGTTTCGCAGGGTGCTCCAGTTGTTATCGTCAATCCCAGCGCACCGATCGGCGGTTGGGATGTCAAACCGACTCCGACCGGCAAGATCGTGGTCGATTTCCTCAATCGCGCCATGCCCGCTTTCCTAGATACCGGGCTCAATTTCGTCCATGTGCGGGACGTCGCGGCAGGCCATCGTCTGGCGGCCGAGAGTGGGCGAATCGGTGAGCGATATATTTTGGGAAACGCGGATGGCAATTGGACGATGCAACATGCCTTGGAGCTTCTTGAGGAAATCACTGGAATTCCCGCACCCAAGCGACAGGTGCCCTATGCTGTTGCCCTCGGATTTGCCCATTTAAACGAGATATGGTCAAAAATGAGCGGCCACCCCCCCAAGGCACCCGTCGCCGGGGTCAAAATGGCCCGGTATAAAATGTGGTTTCGACCGGACCGAGCGATCTACGAGTTGGGCCTGCCACAAACGCCTCCGAAGGAGGCGCTGGCAGATGCAGTAACGTGGTTTCGGCGGCCGGGGATGGCCCGCAAGGACTAAACCTTGCCAATCCACTTGCGGTCGTCCCAGACCGCCTTGAGCGAGGTCAAGTTGCGGCCATCAAACACGTGGCGGGCGGCTTTGACCAAATTGCCTTTCTTCGCTGCATTCCAGGCATCACTGGCGCTGATGGCAACGAATTGCAGGACGCTGGGGTCACGGTAGCAATCAATCATGCAACGAGTGCAGCCGTCGCGGATGAGCTTGGAGTCATTCCACTCGTACACATTGCACATCGGTGTCTCCCAAAAATGGCATCGATATAGGTTGAGGTGCCAATCCAGGTAAAAGTACTTGTGACCACCGAGGCATCCGAACTTTTCGGTCTCACCCCGTAAGTGACGTTGCATTTCCGACAGCGATTCCTCGGGATTGACCACCGGGTATCCGCTCTCTCGCTTCATCGCCTTGATCTTGTCAAACAAACCGATCAGTTCGTCCTTGGTGAAATTGACCAGTCCACTGTCGCTGAAGCTGAGGTAGCTGGACGACAAGCTCGTAAGCGGGTAGCTAAAGGTGCAGGAACGAAACCCTAGCTCCTCCAAGAAAGCAGGGAGTTTGCCGTAATCCTCAATGAGCTTGCTGGCGGTAATACTGGCGGTCGTCTGAATACCCAGCGAATGGAAAACCTCGTTGGCTCGTTTGATTTTTCGGCAGACATCGGGAAGGCCCCGGTTTTTTTCGTGGCGAGCGACGTCGTGAGCATCAATCGACATGATCACACTGGTCAGGCCGTCGGTGGCCAGTTCCTGCATGTTTTTTTCAGTCCACAGAGACCCGTTGGTGCAGATCATCGGATGAATGCCACGCGCGGCGGCGTAGCGCATCATCGCTCGAAGGTCTTTATGGACCAATGGTTCGCCACCAACGAACAGCAGGTAACCGATATGATTACGAACGGCGATATCGATGACATCCTGCGCTTCTCTCAGGGTGACGCTTCGGCGCTGTTTGGCGTCAAATTTGTCGACGGCAAAGCCACAAAAATCGCAGCGGGCATTGCAGACATTCGTGATGGCAAATTGGAGATAGCCCGGGCCCCCGTGGTTCAGAACCTCTCCGATCAATCGAAAAGTCGACTGGGATGGACGAGCTACCGGATGGGAAAAGTCCACCGGATGGGGCGGTAGAGGAACAGGGGCGGCTGATGAAGCAGCCGACGCAGATGGGTTTAGGGCGACTGCGGACATGCGAACAAAGGCGGCAAGCATCGTCTAAAACTGCCCGATCGCAATCTTTTCCTCAGAACTCCTGATTCCGTCGACGTGGACCCCAATCACCAAGCCCCTAAATCCCGACAAGGCAGAATCAGATCGTCACTTCAAACTTTTCCCCTGGCTTTACGCTCCGAACAAAGGCGGCCATCAGGCGTGGAATGGCCTCCAAGTCCTTGAGCGACACGACTTCAACTGGCGAATGCATGTAGCGGTTGGGGAGGCTGATGAGTCCGCACGGGATACCGCCCCGGGTCCAGAAGATCACATCGGTGTCTGTTCCGCTGGTGGAACTCATAGCCTCATGCTGGAGCGGAATGCCTTCACTACCCGCCAAAGCTTCCAACCGATTGACGACTGTCGCATGGTTGCACCCTCCGTGAGTGAGGGTTGGTCCGCGTCCCACCTTGATATCCCCGTGCTGACGCTGATCGATGGTTGGATAATCGGTGGCATGGGTCACATCAACGACTAACGCTACATCGGGTTTCAAGGTATAGGCAATCTGGCGGGCACCGAGCAATCCGACCTCTTCCTGAACATTCGATACGGCGCATACCTCGGCGGTAAACGGTTCACTGTTTTCCTTCAAAAGCCGGATGGTTTCCGCCACTGCCCAGGTGCCGATACGGTTGTCCAGTGCTCGGGCGATCACCAAATCACCGCGCAACCGCTCGAACCGATCGTTGAGGGTGATCGGATCACCAATCCGAACCAAGCTCAGGGCTTCCTCCCGATTGGCGGCACCGATATCCAGGAAAAGGTCATGGATTTTAGGTTCCTTTGGGGTGTCCTCTCCCCGGGTCAAATGCGGAGCCACACTTCCGAAGACACCCAACACCGGGCCAGTCCTCGTGTGGATGGTGGCTCGTTGTGCTCGGGTGATGGCGGGATTGATTCCGCCCATCTTTCGGACATAGATAAATCCCTCCGCTGTGACGTAATTTACTCCCATGGCGATCTCGTCGGCATGAGCGGCCAACATGATCCGGGGTCCGCCGCCGCGATTGAGGAAAGCCACGCAGTTGCCGTAGGCGTCGTGGGTTGTTTCGTCGGCCCACTGGGAAACCCGGTCCAACCAAACCCGTTGTCCCCGAGTTTCATGACCGGTCGGGCTGGGGGTATTGACCAAGGTCTCTAGGAATTGAAGCGAATCGGCGTTCACAGGGTGCGGATTTTAGTCTGCGGATGTCCTGTCTCCCAATGAAATTTGCCGCTTCCAGCTTCGCTCCCGCCTATCCGCTCGCTATGCTCATCCAGTGCGGTCTGAATTGTTGAGCAACGTTTCTCGCATTGTTGTCAAACTCGGCACTGGCATCCTGACCGATGAAGCGAAGCGGCCCGATTGGGGTCAGTTGACGCAACTCGTGGGACAGATTGCCGGGCTCCGGGCGATGGGGCATGAAGTCGTCATGGTCACCTCAGGGGCGGTGGGTGCCGGCATGGGGGTGCTCGGTTTTTCCAAGCGTCCGACGGTGCTGGCCGAGCTCCAAGCCTGCGCCGCCGTTGGTCAATCGCGTCTGATGGCGACTTACGAGCGCTTGTTCGAAGTCCATAAGCTCAATGTCGCTCAGGTCCTATTGACCCATGACGACCTGGAACACCACGAGCGGCATCTGAATGCGCGGAATACGCTCGTCGCCTTGCTTCAGCGTGGCGTTGTACCGATCATCAACGAGAACGATGCCGTCTCCTTCACGGAACTCCGCTTTGGGGACAATGACAAGTTATCGGCTTTGGTAGCCTGTTTACTGCCCGCCGACCTATTGGTCATTTTGACCACTTCGGAGGGACTCATGGAGAATTTCGGTACTCCCCAAGCCCGCCTGCTGCATCACGTGGATGCCATCGATGACCGGATCATTTCGATGGCTGGGGGAACCACCAGCGCCACGGCCGTCGGTGGCATGGCCACCAAGATTCAAGCGGCCCGCATCGCGGTCCGCTCGGGAATTCCCCTGGTGATTGCCCCCGGACGCCGTTCTACGGTTCTGGCCCGGATCATGGCCGGTGAAGACGAGGGCACCCTTTTTGTTCCGCGCCTTGCCAAGCTGAAGGGTCGGAAACGTTGGATCGCTTTTTTTCACCACCCCAAAGGCACGTTGGTGGTCGACGACGGGGCGCGCAAGGCACTGCGCGAACGAGGCACCAGTCTGCTAGCTCCCGGAATTGCCCGCCACGAAGGCACGTTTTCCGAAGGGGACGTGATTCGAATCGTCGATGGGGATGGGACGGAATTTGCCCGCGGCAGGGCCCGCGTCGGGGCAGACAAACTCGCCGAAGCCCCTGGCAACAGCAAGGTGGTTGTTCACCGGGACGACCTGGTGATGCTCTGATCTTTACACCAAAGCCATGCGCCCGCCCCCTTCCTCCGAACTGCCTCCGATCGAACAATTGCGAGAAGTCATGGCATCGCTGCGCGCCCCCGACGGTTGTCCCTGGGACCGAGAACAGGATCATCAATCGCTCCGATGGCATGCGGTCGAAGAGGTTTATGAATTGCTGGATGCCATCGAAGCCAGGGATGACGGCGAAATGCGGGAAGAGCTCGGCGACCTGTTGTTGCAGGTGGTTTTTCATGCTCAATTGGGAGCCGAGCGCAGCGCATTTGACCTGGATACCATCTGCCGAACGCTGGTCGAAAAACTGATCCGACGTCATCCCCATGTCTTTGGTGACACCGCCGTTAGCGGCATCGGCGAGGTCTGGGCCAATTGGGAGAAGATCAAAAAGGCTGAAAAGGCCGGGTCCAAGCATGAACGAAAGTCGGCCTTGGACGGAATCCCAACCCGCCTGCCGGCACTGATGTACGCTCAAAAACTGGTCAAAAAGGCGCGCAAAGCATCCCTCGTGTCCAATCCGGTCGAGGCTGCCCCGTCCAATAGACTGCCAGAGGCCACGCCCCAGCAATCGGAAGCAGCGGTGGCGGCGGAACTCTTTCGGATCGCTGAATTATGCGAGGCTCACGGTTGGTCGTCCGAAAATCTGTTGCGCGGAGAGGCCCGACGGCGTGAAAAGGTCTGGCGGCAGGCGGAGGCCCCACCCAAGCAACGCACCAAGAAATCAACTCCGGACTAAACCTTTTCCATCGGTTCCAATTTCACATTACCATGAATGATTCCCGTTTCGATAAACTCGCCCGCCTGCTCGTGCAATATTCCTGCGCCGTGGGTCCCGGTGAAAACATCTTGATTGAACTCACCGACGTTCCCGATGAGATGGGGATCGCGCTTCTGAGGGCAGTCCGCGCAGCCGAAGGTGTGCCGGTCGTTGAAATGCGGCATTCACGAATCTCCCGCGAAGTCCAACGTGCCACCACCCCAGCCCACGCGGAATTGATCAAGACAATCGAATTGCATCGAATGCAGCAGATGCAGGCGTATATTGCCATCCGGGGTGCACACAACTCCAGCGAGGCTTCCGACGTTCCCAGCGACCGACAGCAACTCTACTCCCGCACACTTCGCCCCCTGCTGGACTATCGCGTCAACAAGACCAAATGGTGTGTCCTCCGCTGGCCGACACCGAGCATGGCTCAAGCGGCCAACATGAGCACCGAGGCCTTTGAGGAATTCTACTTTGATGTTTGCACCATGGACTATGCCCGGATGGCGGCCGCCATGGAACCGTTGGTTGCCCGAATGAAAGCCGCGGACCACGTCCATCTTGCCGCGCCGGGAACGGACCTTTCCTTCAGCATCAAAAACATCGGTGCCCGCCCATGCGAAGGCCTTCGTAACATTCCCGATGGCGAAGTCTTCTCCTGTCCGGTCCGCGACTCTGTGGAAGGCTACATCTCCTTTAACACCCCGACTCTCTATTCCGGTACGAAGTTTGAAAATGTTCGGCTCGAATTCAGCCGGGGCAAAATCGTCAAGGCGACCAGTTCCAACGATAAACGGCTGAACGAGATTCTCGATACCGATGAAGGTGCCCGGTTCATCGGGGAATTCAGTTTGGGCTTCAATCCCTACATCCTGAACCCGATGTGCGACATCCTCTTTGACGAAAAAATTGCGGGCTCGTTGCACTTCACTCCGGGACAAGCTTACGAAGATTGCGATAACGGCAATCGGTCTGCCGTTCACTGGGATATGGTGTTGATTCAACGTCCAGAATGGGGAGGCGGTACGGTCACCTTCGACGGCGAAGTCATCCGTCGGGATGGACTGTTTCTACCCGAAGACCTGCAGGGATTAAATCCAGACCGGCTTCGGGGATAACCGGAACGTCGTACCCAACGGTAATGGTTTATAGTGGGCTCAGGACCGATTGCTACGGTGGAGGGTGGCCTTGGATTTCGTAGTCGCCGCGCGTGAGGCGGCGCATTCTATTGTAGGATGGAACCCGTCACGGGGCAGATCGGCAGGGGGTACGACCGCCCAGTTTCCTGCGGTTCAACGCCTGACACTCCGCCGATTCATCGGGGTGGATTACGATTGCTGAATCTTGACCCGCCAGCTACAAGCCTCCTTCACTAAGGCCGTACTGCACCCGGGGTCAAATGCCCTTTCGGTTGATAGAGACTCTCTATGAAGTGGATCGCGCCATCGGAAAAGGACACGGCCAACGATACGTTGGAGAAGCGCCTTTGGGCGGCAGCCGACCAGTTTCG
>CAILNN010000340.1 GCA_903835555.1 uncultured Verrucomicrobiota bacterium
CCCCGGACATCTGCTGTCCTACTCAAAAGATTTCCCCTACGCCCTCGCCCGCAATAACAACGCGCAATTCCACGCCAGAAACTCACGAACGACCGGCAATTGGAGAATGAAACCGAACTCCGTGTAATACCGGGGTGCCATCGCCTCCAATTCGAGCCGTTGCTCCTTGCGGATGGTGCGGAGTACCTCCCCGATATACGTCGGGAACAAGTTCACGAAAGGACGATGAAAACGCCGTTTCGGGTCGCCGGTCATCCGGTCGTAAAGTTGTGGACCCCAGTTGGGCCCTAGATAGTGCAGAGGGGAAAATTCGTGGCCGCCCCATGGCGAAAGCCAGTTGGTCCAACTCAGGAAGAAGCGACCCCCAGGTTGTAGTAATGTCGATGCCTCCGAAAGCAATCGGTTGGGCTTCGCCAGATGTTCCAAGACGTTTGAACAAACCACCAAATCATAATGCCCAAGCGAACTGACCGAGTCGCGGTCGAGGTCGATGGTCCGGAAGGGCATCGTGCGGGCATTGGGACGCAACAGGTTTTCCGCATCGGCAAACGTCACCGTCCATCCCTGTCGGGCAAGAGCCATTCCAAAGACCCCATGCCCACATCCGAGGTCAAGGGCTGTTCGTCCCGGTGCGGCAATCACTCGATTTGCCGTCAACCATCGGATCGCATCCTCGGCCTGCATTTGGTAAAAGACCTCGTCGTCCCGGTGGCGGAGGAAATGGCGAAGGAGCTGCGGCAGGATCATGAACAGCCAGTAACTCAAGACTTCCTTTTGCACTTCAAGGCCAAACCGCAACCAGTTATCCTTTCGCGATGGAGAATTGGGTGGATATAGCCGACGTGGACTCTTTTCGGGTGGGGACTTGTCGAACCGTCGAAGTCGGTGGCCGACAATTTGCCCTGGCTCGGGTTGCCGACAGATTTCATCTGGTCGATAATACTTGCCCCCACCGGGGCACCTCTCTGGGAGCCGGTACGATCGACGGAGACTTCATCTTCTGCCCACTCCACGGATGGGCATTCGATCTCAATTCTGGTTCCTGCCTCGACCGACCCGAAAAATCCGTCAAAACCTACCTCGTCGAACTGAGAGGCGGAAAAGTCTGGGCTAAATTGGGAGCCTTTGCCGCCAAACAAAACTGAGAAGCGGTTCTTGGGGTCATACCCGTTTACTAAACCAGTCCAGGAAACAACCCAAAATCAACATGTTCGCCCGTCGATTGAGAACCGTCTCTCTGACCCACTGGATATTAGTATCCATGGTGTTGGGCATCTTATGGGGACATTTCTTTCCGCATTCGGCCACCCAACTGAAAGTTATATCCCAACTGTTCTTGAACCTCATCAAGTGCATTCTCGTTCCACTGATCTTTAGCACCCTGGTAGTCGGAGTCGCTGGCCATCGTGGCGACTTGGCGTCAGTCGGGCGCTTGGGTGTCAAATCAATCATTTATTTCGAGGCTGTTACCACGTTGGCCTTGGTCGTTGGATTGTTGACGGTCAATGGAATGCGACCAGGAGATGGGATTCAGTTGAAACCGGCTTCGGCGGTTCCGGAATCGATTCCGGAAAAAGTGACCCTTGCCTCCATCATAGGGCATCTCGCACCCCAAAGCTTCTTCGAAGCAGCAGCCAAGAACGACGTCCTCCAGGTGGTGGTGTTCGCCCTGCTCTTTGGTGCCGCGCTTACCCAGGTCCAGGAAAAGTCCCTGGAAATCATGATCCATTTCTTCGAGGCTCTCGCAGACGTGATGTTCAAGTTTACGGGCATGGTTATGAACCTTGCCCCCCTTGGCATTGGCGCGGCCATGGCGTTTACCGTGGGAACGAGCGGTTTGGGCACGCTTGGCAATTTGGCTCTACTCATACTGACCCTTTACCTCGCACTGGGAATCTTCTGCCTGCTGGTATTGCTTCCCTTGGCTTATTGGGTCGGTGTCCCGATACGCCACTTTCTGTCCCTGCTCAAAGAGCCCATCATCCTGGCATTTACCACAGCGTCGTCGGACGCGGCGATGCCCCTGGCCATCCAGCGATTATTGGCCCTGGGTGTACCTCGGCGGATCGTCTCTTTTGTCATGCCGCTGGGGTATTCGTTTAATCTCGATGGCTCCACACTCTATCTCGCGGTAGCTTCGATTTTTGTTGCTCAAGCCGCCCATATGGAACTCCCTGTCGGCCAACAGGTCGCCATCCTCCTGACGCTGATGCTGACGAGCAAAGGCATGGCCGGTATTCCCCGCGCCTCCCAGTTTGTCCTGACCGGCACCCTGGGTACTTTTGGCCTCCCGCTCGAAGGGGTCCTGCTCATTGTCGGCGTCGATGCCATTATGGACATGGGACGCTCGGCTGTTAATCTAATCGGGAACTGTCTCGCCACGGTGGTCATGGCTCGGTGGGAGGGCGAATTCCCGCAGACAAACTCTCAGCCTGTCGCAGGTCTGTAACCCAATTTAAGCTCCACGAGTCACTGTCTTTGACTTACCCGCCCCAATATGCAGAGGAGTACCACAAACTCGCCCAAAAGTATCGCCGGTCTATTGATCGGGTTGACATGGATCGCGCTGATCCGTGCGGAAACCAATGGTCCCCATTACCAAGTTTCCTGGCTGGGGAATTCCTTTTCCGGTGCCAGCAATCGCTGGGTTCAGAATTTCTTCATACACATGAATACCCGGCCTGATGGCACCTGCTATACTTGGAGCCATTGGGATGAAGGTGGCAAAAAGTTTGGCGTCTATCGGGATGGCGACGTTGTCGATAACAAAGACGGGCATGCCAATAGCCTCGAGGTTACCGATCCCAAGGGGCACCTTTGGAAAATTAAGGCAAGTTGGGTCGACCCAAAACACAACGAGTACGATTTCTCCCCGGAAGGCATCACCCGGGACGGGACAGCGATTGTCTTCCCGGAACTTTTCCAACCCACTGCACTGGCCTGGGCTCCCGATGACACCTTGGCGGTTGCCGATTCGGGTACGGGGCCAAGACAGCAGATACTTTTCTACAACGTTCAAGTCCCCGAAAATCCCCGCTTGCTCCGCGCCTTTGGAGACTACGGTGGAATTCATTCGGGCATCCCTGGTCAGGTGACACCCACCAAGTTCTGGGGAATTCGCGGCGTAGGCTTCGATGCCCAGACCAATATCTACGTCGCCCAAAGCGAAATGGGTTCGGTGCTTCGGAAATTCACCCCCACAGGAGAACTAGTCTGGGAATTGTATGACCATTTCTTTGTCGATGTGGCGTGCGCCGACCCTCTGACCGACGGTAACGATATTTGGGGAGTGCAAGAACATTATCAGTTGGTCGATGAACCGCCCGCTGGCGGGCTAAGCGTCTCGTCCGGAAAATGGGTCGGTTACTCACTGGACCGCCAGCGGTACCCGAACGATCCTCGCGGCCTCACCTTCGTAAAGCAACAAGGCGAGCATGGTGTTACCTCGCCTCAGGTCGTTTATCTCGGGGGCAAACGCTTTTTGTTCACGGGCGGTATGTTTGCCAGCAATTTTATCAATATTTTTCGCTTTGAAGGAGAAATAGCCGTCCCCTCCGCCCTGATTATGCAGTGGGGCGGAGGACTCTTTAACACCGACTTGAAATGGCCTCCTTTTCGCCCGCCGGGGACTTTCATCTGGAGGGACCTCAATGGCGATGGCGACTATCAAACCGAAGAATTTGCTCCCAATGCCACCCGTGTTCATCCCGGGCCGTTTTGGGTCGATCAAAAGGGAAACATCTGGATGGCTTATGGGTTCTTTCGTTATGACTTTCAGGGCTTGGATGCCCGGGGGAATCCCATCTATCAGGCCGATAAGGTCACGGTCATGGAACCGCCAAAGGGCGTGAGCAAAGTGGCACGGGTCTACTACGACTCCGATCGCGATCTATTGGTCGTGGCCGATGAGGGCGAAGACCTGCGCCATATTCGTAAAGTGTCTGTCTGCCCGAATTATCTTGCTGGCAATCGCGAGACCACCGCTTTCGAGTCTGGAGCGGGACGCGAGGCGGCCTGCCTGGCGGTGGCTGGAGATTACGCCTTTACGGGTGGTTGGAAGGAACGCGGGCGGATTTGGGTCAATCGCCTGTCCGACGGCGCTGCGGTGGGTGTATTAGAACCCGGCTCGACTGTCGGCGGAGTTGCGGCGACTGGCTGGATCGACCTCTTGACCGGGATCACCGCCCACCGCCGAAAAAACGGTGAGTACTTCGTTTTCGTTGAGGAAGATTATCGGGCGAAAGTATTATTGTATCGGTGGCGTCCATGATGATTTTTTGTCATCGCTTTTCATGTCGGCTGCTGCCGATTTGGTTTTTGCTTTTCGTGGACATCTTCGCATGGGGCGACGCCATCGACTCCTTGCCGTCAACGCCGTTACCTGCTCCAGATAGCGCACCTCCCTGGAGTATTACCTCGTTCGCGGAATCGGCGAAGCTCAATCATCGGACCGTCTTTAGTCTGGCATTCCAAAGCAACGGAATAATTTGGGCGGCGGCCTCCGACGGCCTTTACCGGTATGACGGCTATCACTGGAAGGTCTATCGCAAGGAGTCGGGACTACCAAGCGATTTCATTCGTTCAGTCGCCGTTACAAGAAATGATGCGGTCTGGGTGGGAACAGACCAGGGCGCTGGTATTTTCAATGGGACCAAATTCGACCGGAAAGGTTCCGAGCGAGGGCTTGCCGGCCCCAGTGTGCGCCGCATCACGGAGACATCCGACGGTGCGATTTGGTTCTCCTCCGACCCATGGCCAGACGCATCCGCTCCGGCAGGCGTTAGTCGCTTCTACCAAGGTAGATGGAAAACCTGGAAAACAAATGATGGCTTGGCGTCCGATCACGTCTTCGATGTCGTAGCTCGCAAGAACCAGCCTATCTATGCCTGCACTTTACAAGGTATATCTGAA
>CAILNN010000341.1 GCA_903835555.1 uncultured Verrucomicrobiota bacterium
AAGAAAAAGCAAAAAGACAAAAAGGCAAAGGGAAAAAGAGCCAAAGAACAAAAGAAAACCAGAAGCCCAACCTAGCGAAACTTACCCATCAACACTAACCGGAAACCGAGGTTGTAGTACCGATAACCCGGATCGTTGAGGCCGCGAAGACAGGAGCGCAGAGAGCCGGGATCATCGTAGTTCCACGACCCGCCCCGAACCACCCGGCTATCGGTACCATCGTCACTATCGATTCCATTGCCGGGATTGTTATAGTCTTTTGGCGAATCAACCCACTGCGTTTGACACCATTCCCAGACATTTCCAGACAAATCCATAACTCCGCTCATCGACCGGCCTTTCGGAAACAGACCAACAGCACTGGTGTGCCCCACCCCGGTAGCACCATAATTGCACCGTTCGGCAAGGTCTTCGTCGTTGGCCCACGGGTAGAGCCGATCGTCTACGCCCCCGGCATTCGAATTCCATCGCGCCACCAGTTCCCATTGCGCCTCGGTAGGCAATGCAATTCTCCAGCCCTCAGGTATCCCCATGGCGCTTCGGATTTCGGATCGATTAAGCCAGCGCGCATACGCCAACGCCTCGTACCAACTCACTCCCACGCGTGGATGGTTGGCCGTTTGGAATTCCAACGAATAATCCTCGGGACGATCCACCTTCTCCCGATTTCGCCAAGCCCACCCCGCATCCGTCCACCAGTCGGGTTTTTGGCCTCCTAATTTTCCATACCCTCCCGCTTCAACGAACACCTGGAACTGAGCCACCGTGACGGGGTATTTGCTGATCAGAAACGGTTCCGTGATCCGGGTGCAGGCGAATTGGTCAAAGCTGTTAAATGCCCGTTCCGCCTTGCTGCGGGTCATTGGTTCCCCCATCGGAAAGGAGCGCTGCGGGGGGAATTCCATCCTTTGGAAATCATGACCGGTTCCATCACCCTCTCCCCCTGCTCCACACCACACCCACTCCGGTCGCTCCGGCCACTCGCCGTCCGAGGGAACAGTCCCAACTCCAGGCCTTGGATCCCCTAGTCGGCCCAACGCGGACCCGAGTTCAGACCGTACCTTGAGCGTGATGCGCTCGTCATGTATGGCGTCTCGAAGGGCGGTCACGACCTTGCCTCGACAGGTTTTCGTGATCCCTCCCGGCCATGCATCATGGGCCGCGTCTGCCGCCAGAACGGCGTGCAGTCCTAAAGGACCAGTCGTATTTCCCAGCAGGGCATCGACAACCGCACCAGCAGGCTGTTCACGGCCTTGAATCAATCCCAGGTAGCCGACGGATAGGAGGATGACTTCCCGCCAATGCCCTTCATGGAGATGCTTACCGATTTCGGTGACCGTCGGTTCGATTCCAAGCTGTCCGAGGTCGGCTAGGCCCACGCCTGCCAGGTATTCCTCAAACGTCAGGTGGATAAACCCATATTGGCCCACCCCGCGCTCGATCAAGAGACCGGTATATTTGCGCACGTCGTCCAAGAAGGTGCGGGCTTCCGCTTGAGCAGTTTGACGTTCCAAAGCGGTCGCCTCGCTGGACCGGCGCGGCTCGATCTTCAGTTTTAGATACTGCTCCTCCAATTGATCAAGCAGGGCTTGTTCCTTGACCAAGCCGACCCCGGCGCTCACCTCATGCATCCAGAGCGCCAATGGCGCGAGGATTTTGATGGTCTGAACTCGTTCCAGCTTGTCGGGTGATGGCCGCCCCAGCGTCCGTGCCCGATTCCAACTGGTGATTAAAGCCGAAATGCATTTATCGTAAAGCTCAACACGCCGGTCGGGGAGGGTGATGCCATCCCGCTTCATCAACGCCAAGATCGTGAGCAGTAGCGGATTGGCGGCCAGCCGACGAACACCTTCATTTCGATGCACCGCCGCTACAAACTCGGCGCATTCCCGCTCGGCGTCGCGAGCGGCGATGGCATTCTGCCCCTGTGCCGCGCGCTCGAGTGCGGTGGTCCATCGCCCCGCAAAGGCGGTAATGTCTTCATCATTGAAATCCTCAAGCGTGCATTCTTCCAGACCTTCAGCCACCCGCCGGACTTCCTTGTAGCCGACGATTCGGCTGGTGATCAGGAATTTATTGCCCGGGCGACGGTGCAGGTGGAAGAAATCAATTACCCGGTCCACGACGGACTGTCGCCGGTGAACATCCCGCACTTCATCCAGGCCATCGAGCATGACCAGTGCACCGCCGTTTTTCAGTGAACGTTGGAATTCTTCGCCGATGTGGACATTCGATTCCCGTTGTAGGTGGGCTGGGATGAATGCTTCCAGCGGCAGATCGGCCTCGGCGATGGCGTTCGCATAGGCTGACAGAGGCAAAAGGAAGGGAATACGCTTTTCGGGATATCGCCCCGTCGCCAACAAGAGCGCGACCTGTTTTAAGAACGTCGTTTTTCCAGCCCCAGGATCACCCAAAATGACCAGCCCACTATGCCCGCGAAGCAGGTCGTCGACCGGAATCGGCTGACTGAATCGTTCCCCCAGAGCCTTCTGGTCATCGAGCGGAACCATTCGCCCGGCGCTCCGCAGCTCCTGAACCCATTTGTCTCCGCGCGGCATCTCGACTCGTGCCTTGATCGGAACATAGAGGTCCAGCAGGGGAAGCTTCAGGGCCACGCGGTCCGCGACTCCCATTCCCTTGAAGTCTGCGTATTGCAATCGGTCATTGAGGAATCGCAAGTAGTTTTCCAGTGATACCTTGCGTGCCGCTGGGGCCACCGCCGCTCCATAAATGCGACTGAGAAACTCCGCGTCCGCCATCAAGTTGACGATCGAAACACTGCTGTCGGTGACGTTCCCCCAGATGGCCACCGAGTGGTTCTCAGACTTGACTTCCAGAGTCTTCGCGGGCTCCACCTTTTCCTGCGATTCAATCAGGCTGGCGCGAATCCGATCCAGAAATTTTTGAAGGGCTCCCATACGGCTAACGGCAATGGGCGTGGATTGAGTCAGGGCGGGGGAGCAATGTCGATAGCACCGTAGCGAAAATGCGAGGGATATTTACCCGATGTTAATGGAAGAGCCCTCCACGTTTCCTCCGATAGCAATGCTCTTGTTGCTCGCGCTTACGGACTGGCCGGGCGATGGCTGAGGTGATTGCGATGATGGATGTGTTTGGGATGGTGAAGGTTTTGCAGCGACATCATGGGCAGTACTCCCCGTTCCGCCACCGCTTCTGCCGCCTCTGTTGCTCCACTCCGCCAAGAGCCGATTCAGTTCATTCGGAGAACACTCCACCGCGAAGACCTGCTGCGGGCTCGCTTCGCCCTTGAATTCCTGGAAGCCCAAATCGCGAAAGGAGATGTCGACCAAACGTCCCTGGCAAAGCCCATGGACCGCTGAGGTCACGCCTATTCCCCCGCGCGGCGCGTAGGATTGCACGCGTGCAGCCAAATTGCCCGCCTGGTGAATATAATCGGGGGCCGTCGTTGAAATCGGCGCACAATGCAGACCTATCCGGGCTTCCACCGAGCCCACGGGCGTGGACGTCAGTGCCGATTTGAGCCGAGCCTGAATAACCAACGCCGCCTGTACCGCTTTCTGCGGATCAAGGAGCCCGCAACACCAGCCATCCCCGGCGGGATTGACCATCCAACCACCGGCCTGACGAATGACTTCATCGACGATCTCGTCAAAAGGTCGCTTGATGGTCTCGGCCAATCGCGCCCCCCGAGTCGCCTCATCCCGCCCAAGCCGAGGATCATTGTGAAGCGCGGTCGAATCACAGATATCAATAAACAATCCGGTGATGACCTGAGAATCGGGTGTCGATGGCATAGTCGCTAAGCCCGCCCATCTTCAAAGCCTGATGAATCCTTCGTCAATACCCATCGACATAACCCGCCCCACTTCGTAGCGCAGCCTTTCCAGCCTTCCAAATAACCACTCTTCTTCCTACTCATAAAAATTACACGCAACCAATTGCTGCAAAACAACATCGGTGAAACTCCGTCGAGCCAGAGGCGGTCCAAACCACTCCAATTTCCAAGCGCCAAAGGCGCGATTTCATACCAGCCTGGGCTAACGGCCCAGGAAACCGGTCCCAAAAATCGAAAGGGCTGAAAGCCCGCCCCACGCCCGCCGTGCAAGTTATCCCTTATCTGATCGCGAGCGCCCAGGGTGGGATGCCGCCGCGCCGCAGATGTCCAGCCCCACCCGGCGGTCCGAACCACGAAGGCCATACAATCCAACACCGGCCAATAGCACAAATCTATTAACCGCCGATGGACGCAGATTCACACAGATTTTCGGGAGTCTTTTGTTGCTGCTACATTTCGGGGGGCGGGATATAGGTGCAACAGGGTACAGTAGGATTCGGTTCTTGGAATCTGTGCGAATCTGCGTCCATCTGCGGTTAAATCCCGCCTGTGAAAATCATCAACCCCGCGCATAGGACCGCTTCAATCCCCTGGTATTCCCCTCCCGACTAAACTGATACCAAGCGAATACGCTGATTCCCAACCGACGAAAATCCCGCCGTTTGAACAGGCTCCGCCGCCGTGCCTCGAAACGCCGTTTTGTCGCACCCAAGACACGAGGCCGCATTCCCGGCAGGAAACGAAACCCGCAAAACGGCACGCCTTCCGCCGTCTGTAGGAGGCGCGATTTAGGCTCGGCAAGTTTCAGCCTTACCGAAGCCAGTTGTTCCACGACGCGAGCGCGCAGTTCCCATAATCGAGCTGGATCGTCGCCGAACAAAAGAAAGTCATCCGTATACCGCAAGTAATCACCATGCCGACAGGTCTCTGTCAGCCAATGGTCCATCCCATCCAGGAAAAAATTGCCCCACCATTGAGACGTGAGATTGCCGATTGGCAGTCCGCGAGGACGCTCTGCCACCACCGTCCAGTCATCGCCTGGCAGAAGGACGAGCGGAACCTCAGCGCCTGTTCGGTAACTCTGCAACATTTGGTCGATCAATTGCATAACTTTGTCACAGCGAATGATTTGCCCGAGCTTTTCGCCGAGTATCTGGTGATCGATGTTTGGGAAAAACTTGCTCACATCACATTTGAGGACGTACTGAAATCGGTTGGTCAAATGCCTGCAGCATTCCCGTGCAGCCGTCGTGCCTTTGCCCACCTGACAAGAGAAACTTCGGGCAATGAAACGACGCTGCAAGAGCGGATTCATTTGCCGACAGAGCGCATGATGGACTACTCGATCTCGAAATGGGGCGGCGGCGATAAGCCGGCGTTTGGGTTCGCGGATCTCGAAGAAATGGTAGGCACCGGGTTGATACCCGCCAGACAGCAGCTCTTCACGGAGTTGGGCCAGTTCGGTTTCTCGATACCGCCACCATTGCTCGATATCGGGACGTCGGCTTTTGCCTCGTCGCGCGGCATGATCGGCGGCAAACAAATTATCCCACGCCGCGACATCGCGCCGATGTTCATCAGGTCCGCCTTGCGAAACTTACCCATCAACACTAACCGGAAACCGATGTTGTTGTTCCGATTACCCGGATCGTTGTTGTTGCGATTACAGGAGCGCAGATTGCCGGGATCATTGTTGTTCCACGACCCGCCCCGAACCACCCGGTAAGTTCCCGTCCACCAACTCCGGGCCAGCCACAAGGCTCACCCGAAATTCAAAATTTTTTCGACCCGCTTCGCGGCAAGGGAAAAAGCAAAAAAGAGAAAAAAGCAAAGGGAAAAAGAGCCAAAGAACAAAAGAAAACCAGAAGCCCAACCTAGCGAAACTTACCCATCAACACTAACCGGAAACCGAGGTTGTTGAGCCGACCACCCGGACCGCAGCGGTTGTAGCGATAACAGGAGCGCAGAGCGCCGGGACCACCGCGGTCCCACGACCCGCCCCGAACCACCCGGCTATCGTCACCGTCGTCACTATCGATTCCATTGCCAGGATTGTTATAGTTCTTTGGCGAACTAACCCACTTCGTTTGACACCATTCCCAAACGTTTCCAGACAAATCCATAACTCCGCCTGTCGACTGGCCTTTAGGGAACAGACCTACTGCACTGGTATGCCCCACCCCGGTAGCACCATAATTGCACCGTTCGGCAAGGTCTTCGTCGTTGCCCCACGGATAGAGCCGATCGTCTACGCCCCCGGCTTTCGAACTCCATCGCGCCACCAGTTCCCATTGGGCTTCCGTCGGCAAGGCTACCCGCCAGCCCTCAGGGAGTCCCATGGCTCGTCGCATTTCGGGTCGGTTTAGCCATCGTGCATAGGCCAAGGCTTCGTACCAGCTCACACCCACCCGTGGATGGTTGGCCGTTTGGAATTCCATCGAATAATCGTCGGGACGTTCAATCTTCTCCCGATTTCGCCAAGCCCACCCGGCATCCGTCCACCAGTTGGGTTTTGGGCCGCCTATTTTTCCGTAGCCTCCCGCTTCAAGGAACACCTGGAATTGAGCCACCGTCACTGGGTATTTGCTGATTAGAAACGGCTCTTGCGCCCGCGTGCAGACAAATTGGTCAAAGCTGTTAAATGCCCGTTCCGCCTTGCTGCGTGTCATTGGTTCCCCCATTGGAAACGAGCGTTGCGGGGGAAATGCCATCCTTTGGAAATCATGACCGGTTCCATCAACTTCTCCCCCTGCTCCACACCAGAGAATATCAGGGATATCCGGAAAAGCTTCCAACCCGTGCCGCAAAGCAATCCCAGGGCGAGGATCGCCCAGACGGCCAAGGAGCATGCCCACTGCGGCTCGTTCTTTGGGAGAAAGGGCACCCCATCGAATCAATCGAGCCAAGCGGTTTGCGATCCGCTGCGCCAAGTCTTCCCACGGTGCCGCCATGGTTTGCCGCTGAAACGGTCGATTGAGAGTCGATTGGATCAAACCCAACTCGTCAATCAATTCCCCTGCCAGCCATATCTGATGCCAGGGAAGGGAAATCGGTCGGCAAAGGACCTGAGAAATGGCGACCACCAACGGAAAGGCTGAATCCGCCCCGCGAACCCTCGGTGTGGCTCTAGCCTCCACATGGGCGAGACGTCCGGCGGCCAGTCGAAAAACTTCCCACAATGATTCTCGCAACGAAGCCACGTCCCCCTCCGGCAACGCCCCAAGCGCCTCCTCTTTCCATCGAATGGCCTGAGCCGTGCCTTCGGGTGAGAGTGTCAGGTGAGCGGCGGCAAGGTACTCCTGAAAACTACGATGCTGGAACCGATACTCATCGGTCCCCTCGTCCCGGACCAATCCAAACCGGAGCTGCATCGTCTCCATGATTTCGTCACGTGCCCACTTCCTGGCCTCGTTCAACGACATAGATGTTCGCTGCCCACCAGCGTCTGTTGGGGGCCGCGATGGCTTGAGTTCCGCGAAAGCCTTGACCCAATCGCCCGAGCAGATATTGGCCAACCCCTCCTTTGGTGTCTCCTTTTGCGCTCTGAAAGCGACCTCGCAGAGGGTGGCGAAGAATTGCGGTTGGGTAACGCCCGCCAATTCCACCAACTTGGAAAGGGACTTGATGTTCTTGGTGGCATCCAGTTCCCACAGCAGTGTTTGAATGAACTCCTCGTAAAGGGCAGCGCGCTCCCCGGGCAACTTGATTTTCCGGGTTTGCAACCAAGCCATCATGGTCATCAGCAACGGGACCCGAAGCATCTCTTCCAGCTTGCCATTGCGATTTGCCGATGAGTTCCTGATGAAGGTTTCCAGTTCCTTTTTCTTGCCATCGGCATCCGCTTGATTCCTAAGCCCCAACAATTTCCAATGACCGAACCACCGTTCCGAGAACTTTTCGCGGTCCGTGGCATCAAATCCAGTCAGAAGATAGACCGTCCCCCAGCCGGGAATTCCCCAATCACCATCCCAAGTTCGCACCCGACAAGTGAGGATCACCCGGTTGTTGCGCAACGTGCTCTCCTTGAAATCGCGGAGGACCGATTGAATAAAAACTCGATGCTCGGTGACCGTGATTTCATCCAACCCATCCAACAAAAAGAGTGCCTGGCCATTCTGGATCAACTGCTTAATCAGATCCCGACAATCGTCCGTGATTTTCCCATCGAATTGCCTTAAATGTTCGTCAACCAACCACTGCGCCGTGGCTTCAGCCGCTTTTGGATGCGTGGGAAGACGCTCCACCAGCTTTCGCAGTTCGACCCAGATGGGTAATAGGTCTCGAAACGGAGCCTGCTTCGGGTCTGCCCATTGCCTCTCCAGATAGTTTTTTGCTGAGGACGCAGCTTTCCGTTCAGCTTCTGTGACTGCACTCCCAGTCGGCTGCCAACGCTGACAGACGAGGCAAAAGGCCAAGTGCCGGAGGAATGTCGATTTACCACCGCCAGGAGGTCCCAGCAGTACCATTCGGGGAACCTCAGGGTTTCCGACTGCCTGGACAACCGGCACCCGCTGGGCTTCAGGGTGAGACATCCGCGCGTCTCGTTCCCGTTCCTCCTCCCCTGGTTTCCAATCCAGCACATGAAGCTCCGCGTAAATCTCAACCAATTGGATAGCCTTGGCTTGCTCAGGCGTCAGGCCTGGAAATTGAAGGTCCGCGCATCGACGGGCCAAGTCCGTTAGGTAAGGATGCAGAACGGTTTCTCGATCGGCCTTTGGTTGCTGAATGGGAAACACGTTGACTTGCGTACCAACCGTGCCTTGGTTCACGATTGTTTTATTCGAGTAGATGACGGTCCCGCCCGAAGTTCCTTTGGTCATGTGCGACGGACTGAAGGATTGTTGGCCGGGCTCCGTCGGTGACGGTTGAAATGGGACTGACAGCTTCCACTCTGCCAAGAGCCGATCCAATTCATCCGGAGAACACTCCACCGCGAAGACCTGCTGACGGCTCGCTTCGCCCTTGAAATCCTGGAAGCCCAAATCACGAAACGAGATGTTGACCAACCGCCCCTGGCAAAGCCCATGGACCGCCGAGGTCACGGCTATTCCTCCACGCGGCGCATAGGATTGAACCCGCGCCGCCAAATTGCCCGCTTGGTGAATGTAGTCGGTGGCCGCCGTTGAAATCGGAGCACAATGCAGGCCTATCCGGGCTTCCACCAAGCCCACGGGCGTGGACGTCAGTGCCGATTTGAGCCGAGCCTGAATAACCAACGCCGCCTGCACCGCCTTCTGCGGATCATAGAGTTTGTAACACCAGCCGTCCCCAACGGGATTGACCACCTGACCATCGGCCTCACCCATGACTTCACCCACGATCCGGTCAAATTGAGCTTTGATCGTTTCTGCAAACCGCTTCGACCGTGTCCCCTCATCCCGCCCGAACCGAGGATCGTTGTGAATCAGGTTCGAATCGCAGATATCGATAACCAATCCGGTGATGACCTGTGTGTCGGGTGTCGGGGACATATTTGCTAAGGGCTCTCATCTTCAAAGACCGATTAATCCTTCGTCAATAGCCATCGACATCAAGTTCCATAGTGGAAGCGGCTTCCAGCCGCTTTTCCTCCAGACCTGCCCGGCGGTCCAAACCATGAGTGCCATGGAATCCAACCCGAGCCAATTCGCGGTGCCATTCCCCAAATGCTACGGCCGATTCCCGAATTTCACCCTCGCCCGCAGTGCCCGATTCCAATGGCCATACAGCGCCCGATTGATTATAGATACCCTCCGAGATGAATGATGTTCCAATGGATACCATCCTCCAAGAGTGCCTGTTCTTTCGCGGGTTTCGACCAGAAAACATTGTCGCTCTATCCAAACATTGCCGGGAAAGGAGTTTTGCCGATGGTGAACTCATCTGTGCGCGCGGCACGCCGGGCACCGAATTCTTCATCGTGGTTAGCGGTCTGGTTGAAATCGTCGTACCCCGGTTCGCATCACCTGATGACGCCGCCCATCGAGGCGGCGCGGCTATTCCAGAGGTATCCGTTCGCGTGGTCAAGAGGGCAGAGTTTTTTGGGGAAATCGCCTGTTTGGAGGAGGGGGGAACCCGAACCGCCAGTGCCCGAGCCGTGGGTAAATGCGAGTTGATCGTCGTTCCTCGGAAGGAATTTCTCGAAATTGCTCAATCCCATGCGTCTGCGGCCATGAGCTTGGTTCAACATCTGGCGACGCGTGTCCGGCACTACACGGACACCATGGCTCGAATCAAAGCTCCAACCGCCGGGGACAAGCCGGATGAAAAGCTTACACCCTGGGAATGGCTTGCAAATATGGCAACCGATTGGAGTGTTCACTGGGCATTTACCCTTCTGAACATCGCGGTGTGGGTGGTTTGGTTCTCGATCAATTTTGGTGCGATGTGGAAGGATGTTCCGACAATGAATGGCCTGTCCCTGTTCATCAGCGTGCAAGCGATCATCATGACGACCCTTGTTTTGGTCGCAGAAAAGAAATTAGAACAACGTGAAAAACGCCGTATCGACCTCGAGCATCAATGGTCCTCGGCTTCCATCGAATCGCTCAATCAATTACACGAACGACTCGCCCGACTGGAGAAGAACCCGGCCAATTCGCGAAGCCCCCAAGGGCAAATCTCGCAGGTGTATTAACCGCAGATTGAAGCTGATTCACACAGATTTAAAGATTCAAGCCAACCAATGCCTTGTTTCAAAAGGAGCTCGACGTGCGACGTCTACGATGAAGGTTGGCCCCCGCCACCATTGCCCATCCTGTCACCGATCGCGGAAATAGGAATACCCAACTCCCCAAAGTATCGCCAGCAGGACGCTGAACAGGAACAAGAACCGGACCAAGGCTTTCTTCCTTTCCCGGCGCAAAACCGGGAGCCCATCGATGCTTCCCGCAGCCAGCATGCGCACCATTTGCCGGTTGTATCCCGTGGGGCCGGAAAGCAGGCGTCCGATCTGTCGAAAACTCCCCAATAGATCAAATTTTCTTATTCCTTGTTCATTGAAATACTCGCGATGTCCCGGTTCACTCCGAGGCCCCGGAACTGTTACGGCAGGGGCCTTCGGCGGAGTGCGCGCCTTCGGAGGCTCTTTCACCGGAGTATAGTCGGTGGCCGGATCGGCCAACCGCTTCAAGTCAGCTTCCAACTGTTCGAGCTGACGGCGCAGTTCCCGCTCGCGCTGCTGCAAGGGGTCCTTGGACTTTCCGGCGCGGGCCATATCAGCCAATATTTGCCACCCTTCCAACGCGCCTTAGCCCTTGCGGACCAGCACGGCTATTCCCGCAGCTACTGCCAGCAGGGCCACTGCGGCCAGTGGCCAAGTCAGCGCAAATCCGATCCGACACAACTGGCTTAGGGGAAGTTGGGCGATGGTCGCCACGGGAGAGTCCGTCCCGCCCGCCGCAATCGGACTTTTCCCCTCCAATTGAGGCCACTTGAGCCGCGCGGAATTGAGCTCCATCCGGGCATTGTCGACGGTTGCCAAACCACGTGAAAGCTCCTGCTCCCACGTTTCGGCCACCCAGGCCTCTTCATTCAGCGGTTCCAGGCTCTCCGAAGCCCCTCGAATGCCTTCCAAGCTGCGAGCCACTTGCTCTGCGGTCCGACGGGCGTCTAGTTCCGCTTTTTCAAGAATGGCCACCGCTCGCGTGAGCTCATGCCGCATCTCTTCCAGGCCCTGGGCGAACTCCGCTCGCCTTCTCCGCCGTTCTTCGATCGCCGCTATCTCGCGTTCAACCTGTTCATGGGTTTCCCGCAGCTTGGCCAACTGCTGCTGCGCTCCCGTCAATCGGGAATCGAGTTCCTCACGCGTCGGTGCCGGCCCACTTGCAGACGAGCCCTGCCGATGGGTGGAGTCGGTGTCGACAAAATCAGTGTTGTCAATTGCCACAGCGCAACGTTGCTCTGACTACGCGATGTTGCCAACGGTCAAATAGGAGTTGGCACCGTCCATCTTGATTCTCGGTCATCCGATAGCCACCGATCGTCCCTGCCGGGAACTCTCCAATATCGCCTCACAAAGGCGGACCTCTTCATGGCCGTCATCGACTGTTGCAAAAAGAATCGGCTCTGTACGCCCGCTGGCCAGATGTTGATAGATCGCCCGATAATGCATTTTGTGGCTGTCGGGAAAGCCCTCGGGATGACCGCCGGGATAGTCCGTGAAGCCCCGGACATCCTCGTCAAATCCGGGGGTGCCGCGTTGTAAGACCTGATTCGGCTGGTCGCGTCGTCCCACCTGAATTTCGTTTGGCTGCTGAAGGTCCCATCGCACGCTTCCCTCGGTTCCGTAGATTCCCAACGCCAGGCTGCATTTCCAGCCCGCCGCCATCTGAGATATGGCGGCATTTGCGTGCACCCCGTTCACAAAGTCGTGATCGGCGCGACCAAACTGAAGGAGCAGGCTGCCAAAGTCCTCGGTGTCAACCTCGTAGGGGCGCATCTCCGCCCGATCAACCCGGGCAAACGTCGCCACCGGGCCCGACGGACGTAGTCGCGTTTTATGGAAGGTCCCCAAATGCGCGAAGAGGGAAGTCACGGGAGCGCCCAGGATGAACGAAACCGTGTCAATCCAGTGCGTGCCGATGTCACCCACGGCCCTCAACGGCCCACCCTCACTCGCCAGTATCCGCCAGTTGAAGTCGGTGTCATGCAAGAGCCAGTCCTGGAAAAAATGTCCCTGAACGTGGATGATTCTTCCGAGATCGCCACGTCGCACCAGCTCCCGCATTTGCAGTACGGCCGGGAAAAATCGGCACATGTAATTGACCGCCAAGAGCGGGCCGTTTGGCCCAGCAGCATGGACCGCCGCTTGCAAACGTGCGGTTTCTGCGGTGTTCATCCCCAGCGGCTTTTCGCAAACCACATGCTTTCCCGCTTGAAGGGCGGCGAGGGCTTGCTCCACGTGGGCTTTGTTGGGCGAGGTGATATGAACCACGTCAACGGAGGAAGACTGACACAAGGCACCGTGATCGTAGTTGCCATAAACCTCCGGTATTCCCCATTCATCTGCTGTTTTTTGCGCGGAAGCCGTCGATCCACAGATGGCCGTGACTTGCACCCCGATGCGACGCAGCGCTTCGATATGGACCGGTGCAATAAAGCCCGTCCCGATGATGCCTGCTCGATATTCGCGGAGCGGTTTCATATCGGTTTTGTTTGAAAGCTAAAGAATGCTCAAGCCCGAAAAATCTGCCCCATCTTCCGGCCCATCAGCCGTCCGGCGACCACTAAACTCCCCATCAGCAGGAGCATGGCAATCACCCCCAAAGCACACGCAACAGACGGAGCGTGCGGATCGATTCGCCCCAGCAATTGCCACATCTGTTTGGTGATGGGGAAGTAGTTCTCCTTCTGGGCCAGGATCAGGCTGTCGCTGACTTCCAGCATGGCAAAGGCAAAGGTCAAAATGAATCCGCCAATCAGGTTTGCTGAAATTAACGGCAACGTGATGCGGCGAAGGGTATCCCAAGGAGTCGCTCCAAAACTCGCGCTGGCTTCTTCCAAGAGCTCGCTGGTTTGCTGAAACCCGGCGCAGGCCGCCCGGACCATGTAAGGCAACCGCCGAATACTGTAGCTGACAATGAGTAAGAAGGTCGGATTAACCCTCGGATCGATCATCCCCTTGAGAAAGGCGTGCCGCTGGGCATTGATTTCAAACCCAGCAAAATATCCAAACGCCAGGACCAACCCGGGAAGCGCCAGTGGCAACATGGCCAGGGCATCCAAAATCGGAGCAAACTTGAGTTTGGAACGGGTGATCATCCACCCCAACCCGACTCCGAGAATGAAATCAATCCCGGCACTCACCGAAGCGTAAAAGAAACTGTTGCCTATGGAGCTGAAGGTTGCCTTCTGCTCAAAGACTTCCTGGTAGTTTTCCAGTGTCCAACTGTCCGGCAAGACAGTGAAGAACCATCGCCCTGCAAACGAAGACAAAATTACCGAAAGGTGGGGCAGGAGGGCCAGTAGCAGTAGAAAACTTGCGCCACTCCAAATCATCGCCGTTTGCCACGGTGTGGCTGGCTTATCCGCGGCGTGCGAATGTCCCCGCGCCAAGGTGGCGTATGATCGCCGTCCGATAAGTCGCTGCGAAACAAAGAACAACCCAACGGACACCGCCAGCACCACCACGATCAATGAAAAGCCCTGCGGGTTGGTGTTGAGATCATTGATGGCGTCAAAAATCTGAACAGCGGTAACGCGGCTAAACCCGGTGATTAGCGGTGTACCGAGGTCCGTGAACGACCATATCCAGACAATGATCGCCCCGGCAAACCATCCGGGAAGTACCAACGGCAAGGTGATGGTGCGAAACAAGCCCCACCCCTTGGCCCCGAGATTTTGAGCCGCTTCGCGCAGGGCCGGATCGATGTTGGCCAATGCCGCCGAGACGGATAGCAGCAGTATCGGGTACAAGCTGAGAACTTGCAGAATGACAACTCCCCAGAAGCCACCGGCGGCAAGCCAGTCCACCGGATGCTTCGGGTTCATCCAGCCGAGATGAATAAAAAACAAATTGACCGACCCGTATCGCGCCAGCAGTTGCTTTAGACCAATCGCTCCGACGAATGGTGGCATGATCATGGGAACCAAGAGCAGCGAGGTGAGAACGGAGCGACCGGCAAACGCCAATCGCTGCAAGGCAATTGCAAAGGGAAAAACCACCAACGAACAGCCCAGGACCGTCACGCTCGCCAAGGCGATCGAGTTAAACAGCGACGCTCGCAACACGGCGTTGCTGGTCAGCATCCAGAAATACTTGAGCGTGAATTCTCCCTCCAATCCAAACCCGCGCCGTAACATGAACGCGACCGGATAGACCAGGAAGACGGCTAGAAACAATCCGAGCCCTATCAGAAAGGCCAGGTTCCAGGGCGACAGTTTTGCCTTCGGAAGACGCATAAAATGGAAGTGGCTATAGTGGCCGCGAGCCCCGTTCTTGGCTTCGCCTTGACATCCCGGTCATCCCAGGACGCTGGTTAATAAAGCCTGGGCCTCCTGCACGACTCGCCCCAAATGTTCGGGCCCACGGAAGCTCTCCGCGTAAAGCTTGTAGATGTTTTCCGTTCCAGAGGGCCGGGCGGCAAACCACGACTGATCGGTTTCTACTTTCAATCCGCCGATGCTCGCCCCGTTTCCAGGAGCAGTCGTCCGAACCGCCGTAATGGCGTCGCCCGCCAAGGCCGAGGCCGTCACCGACGATGGCACAAGCCGCTTGAATCTCGCCTTTTGCTCCGGTGTCGCCGGGGCATCGATGCGGGTATAGGTGGGAGTTCCAAAAACCTCCGTCAGATGACGATAATACTCACCCGGGTCTTTTCCGGTCACCGCCGTGATTTCTGCCGCCAGGAGTCCCAAGAGCAAGCCGTCCTTGTCGGTACTCCATGCCGTGCCGTTGAGCCGCAGGAAGCTGGCCCCGGCACTTTCCTCCCCGCCAAAACAACAGGTCCCATCAAATAATCCGGGCGCAAACCACTTAAACCCAACCGGAACCTCCCACAGGGTTCGGCTCAATCCGGCCACGACTCGATCGATCATCCGACTGCTCACCACCGTCTTTCCAACCCGGCAACTGGATGCCCACCCGGAGCGATGCCGGACTAAATAATCAATCGCCACGGCAAGATAATGATTTGGATTCATCAGCCCGGCACTGCGGGTCACGATGCCGTGTCGGTCCGCATCCGGATCATTTCCGAAGGCGATGTCATAGTGGTCCTTCAGCCGGACCAATCCCGTCATCGCGTACGGACTCGAACAATCCATCCGAATCTTCCCATCATGATCCACCGTCATGAAAGCAAACGTTGGGTCAACCTGCTTGTTTACCACCTCCAGGTTTAGCCGGTACCGATGTGCAATCGGTTCCCAGTAAGCCAGGGAGGCTCCCCCGAGCGGATCCACCCCGATTCTCACCCCCTTTTCACGTATGGTATCGAGATTGAGGACCTCACAAAGACCTTCCACGTAGGGTGTGACAAAATCGTGCACCCGAATACATGCGGCATGCTCGGCCTGATTCCATGGTAGGCGGTGGACACCCTGGTTTTTTCCCCGGAGCAGTTCATTGGCGCGGTTTTGAATCCAGCCGGTGGCGTCTGTATCCGCCGGTCCTCCATTGGGCGGATTGTACTTAAACCCTCCATCCTGCGGCGGGTTGTGGGACGGAGTAATCACCAGCCCATCACTAAGCCCCGTTGTTCGGCCCACGTTTGCTTCCAGGATCGCCACAGAGACGGAAGGTGTAGGCGTAAACCCTTGAATCCCAGCGTACCGCGTCTCGACCCCATTCGCCGCCAAGACTTCGAGCGCGGTCAATTCCGCGTTTCGCGAGATCGCATGGGTGTCCTTTCCGACAAACAGTAGACCCCGATTGCCCTGTGCTTGCCGGTAGTCACAGACCGCTTGGGTGATGGCGGCAATGTGGGCATCGGTGAAAGTCCGATCGAGCGGTGTCCCGCGATGACCGCTTGTTCCAAAACTCACCGCTTCCAACGGGTTATTGACGTCCGGCACGCCGTCCAAATACGCCCGTTCCAAGGCATGGACATCGATCAATTGACTCGGGAGCGGCGGATGACCAGGCAATGCTTGGGCAGACATGGCGAAGATTCTACGAGAATTGCTCACGGGACGGAAGGGGGATTCCCCTTTCTGGTCGAATGCCATTCATTCCGCAGGACTTTGGCCGTTTGGCATCCTTTCGGTCCGATGTTTTTCCTTTCTGGAGCCGTAGACATATCCGATGATCCCGGGATTGACCGACGGTTCGATCCTCCGCATCTCCATGAAGACCCGACTGGACCAAGCCTTGGTCGATCGCGGCCTTTGCGAATCCCGCACCCGCGCCCAGCGGCTGATAATGGCCGGTAAGGTTCGGGTCAATGGCCAAGTCGGCCAGAAGTCCGGCCAGCTCGTTTCCGCCGATGCCGTGGTCGAGTTGGAACAAAACGAACGGTTTGTCAGCCGTGGCGGTGGCAAATTGGAGCATGCCCTCGTCGCCTTTGGAATCGACGTGACCAAACTAAATGCTCTGGACTTGGGAGCGAGCACCGGTGGCTTTACCGACTGCCTGCTTCAACACGGAGCCGCCCGCGTCTGGGCCGTCGATGTGGGCCAAGGCCAGTTGGTCTGGCGCTTGCGCACCGACCCACGCGTGGTCGTCATGGAAAAAACCAATGCCCGCTATCTGACCCTTGCCGATTTTGGTGCCGGGTTTCCTCCCTTCGCCTTCATTTGCATCGACTGCTCCTTTATCTCCCTTCGCATGATCCTTCCTGCGGCGGAACGCCTTCTTGCCAGCGGCGGGTCCATTGTTGCTCTTATCAAGCCACAGTTTGAAGCAGGGAAGGAAGAGGTCGACCGCGGAGCAGGGGTGATTACCGACCCAGCCATCCATCATCGGGTGATTTCCGAGTTGGAAGCATTTGTCGCCCGGGACCTCTTTAGGTTAAAGTGGCAGCGAGTCACCGAATCCCCATTGCCCGGACCGGCAGGTAATCGTGAATTCCTGGTTTGGCTTCAAGCCTCGGGAACACACGGCCTGTCGGCCTAACCCTATCTTTGTCTGTGAAAAAAGTGGTGCAAAGCATCCGCAGAATTGGACTCGTGGCCAATTCCGACCGACCGAACGCAGCCCGCCTCGTTCGCCGGGTTGTCGGGTTGCTTGATGCCTACCACTTGATTGTGCGTTGCGACCCTCCGACCGCCGAGTTCCTGGATGGAACGGTCGCCGTCGCGGAGAGTATCGCTCACTTGGCTCGTGAAAGTGACCTTTTACTCGTTTTTGGAGGGGACGGCACCATGCTGCGAGTTGCGCGGGAGGTTGCAGGCTTGCCGGTCCTGGTCCTTGGAATCAATGCCGGCAACTTGGGCTTCCTGACTTCCGTGCCGTCTGACCGGCTTTCCGAGGCTTTAAAAAAAATCAGTCAGGGAGCGTTCACCATCGATGAACGGGCTTTGATTGAGGCCCACCTGGAATGCGGTGCCAATCGCAGTACCCAATCAGCTCTGAATGACTTTGTGATCGGGCGCGGCCTGACATCGCGGCTGATCGAGCTCGAGGTCAGCGTCAATGACGAATTGCTCACCCGCTACCGGTGCGATGGTCTGATTGCCAGTTCTCCCACCGGTTCCACCGCCTATTCTCTGGCCGCTGGTGGTGCCATCGTCAGTCCGGACGCCGAGGTACTCATCCTCACCCCAATTTGCCCGCACACCCTCAGCATTCGTCCATTGGTGGTTAATCTCAATGCCGTCCTCAAGGTTAAACTGGTTAGTAGCCGCCTGATCGCCACCTTTGCCGCCGACGGCCAACAGCAACTGGATTTGTCACAGGGCGATGTCGTTACCATTCGGAGGAGTGCGCGCTCGGTCCGCTTGCTTCGATTGGAGGGAACCAATTTCTTCGGGACGCTCCGGGAAAAGTTTGGCTGGAGTGGTTCCAACGTTTGAGAGCACCTTTCCGACAGACCATGGTTCGACTTAAAGATATTGCGGCGGCTGCTGGAGTTTCCACCATGACCGTGAGCAAGGCGCTCCGGGACCAGCCTGACTTGGCTGCCGCGACCAAACTTCGCATCCGCGATTTGGCGAGCCGAATGGGCTATGTGCCCGACATCAGCGCCCAAGGTTTCCGTACTCGGACAACCCGGCTCCTCGGTCTGGTCCTTTCAACCACCACCAACCCAGTCAACGCCCGAATTATTTACGCCCTCGAAGAATGCGCCTTTGAACTGGGTTACGACCTCCTGCTGATGCATTCGTTGAACCGTACCGACCGAGAGGAGGCCGTCTTGCGCCGACTGATGCAGCGGCGGGTGGATGGTATCTTCATCAGCCCGGTCTACCGATATGAAACAGCCGCTCCCGTTTATCAGGAGCTTGTCGAGCGCAAGATTCCAACCATTCTTCTCGGCCATCGAGCCCCCTTTTGCGAGGACTTCGCCGCCGTTGAAACCGATGATATCACCGCCAGCTATGCCGCCACCCAGCATCTGATCGACCTGGGACATCGTCAGATTGCCTTTTTTGCCGGTCCGATGGTGGCCCCTTGGGCGCAGGAGCGACTGGAAGGGTATCGACGCGCTTGTCGGGAGGCCGGCTTGGATGGGGGTGATTCGATGGTCTATCACGCCGGAGCCACCCTGGAGGAAGGCGTTGCCGCCGCGATGAAATTTGCCAACCAGCATTCGGGAGTCACTGCGCTGCAATGCGCTCACGATCTGGTCGCTATCGGTGCTGCAGATGCCCTTCTAAACCAGGGGCTTCGGATTCCGCACGACCTGAGTGTGGTCGGGTTCGGCAATATTCTGGTCAGTGAATATTTCCGGGTGCCTTTGACCACGATTCGCCAGCCCAAGCTCCGGATGGGGTCCGTCGCCATGGAGCTCATGAGCAAACTGATTCGAGGGGAATCCGTCGAATCTCGTCGTCTGGCCGCTGAATTGGTGGTGCGTGCGAGCTCGGGCCCCCCTCGGGTGTCTTGAAGACTCCAATGGGCATGGCCAATGAGCGCGGAGCGAGACCATCGATTGGTGTGGGTGTCAGGGGCGGGCGGGCTGATCGGTCGCGAGATTGTCTTGGCTGCGGATGCTGCGGTGTCCGCTGGTTGGGAAGTCTGTGGACTCACCCGACAGGACCTTGATCTCGATGATCCCACTGCCGTTGCTCGTCGTCTGGCTGAACGAAAACCTGACCTGATCATTCATTGCGCTGCGCTCAGTCGGACCGGCGCTTGCGAGGCTGACCCAAACCTGGCGCATCGACTCAATGTCGAGACATCGGCCCGGTTGATCGACGAAGCTCCCACCGCTCGTTTCGTCTTTTTTTCGTCGGACCTCGTTTTTGATGGCCGCCGTGGGAATTACACCGAGACCGATCGCCCGAATCCCGTTAATGTCTATGGTCGAACCAAGTTCGCCGTGGAATCGTTACTCGCACGGCATCCCAACGCACTCGTCATCCGGACGTCGCTGAACTTTGGTCACTCGCTCGTCGGCGACCGCTCGTTTAATGAAGAGATGGTGCGTGCTTGGCGACAGAATCGGCCAGTCAAAGCCTTTATCGACGAGTATCGTTGCCCTATCCCGGCGTCTGTCACTGCAAGCGTGACTTGGGACCTGGCCCTCTCCCCGTTCACAGGAATCGTTCATGTAGCCGGGGCCGAACGTATTTCCCGCTGGGAAATCGCCGATGCGCTTAGGACCCACTATCCTTCCCTAAATCCCAAGGTCGAACCCGTGACCTTAAAGGGGTTCGTCGGACCGCCCCGATCCCCGGATGTGTCACTTAATTGCGAGCAATTGAAAAGATGGCTTGGCTGCCAATTGCCGAACTTTCGCGATTGGTTGCAGGAGCACGAACCCGTCCATCACGACTGATTATCCCCATGGGTGATCCTTATCGCGGACGTTTAGCCCCGTCTCCCACCGGATTTCTTCACCTCGGCCATGCGCGTACCTTCTGGCTTGCCCAACAACGTGCTCAACTATTTGGTGGCACTCTGATTTTCCGCGATGACGACTTGGACCAAAGCCGAACTCGCGCCGTCTTCGCCGAGGCGCAGTTGGACGACCTGCGTTGGTTCGGATTGCAATGGTCCGAAGGTCCGGATATCGGCGGTCCCCATGGCCCTTACCGGCAAAGTCAGCGTCTGACACTCTACACCGACGCGTTCCATCGCCTTCGCGACGACGGCTGGATTTATCCCTGCTTTTGCTCGCGCAAAGATATTCAAGCCGCCGTCAGTGCTCCCCATGCGTCTGACGACGAACCCATCTACCCCGGAACCTGCCGTCCGACCGAGCGACGGGTCGTCTGCTCTTCCGCGCGTCCAGCCCATTGGCGCTTTCGGGTTCCCGACGGTGAATCCTGCTCGTTCATTGATGCCGCTTTCGGCAAGGTTGAGCGAGTCGCCGGTCGGGATTTTGGTGATTTTGTCGTTTGGCGTCAGGATGGGGTGCCCAGCTATCAATTGGCCTGCATTATGGATGATGTGGGCATGCAGATCAGCGAGGTGGTCCGCGGGGCCGATCTCCTGCTATCGACCCTCCGCCAGCAGCTCTTGGCCAAAGCGCTCGGCCTTCGCCCGCCGACCTACTTCCATTGCCCCTTGTGGTGCGACGAAAACGGCGTGCGCCTGGCCAAGCGCCACGCTGCCATGAGCTTGCGGAGCCTCCGCGAAGCCGGATGGACGCCTGAAGAACTACGCGCCCGTCCTGAATTCATCGAGCCCATAGGTCCTCTGGGTCCGATGGGACCTTGTGTCGTGTTTCCGAACTAGCGCCCTCCATCCGCCACCCACCACCCACCCGTCGCCTGTTCTGGCACCGGACTGCCCACCCGCGACACCCAGACGGCCACCCCCAATCGGGACGCCACCTGACGGGGCAATCGCGGCAGACTCAACTCGACTGCCGCACTTCCGTCACGCAATTCCAAGGGTGCCGTCACCGATCGAAGCGCGACAAATGGATGATGGAGTTGGCTTCCTGCATTCTCGCCCCGACGCACATCACTAACGATATCGCTTCCCAGCCAAGCTGCGGTAACCTCGATCGGTCCGGAGCGATGACTGGCCGCGTCTGGTGAATAGTGAATCGACAGACGATTGGTCGAAACAGCCGTCACTTCCAGGACGCCCACCCGCCGTCGGTTGCCGGTGGGAAATCCGCCCAGGCTCTGCCCCCTTCTCCACTCCGAGCCATTCACCACTAATTCGGGCGTGTAAACCGTCGGACTTTTCCATAGGCCAGCATAGCTCCTTTGCCTCTCGGTATGTTCAGGCGAGGCAAAGCGGTCGGTCCACCCGAGATTATCCCAATAATCAACGTGAAACTCCACCGGAACAACTTCCCGCCACAGGGCCGGGCTATTGGTCAAACCGGAAAGCCATCGCTCCGTTGGCGGGCAACTGCTGCACCCTTCACTCGTGTACAGTTCCAAGAGGGCCACTTGTTCTGGACCGCTTTTCCATGCCACGGGTTCCGCTGCAACCCAGCAGAAAGAAGTGGCCATACCAAGAGCTCCAGCCAACCAACTGCGCAGATTCATCATGCAGATGGGTAGTCCAAAGCGCGAAACTCCTTACATCGGCTCCAAATACGGCGAATGCCCCTTCACCGGTCCGTCACAAAGCACTTTACAACCGACAAATGGGTTCGGCATGTTTCCCCAATGGCAGTCACCTTTGGAGAGGCTGGGCCCGCCCGGGCAACCTCCCCGGCTGGGCCGACCGGTGGTTATCGGACCTTTCCCGCGCTTGATGAGGCAATTACCCGTTCGCAATCCTATCTTCTTTCGGAACAGAAACCGGAAGGCTACTGGGTCGGCGAATTGCTGGTCGATGTTACTTTGGTGGCCGACATGGTGGTTTTCTACCACTGGTGGGACAAAGTCGATGCGGAATGGGAACGCAAGGCGATTAACCACATCTTCAGCAAACAACTCCCTGACGGTGGATGGAACATCTATCCGAATGGACCCGCCGAGGTCAATGCGACCATTAAGGCCTATCTGGCACTGAAGCTCGCGGGCGTGCCCCCTACCGATTATCGCATGCTGAAGGCCCGCGAAGTGGCGTTCACCATGGGAGGGGTTCCTCGCATGAACACCTTTTCCAAACTCTACCTCGCCCTGATTGGCTTGGTTGAATGGCGGCACGTTCCGACCATCCCCTGCGAAGTCTTGCTGATTGGAAAATGGTTTCACGTGAACTTCTGGGAGATGAGCAATTGGTCACGCGCCATGCTCATTCCCCTGGCCATCATCAACCACTTTCGCCCCTCCCGACCGCTCAAGAAGTCGGTCAATCTGGACGAACTTTATCCCCAAGGTAAATGGGAGCTTGATGAGCCGCTTCGCCCACGCTACTTCGACTTCTCCCTGCGCAACATGTTCTTGTGGCTGGACCGGCTCCATAAACTGGCGGAATGGGTGAGTCGGCTTGGATTCCACCCGTTTCGGGCACGGGCACTGCGTCGTGCGGAGCAATGGATGCTGGAACGTTTTGAGGGCAGCGACGGGCTGGCCGCTATCTTTCCCGCCATGCTCAATGCCCTGATCGCCCTGAAAGCATTGGGTTATGCCGATGACCATCCGCAGGTCATTCGAGCACACCACGAACTCAGGCGCTTGATGCATTTTGATGCCGACAGCGTCCGCATGGAACCGTGTTTCTCTCCGGTCTGGGATAGCGCCATCGTGGCCATCTGCCTCCGGGAATCCGGTGTTCCCGCCGATCATCCCAAAATGGCGAAGGCCGGGGCTTGGCTGATGGACCGCGAAATCCGACTCCGGGGCGACTGGTATCACAAGAATCCGATCGACGTGGAACCAAGCGGCTGGGTATTCGAATTCAACAATCAATGGAATCCCGATGTCGATGACACGGCAATGGTGTTGCTGGCCCTCCGAACCATGCCGTTTCCCAACCGTGCGCGACGGGATGAAGTCTATCGGCGGGGCATGCGATGGATGATGGGCTTTCAGTGTAGGGACGGCGGGTGGGCCGCCTTCGACAAGGACTGCACCAAGTCCATTCTGGAAATGGTCCCCTTTGCCGACCACAACGCGATGCTTGATCCTGAGTGCGCGGATATCACTGCCCGCATTTTGGAACTCCTCGGATATGACGGCGCAGCCTTGGACCATCCCCAAATCCGGCGAGCCTTGGATTTTGTCAAAGCGCATCAAGAAGCCGACGGCTCGTGGTTCGGGCGATGGGGGGTTAATTACATTTACGGAACTTGGCAGGTGCTTCGCGGCTTGGTCGCTTTGGGAATCGACATGAACGAGCCGTGGGTGCGCCGGGGTGCGGACTGGCTGCGGTCGGTGCAACAACCCGATGGCGGTTGGGGCGAGCGATGCAACACCTACGACGACCCGATTTACAAAGGAGCAGGCCCTAGCACGGCTTCCCAGACCGCCTGGGCGGTCATGGGTCTCTGTGCGATGGGTCAGTCCGACGACCCGGCCCTAATTCGCGGCATCCAGTATCTCATCCAAACACAGAACCAGGATGGCTCCTGGACCGAAGACGAAATAACCGGAACCGGGTTTCCCAAGGTTTTCTACTTGAAGTACGACATGTACCGGAACGCCTGGCCGCTACTGGCAATGGCGACCTATCGCAAAATGCTCGTCGGGCGAAAGCCCGGCGACGATCGCCTGTAAGCCCCCACGTGGAAGCGGCGAGACGCCGCTTTTCTGCCACCCGCCCTCGCCTGACCCTGAGCGCCGCGGGTGGGATGCTTCCCAATCTGCCCACACCGGTCGGTCATCGCGCTTGATTCTATCCCTGTCTTGCGCTTCGGCACCTTGGCGTGCCACTCCATCTTTTCGCCCATGCGCGTTTTCTCTGGAATTTCCCGGTGCAAGGAGTATTCCCAATGGGTCCACACCAGAACGCTCGCATGCCATGAAAATCCGAAACTGTCCCAAGTCCGCCGGTCATGGGTTCACCCTGATCGAACTGCTGGTGGTGATCGCCATCATTGCCATCCTTGCCGGCATGCTCCTGCCAGCCCTAGGCAAGGCCAAAGCAAAGGCCCAGTCGACCTCCTGCATGAGCAATGCCAAACAACTTCAATTGGCGTGGCAGTTGTATGCGACTGACTTTAACGATTCCATCTGCCCCAATGCCATCAGTTCGGCCAATGCCTGGATTGATGGAGCAGGCTCCGCAACCGCAAATTCGCTCCCTGGAGCCACCAATGTTGCTACCGTCCAGAAAGGGCTGTTGTTCAAATACAATACGTCCGAGAAAATTTACGTCTGCCCGGGGCAAACCCATGTCTGGAGCGGCAAGCTGTTGAATTTGCCGTCGGCTCGCAGTTACTCCATTAGCGGACAAATGAACGGCGGTGGCGACGACGGGCACGGCGGCGTCTCGCCGTTGGTTCTAGGGGCAAATCCAGCCAACGCTCTTGCCTACAAAAAAATCCTGGCCATTAATCGCCCGGAACCCTCGCAGGCCTTCGTTTTTGTCGATGAAAGCGAATACACCATTGACGACGGTTACTTCGCCGTTTTGGTCAATGAAGACACTTGGCAGAATTTTCCCGCCTATCGCCATGGTGGCAGCGCCGGATTCAGCTTCGCCGATGGGCATTCCGAAGTGAAGCGGTGGCTGGAACCCAGCACCGCCAAGTTGACTAACCCGAGCGGTTTTTCCCCTGCTCCCAAGAATGGCACGGCAAAGAATCGGGACCTCCAATGGTGTGCCGATCGCTTCATCAATCCGCCGAAATAAACAGTTCTCTTCGGAGGCGTTTAAAAATCCTTTCTCCCACCCGTTCCCTCCCTTTAACCTGACGTCACGCATGAGATTCGGCATCAATTCTTTCCTCTTTACCTCTCCTTTCACGACCGCCAACGTGGACCTCTTCCCCAAGTTCAAAGCATGGGGATTTGAGACGGTCGAAATCCCGGTGGAGGACCCATCTCACATCGATCCCGCTGTGGTCGGCCAAGCCGCCAAAGCAGCGGGCTTGGCCATCGGCAGTGTGTGTGCTTGCATGGGACCCGGACGCGACCTTCGCGGCACCCCGGAGGAGCAGGCGACCGGCATGACCTACATGAAGGCCCTGCTCGATCAGATGGTGATTCTCGATTGCCCCCGCCTGATTGGCCCTGTCTACAGTGTGGTCGGACGCGCCGACGCCGTCGAACCCGAGGACTACAAGCATCAGTGGGCTGAAGTGGTAAAAAATCTAAAAGATTTGGCGGCCTACGCTGAAGCCCGTGGCCGCGTTATTTGTCTGGAACCGCTCAACCGGTTTGAGACCGACTTCATCAATACCTGCGACCAGGGCCTAGCCATGTTGGAAGCGGTTGGAAGCCCGGCTCTGAAGCTCCACCTTGATACCTTCCACATGAACATCGAGGAGAAAAATCAGGCCAAGTCCATTCTCAAGGCCGGTGCCCACCTCGGGCATTTTCACGCCTGCGGGACCGACCGCGGTACCCCCGGCAACGACTCCCTTGATTGGGCTCCCATCGTGGCCGCCCTTAAGGCCATCCACTACACCGGCGACGTGGTCATCGAGTCCTTCACGACGGACGTCAAGGTGATTGCCCGTGCCGCCGCTATCTGGCGCCGGATCGAACCGACCACTGAGGAAATCGCCGTCAAAGGTCTGACCAATCTCCACAAGTTCTTCGCCGTCTAACCGGTCTTTCCCAAGAGCAGCCTTTCCACCTCCCCCACGTTTCACGCGTCGGGCACCTCGGGTGGAAGGCTGCCATCTCGCTCCACCGTCCTGATCCATCAACCTGATCCTTAAAGAACGTAACCTCAAAACGCATCTCTTTCATGAAGCTCAACCCAATCAAAGGAACCCTGCTGCTCTCGGCCCTGCTGATGGCTCCCGCCACCTTCGCCGTTGAATCCAAGAAACCAGCGGCACCCGCCACACCAGCCGCCCCCGCAAAGCCCGGTGCCGAAGTGTGGGTCAATTTGTTTGATGGCAAGACCCTTTCCGGCTGGGACGGACTGCGCGACCACTGGACCGTGCGGGATGGCCTGATCGCCGGTACCACTACCAAGGGAAATCCGCTCAAGGGCAACACCTTCCTGGTCTGGACCAACGGCACCGTGGCCAACTTCGAGCTGCATTTTAAGTATCGTATCGTGCCGGGTGATTCCCAAGGCTTCGGAAACTCCGGTGTCCAATACCGCAGCAAGCTGATCGACCCGGTCAATTTCGTAGTCGGCGGCTACCAGGCCGACTTCGAGGCCGGCACGACCTACAGCGGCATCCTCTATGAAGAACGGGGACGCGGCATCTTGGCCGAGCGCGGACAGCGCACCCGTATTGTGGAGGAAAATGGCCAGACCAAGGTGATTAAGATTTCGCAACTGGCCCCATCTGCCGAACTCCAGGCCAACATCCGCAAGGAAGAGTGGAATGACTACGTGGTGATCGCCAACGGCAACCACCTGATGCACTTCATCAACAACCGGATGACCATCGACGTAATCGATGAGCAGCCGTCGAAAGCCGCGACCGAAGGCATTCTAGCCCTCCAATTGCACGCCGGACCGCCGATGCTGGTGGAATTCAAAGATATCCTATTGAAGCGCCTGCCGTAAGGCAAGGCCCCTCGGGGAGCCCGGACGTCCGGTCCGCGCTCCCCGTCCCGCCCGGCGACTACGGCGTCGAACTCACCCGATACCACCCTTGCGTCCCGGTGATAGGGACATCGACGGTCAGGATTCCCGAGGTGGTTGGTGTCGGCAAAGTTTTGACTGTTTGCCACGTTGCTCCCTTTAAGGCAGAGAGGAACTGAACCGTATAGACGGCGTTCGCGACGCCTGGCAGCGAGAATTGAATCTGGTCAATGTTCTTTGTGGGTGTTCCCAAAGAGAATGGAGGCACAACAACTTTTGGATTCACGGTGAGTCTGGCACTCGGACTAAACGTCCCTCCGAATTTGTTAGTCACCCAGACTGAATAAGTCCCGGCATTGCTCAGGGCCACCGGATTCAAAGTCAGAGTCGCGTTGGTGGCTTTCGGGATCACGGTGTTGGTATTGTAGTACCACTGGTAGCTGATTGGTGAACTGCCTGCTGCCACCACGGTGAAGGTGGCACTGCCGCCCTCGGTGACCACCTGATCCGCCGGAGGTGTGGAGACGGTCGCGGGCAAATCGGGCTGAGCGACGATGACGGTAATAGTGCCGTTGATCACCCGATCTCCGGTTGAAGTTGCATTTTCCTTGGCCGTTACCCTGATAACGTATGTCCCTGCCGTGGTGGGGGTTCCCTTGATTTGGGGATAGAAAATGATCGGAAAGGTGGATACCTCCGTGCTTCCAAAGGTGAAGCCCGCCGGTAATGTTCCAGCAGGAGTGATAGGGGTAAACGTGATAACCGAGATGGTATAGGAGAAGTCCTGGATGATATTGACGACAAAATTGGTCTTGACCCCGACCTTGGCGTTAAAGGTTTGATTTGGAATACTGACCGAAGCGCCGGAAAGGGCATCGACGCTGCCAAACACACCCGCGAGCAGCAGGAGTGACCGGATGATGGAAATGGCGGGCGCTCCGCCGCCATTGATGATGGGACTCAGGTTTTGCCATAACGGTGCCAGTTGGAGCAGACCGGCCAGTATCAAGGGATAGGAACCAAGCTTTTTCATGCAGCCTGAATCAACAGGAACCACACTGTTTTATCAACCGGAACTGGAGATTTTGTTATTGCCAAAATCGCTGCGTTAAACATTGTCCCGGCGCATGATTCATTTGCTACTCCTTGCGGAGACCGTCCCAGCGAACACCGAGCCCACTGACTGGTTCAAAATATACGACCAAGCGCGCCATTGGGTGGCGGAAAACGGGTTGGTCTTCCTCCGCAACCTGTTGGTCGCGGCAGCCATATTTGTGATCGGCCGGATGATCGCCAATTTCACCCGGCGGATCATCATCGGATTGCTCGACGCCCGCAAAATCGACCCCACCGTCAGTCGTTTCGCCGCCAATATCGCTTCGACGGTGATTATGATCATGGTGATCATTACCGCTTTGGGCCAGCTGGGGATTCCGACCGCCCAATTCGCGGCACTGATCGCGGCAGCAGGCCTTGCCATTGGCCTGGCGCTTCAGGGCAATCTATCCAATTTTGCCGCCGGCTTTCTCCTCATCTTTTTTCGTCCCTTCAAGAAAGGTGACTACGTGGGCGGAGGAGGTTCCGAAGGAATTATTGATGAGATCGGTGTTTTCACCACGATGTTGACCACGCCGGATAACAAACTGATTATCATTCCCAACTCAAAATTGACCGCCGATAACATCATCAACTACACGGCCCATGACAAGCGGCGGGTCGATTTGACCTTTATTGTCGGAATGCAAAACCCGTCTCCTTTGGTCCGGGAACTGTTGTTGGGGGTTGCGTCCGCGAATTCAAAGGTATTAAAGACTCCTGTATCAGAAGCCTTGGTCAAAGAATGCAACGGGCGATTGGTCTGGGAGCTTCGTGCCTGGTGCCGCACGGAACATTATTGGGACGTTTACTTCGGATTGACAGATGCCGTCGGGTTGGAATTCGTTGCCAGGGGAATCGGCGGACCAATTCCTGTTCAACTGGTCCAAATCGCGAAATAGTGGTGCAACATCGCCCCGAATGCTCCGGGGCCGTCACTCCATTTCCCTCTTTTAGGGCGTGTTTTCAAAATGCATTTGTCTATCTGCTGGCCAAAACGGGCGGGGGCATATAGACAAAGCCATTTTGAAAACACGCCCTAACCACTTGGATTCTTGACAAAACTTGTCCCGTTGTCGAAAGCGACCCCATCGATGAAAGCCAAATCATCCCCCATGCTCCTTGCCACCCTTTCGATGATGGTCGGCAATCCCGCCGTGTTCGGAGATGACCCCGTTCATACTTCGGTCACACCCATGACGGTGGACACCATCGCCAGCTATGAACAGGTTCGACCCGAGGCTGATTTTATTAAACGAGTGGCCGAGATACCGATGCGGGACGGAGTGAAACTATACACCGTCATTGTCCTAAAAAAGGGGACCCATGGAGGCCCCCTCTTGCTGACCCGCACGCCCTATGATGCCAAGCATATGGCTGCCCGGACAGCGAGTCAGAAAATCACCGAAATCCTGCCGGTGATGGACGCCGATTTCGTCGAGGATAACTACATCCGGGTGTATCAGGATATCCGCGGACTGCACCATTCCGAAGGAGACTTTGTCATGAACCGGCCCATCATCGGGCCGCTGAATGACTCCAAAGTCGACGAATCGACCGATGCCTGGGACACCATTGATTGGCTGGTGAAGAATGTGCCGGAAAGCAACGGTCAGGTCGGCGTGATCGGTTCCTCCTACCCCGGATTTACCGCCCTGATGGCTGAAATCAACCCCCATCCGGCCCTCAAGGCGTCCGTTCCCCAAAGCCCAATGGTCGATGGATGGATGGGCGACGACTGGTTCCACAACGGCGCGTTTCGCAATCCGACCATCGATTATGTCGTGCAACAAGGCACCGCCAAGGCCGATGGGGGCGGTCCCGCATTCGGTGCCGGCGATGACTACCGTCGCTATCTAGAGGCCGGTTCCACCGGCGACTTCATTCGACACTGGGGTTTCGACCAATACCCGTTCCTCCAGAAGGTCATGCAGAACCCTGCCTACACTGAATTCTGGTCACGGCAGGCGGTCGATAAATGGATGGCCGCTCGGACGCTGTCTGTTCCTACCATGCTGGTGGTCGGGCAATGGGACCAAGAGGATTCCTATGGTGCGCCCGCAGTCTACGAGGCGCTGAAACCGAAGGATAAGAACAACGATATCGTCTACTTCGTCATTGGCCCGTGGCGTCATTCCGGGGTCAATCATTACGGCTACAATCTGGGCTTATTGAGTTTTACCGGCGACACAGCCGAAGAATTCCGTGCCCGATATCTCAAGCCATTCCTCGATCATCATTTGAAGGGCAAGGCCGATCCCAAGACTCCGCCAGTCTTAACCTATGCCACCGGTGTAAATCAGTGGGAGGTTTCGCAGCACTGGCCCGCGGGCAAACCGGTGAGGCTCTATTTGCACGACAAGCTGGCCTTGTCATTCCAAGCCCCTGCCAGCACTGCCGACGCCCACGACGACTATATCTCCGACCCGGCGAAACCGGTTCCGTTCGTCCCGCGTCCAATCAATATGAGCGACGGGGATCAGTGGAGACCGTGGTTGGTCCACGACCAACGGTTTGTTTCTGATCGTCCCGATGTCTTGGTCTATGAAACCCAGCCGCTCGAAAAGCCTGTTCATATCATGGGACAACCGTTGGTAGACCTCTTTGCCGCGACTTCCGGGACGGATGGCGATTGGGTGGTTAAACTGATCGATGTTCATCCGGAAACGACCTCGGAAGGGCGTTCTCAAGGGGCACCGGGGGTGGAGCTAACCGGTGCAGAGATTCCCATTGGCATCGAAATTTTTCGGGGCCGCTACGTTCATGGTTTTGACAAGCCACAAGCTCTGACACCCGGGAAAATCGAGGAATACAAGTGGGGTCTACCCCATGTCGATCACGTGTTCCTGGCCGGACACAAGATCATGGTCCAGGTGCAATCGACTTTGTTTCCGCTGTACGACCGCAACCCGCAAACCTTCGTTGAGAATATCTTTAATGCCAGGGCTGGGGATTACCAAACAGCGACCCAAAGCGTGTACCACGGCTCCGCTCATCCGAGTGCCATCGTTCTGCCGGTGGCGGAGTGATTCCCAGATTTCCGGTATTTGCCAGATTACGTTCTGCACCGATTTCCTCTGCTGTTAAGCTGCGTCCATCCGTCCACCCGTCCATCTTCGGTTAAAATGCTTCCGCTAAGCCTCGGTGCAGCCCCAAAGGGGCGACCGTGGGATGCGCCAGCAAGACGGGCCTATCCCGCCATAGTGGCATTACTCCTGCTGGCACCCCTGCCGGGGTGCGCGACTCTTATAGGCCGGTAATCCGGTGGTGTCGCTGCGCTCAACCACCGGCTACAGGCTGTGAAGCCTCCGGCTTCGGAAGAATGACAATACTGCGGATATGGATTCAGGACTTCTGGCCGCGCGGAAGTAGGGTGGCTCCGACGTATTACAAGACGGAACGCTGAGCAGGAGAGTTTCGAATCAAGAGAAGGCTACAAGAGGATTTAGAGATGGGGCCTCCTTGGTTTTTATCAACACCCGGCGGTCGTATGCGCCTCATTTCGCCCTTACAGGGCTCTTTGTTTTTTGGTATCTAACCCACGACGGTGTCCTGGGCTGTCTCATTTGGCCCCTGTGGGGCAGGCTGGACCACCTCGGATAAACTGAATGGCGGGCGTCGTTCGGACCGTCGAGCAGACCTAAAGCAGACAGGAAAGTCTACGCTACTTTGAGTAGGTCCACCTTCTTACATCGTGCCCATCACTCAAAATGCGGAGTCGGGAGGCTTGAGGCTTTATCTATTTTCACGGCTGTTTCCAAAGCGCCAGAGGGCTGGCGCAGTCCATGACCTGGCGGACATC